>JAFSFT010000062.1 GCA_017435045.1 Oscillospiraceae bacterium
TATTTGTTCAAAGACCTTGCGGCTGTGAAAAGGAGGCGGGGTCCGCTGCCTGCCTCAGCGGCAGTTTTGGTCACTTTTGCTGCCAAAAGTGACATGCGAAGCATCTATGCTTCATATAAACAGTTACATACAACGCATCTCTCCCTCCGTCAAAAATCAAAGATTTTTGCCACCTCCCTCCTCAGAGGGAGGCATTATATGCGAAGCATCTGTGCTTTTGGTCACAAAAGTAACGTCCAGAGGACAACGCCCTTTGGTCACTTTGGGCGAGCAAAGTGACATGCGAAGCATCTGTCTTTGGTCACTTTGGGCGAGCAAAGTGACATGCGAAGCATCTGCCTTTTGGTCACTTTGGGCGAGCAAAGTAACACTCCCCCCTTCCCTCTTTCACAAATGTGAAAAATGTAAAGCACACTTGACACAACCCCTCTCCCTATGCTATTGTATATGTAAAGTTAGCTTTACAAAATCTATAGGAGGTATCCTGTGAAAAACCGCATCGAAGAAATCCGCAGGGAAAAAGGCATAAAGCAGGAGGAATTTGCCAGACTTATGGGCGTGTCCCGCCAGACCATCAGCAGTCTGGAGACGGGCAGGTACAACCCCTCCATATTCCTTGCACACAAAATCGCAAAATATTTTGAAATGACCATCGAAGACATCTTTATCTTTGAGGAAGAAGCTTAAGGGAGGCAGATTATGAAAAAGGACAAAAGAGTATATATCAGCATTTTCTGGATTGTGCTGGGTGCAGTGCTTGCCGTAATGCAGTTCGGGCCACAGCATGACAGCTACTGGTCGGGTCTTGGCATCGCACTGCTGGCTGTGGGCGTACTGCAGCTTGCAAGACGGATAAAATACCACAGCAACGAGCAGTACCGCGAAAACGTGGATACACAGAACAGCGACGAACGCAACAGATTTCTTTCGGGCAGAGCGTGGGCATGGGCAGGCTACCTTTACGTTATGTTTGGTGCCGTGGCAATAATCGCCCTGCAGATTGCAGGCCAGCGGGAAATCTCCCAGACAATCTCCTTTACAGTATGTGCCCTGCTTATACTTTACTGGGTAAGCTATCTGTTCCTACGCAGAAAATATTAACTGGCACCGCTTTAAAAGCGAACTGTCAGTCGTGCTGCAGCCCCTGACAGTATCCCCCCTGTACAAACAAAAGCCACCGGTTATTCCGGTGGCTTTTTCGCTTTTACCTATTTAAGAAAATCCTTTGCGCTGTATTCAAAGCCCTCGTCCAGTGGGAACAAAGGTCTTGGCACCTTTGTGTACTCCAGTGTCTTAAGGTCCTCGTTTGTGCTGCCCTTTGTCAGTGCCATAATGGCACGTTTTGCAAAGGACTCATGATGGTCGCCCAGATAGCCCAGCTTGCACACCACAATGTCAAGCTGGCTTGGGTCGTAGCCAAGGTCAAGATAGAGATGGCTGGTTGCATAGCCAATGTGTTTTTCGGCAATGATAACGTCCACGCCGCAGGTGTTGAACACAGCGATGTCGCTTTTCATTCTGCCAAAGGTTTCCCAGCCTTTTACAAACTGTTTTACAACGCCTGTTGCGGTAATCGGGCTGGTTGTTCTGCTGTCAAATTTAGCACCGAAGGTCAGGGTAATCTCCTGTCCCACCTTGCCCTCGCACTCTGCTGTGGCAACAGGGTCGTAGATGCCGCCGTACAGCACAGGTGCCTTAAGGGATGCTGTTCTGCCGTCCTCCATAATGCGTCGCAGGAAGCCTGTGCAGTCGGAGGAGGAGCCTGCTGTAGGGTTATCGCCTGAGTCGGAGATGTAAACAGGTGTCTGGCCGTTTTTAACCGCCTCAAAGGTCACGTCGAGGGTTTCTGCCTCGCTGTAGGTTTCGGTCTGGAAGCAGAACTCGTCCTTTTTGCTCCACACATAGTCGGCAAGGCGTATTGCCTCTCTGTCGGCAATTTCCTGTGTTTCGGCAACCACATAGATAGCCATGGAACTGTCCTCGTTGTCTGCCCAAGGAAAGCCCATAAGGTGGCTTGCCGCCAGCACGCCCTCTTTTTTCTCGGTTTCGCGGAACTCGTTGATAATTGTAATCATAGGTTCCACAACAGTGGAGGACTGCTCGCCTGCGATGATGATAGGCACCCTTACCCACGCAGATTTTGCCTGCACGCCGCGGTCAAGGGCAGCTATGGTAAGCTTTGCAGCGTGCTCGCCTGTTTCGTAGCAGTCGGTGTGCGGTGCACATTTATAGCCCACAAAGCCGTTGCAGTTGTTGTGCATGCGGTCTGTCATTGTGGTGTGCATATCGAGGGACGCAAAAATAGGGATATTTGGGAACAGCGCACGCAGTTCTTCCAGCAGCGGGCCCTCTGCCTCGCCAAAATCTTTAATTCTCATAGAGCCGTGGAGAGAAAGGGTAATTGCATCGAGAGGTTTTTCGGCATCTGCCGCCTTTGCCATCTCGATAATCTCATTTTTAATGCCCATATAGAAGTCATAGTCCACCTCGCCGTTTGGCACAGCACGGGCAGAAACTGTAGGGATAACCTCGTAGCCTGCCGCAAGCAGGGTTTTGCACACCCCTGTAAGGGAATCGTTAGGGCGGAAGTTTTCAAAAAACTCCTTGCCTCTCATAACCATAAAGTCCTTTTCGCCTGCAACGATAGGGTTAAAGGAGTTGGATTCGTGATGCATTGCCGCAACCAGAACTCTTTTCATATTTACACCTCGCAAAAAAATATTTAAAACTGTATTTAAAAAACGTAAAAATATTCACAGATATATTTTACCCAATTAAATATTTGCACAAAACACCGCATTTGTCAACAAGGTATCTGACTATCCTTTCTTTGTTGTTTCTTTTTTGTTTATACATATATTTACACAAGTAGCCTGTTTTCCTTTTATGCAGATATATAAACATCATCCACATTTATATTTCAAATTGACCTTAGTAAACTTTTGTGGTATTATGCATACAAAATTGAATTTATGCTTTGGAGCTCAGGAACGGGCAAAACACCAAGAACTTGACCATATAAGAAAATTACACCTCTGCTCTTCCAAAACTGCCCGGCAGTGCGAAGCTGAAGTATGCTGAACATCTGTTTTTATCCTCATCCATTATCTATTATTTTTTACTTTAAACAGGCTTTATAAATTTAATATTGCTTTTTCCCCAGAAAAGTGGTAATATAACAATAGAAAAGGTGCTACCGATAGACGGCTAGCCCCGATTAGTTATATTTCAAAATGAAAAGTAACCGTCAAAGGCCAATAAGACGGTTACTTTTTGTTTGCCTGAAAAAACAAGCCAATTATCGCTACTGTTAATATTCCAACCTGAATTAGTTCGGTCCAAGTCACAAAGTTCATAATAATTGCCCTCCTTTCGTAGATTTCCATAAACGGATTATCTATGTAAACAGAGGGTCACAGTCCCTCTGTAAGAGGGCATCACCGCCTACCGTATGTGGTAGCACCTTAGAGTTGTATTATATCATAATGACATATAAATTGTCAAAATATTACAAAAAACAAAGGCAGCTTATCAACATCCCAATAATAAAACACAAATATCCCTCTCTCCTCCGCCACCCATTTTTTCCTGCTGAAAAAAACTGAACAAAAACCGCCGCCCTTTTATGTATATTTCTCCAAAGTCAGCCCAAGTCTGCCAATTTTGCTTGTATATAAAAAAGTAATATTTTATAATTAAAATATATGTTTCCCCGCAGGAGTAGTCTATGAAAAAAGACCAGGTCATCATCAAAAAAAGCAACGTCAAGCTGTTCCTGTCTGCACTTATCGAGCACAGACCCATTTCCCGAACAGAGCTGGCAAAAAAAATTGACATAAGCCCCACAAGCATAACAAGGATATCTGCCCTGCTTATCAATAAGGGCATCATTGCCGAGACGGACACCATCACCAAGGGTGTTGGCCGCCACGCCGTTATGCTGGACACAATACCGCACAGTGCCTATGCTCTGGGCATAGAGCTTACAGGCGGTGCTCTGCGTTTTGCCGCAACCGACCTGCACGGGGACTGTGTGGCGGTAAAATCGGTGGAATACAGCGTTGTGCAGCAGGACATCGACATTCTTGCCTGCGATATACACAGCGAGGGCATGGCATTTCTTGCGGAAAACGGCATACCGTACGACAAGGTGGTGGGCATTGGTCTTGCGGTGCCGGGCATTGTAAACCACAACAGCGGCATTGTGGATTTTTCCACCCAGCTAAGGTGGAAAAACCAGAACATTCTGTCCCACCTGCGTTCCCTTTTCAACAAGCCTATGATTATAGAAAACGACACCAAGGCAAGAATACGCGGAGAAAAGGCGTCCCACAATATTCCGGACGGCATCGACAGTGCCGTACTTGTTATAGGCAGCGGCGTAAGTGCGGCAGCGGTAAGCAGCGAAAACGTGGTGCGCGGCTTTAGAAATGCGGCTGGAGAAATAGGGCATATCACCCTTGAAGCAGACGGCATTATGTGCGACTGCGGCAGAAAAGGCTGCCTGCAGACAAGGCTGTGCGACAAGTTCCTTATAAGCGAGGCACAAAAGCAGGACAAAAGCGTTTGCTCGGTGCCCGACATAGTAAAAGCCTACAGCGAAAACAGGCCCTGGGCGGTGGAGATTATGGAAAAGTTCAGCCACAGCTTCCGCCTTGCGCTGGACATACTGGAAAGCTGCTACAACCCTGCGGTTATAATTGTAAGCGGACACGTTGTGGAGCATATAAAGCCTCTGCTGGAAAGATGGGTTGGGGAATACTCCGCACAGAAAGGCCGCTGCGTAAGCATAATTGTAACGGTTACAAAGTCCAACATTGCCGCCATCGGCAGCAGCATTATTGCACTGGACACATACATCACCGACATTGTGGATGATATAAGTATATAAACGAACACCACAGCACACATACACCGATAAACACACCGCCCTGTACCCTGCGTGCAGGGCGGTCATTATATTATTGCTCAAAAGCCTCACTCCTCTTTCCGCACACCGCCCTCTGGCTCCCTCTGACGAGGGAGCTGTCAGCGTAGCTGACTGAGGGAGAGACTTTTCCCCACACTCCGCCACCCGACTCCCTCTGCTACATACCACATATGCCTCCCCTGTGCCGCACACCACATACGCCCCCAATGTCTCCCCTGTGTAAGGGGAGGTGCCGAGGTACGAGGCGGAGGGGTTGTCCCCCTACCCGCCTCAACAGCAGTTTTGGTCACTTTTGCCGCCAAAAGTAATATGCAAAGCATCTGTGCTTTGGGCAGGTAAAGTTACATATACTTTTCCCTTTTTCCCTTTTCCACAAAAAGCTGCCCTGTATTTTTATATAATTAGTCTATTTATTTAATTGAAAACAATCTGTTAAAGTGATAGAATGTGTAACGCTGATTTTTATACACAAGACAATCGGCTGTGCAGCACAAAAAACACCGCTGCACCAAACGGCAAAATGCTCAAAACAACAGCACAAAACCACATTGCAGTGCCACAGCACCGCACAGCCATCAGCAAGCACACCATCATTACAAAAACCACCACAGCCGTGCCCACCGCACAGCCAAACGGCACAGCACTTAAACCACCATCTTAACCCTTTTATACATACAGAGGAACCACCGTGAGTATCTTTACAGAATTTTACGAAATTGTGCATAACGCAGGCAAAAACGTGCAGCATTTTATGGTGTGCGTGTTTGTAAACGGGCTTGTAATGGCCGCCTTAAGCGTTATGCTTGGCATATACTACACCAACATCGGCCTTTCGGAGGTTGTAATCGGCAGCCTCCTTTCCCTGCGTACACTGGGCAACTCCATAGGTGCATTTTTCGCCATACTGCTGGTGCAGAACTTTGGCACAAAGCGTGCGCTGTACATCTCCTTTTCCACAATGCTTGTATGCGGCCTTGCCTTTACAAACCTTACCCTGCTGCCCGTTATGCAGGCGGCGTCCTTTCTTTTTGGGGTGTCGCAGGCAATCTTTGTGGTGGTGCAGGCACCCTTCTACAAAAAGTACAGCGACGAAAAAACTGTCGTAGGCGTTTTTTCCGCCTCCTTTGTGCTTAACAACATTGCAATGTTTTCGGGCAGCTTTCTGTTCGGCAGATTTTCCGACATTTTTGCAGGCTTTGGCGGTCTGGTTTTCGGCAGCCGCATGGTGCTTAACATCAGCTTTGTGCTGCTTGCAGTAAATCTTGTTGCCCTTTCAAAAATTCAGTTCAACCTTGAATTCAGCGATAATTCCCGCGGCAAGGGCGGCATAAAGGCCTATCTTTCGGTGCTCAACCGTGACAGCGGCCTGTATATGCTCAAAACCGCCCTTATCGGCCTTGGTGCAGGGCTTATCGTGCCGTTTTTCAGCGTATACATCAAGCACAGCCTCAACACCACCGACAGCGTTGTGGGCACCATTATGGCCTTTGCCCAGTTTGGCACAGTGCTTGGCGGCCTGCTTACCCCAAAACTCAGCCGCCGTTTTGGCAGAGTGCGTTTTGTGCTTATCTGCCAGCTTATGTCCATACCGTTCCTCATCTCCATCTCCTTTCCGCAGGGTGCATTTCTTATGGCGGTAAGCTTTTTCTTCCGCAACTCCCTTATGAACATGGCAAACCCTGTGCTGCAGAGCATGGCAATGGACCTTGTGGAAGAAAAGCAGAGAACGGTTATGAGCAGCATCTTCTCTCTTACCGACAATCTGCTGCGTGCCCTGGGCACACAGGCAGGCGGCATTATAATGCTGGCGGTAAGCTACAACGCACCGTATTATATAACTGTGGTGCTGTACCTTTTAAGTGCAGTGCTTATCTACTGCGTATTCGGCAGAAACGAAAAGTTTAAACATCTGCGGTAATTTAATTTTCATATTCACCTCTGTCAAAACTTCCGACTGTTTGACAAGGATTTGTAAAACAGCAAAAGCCAGACTGCATCAGCAGTCTGGCTTTTATCCTTGTCCGCATTATACGGAATATTGCAATATATATAATTGTGCCCTTACTGTCAGATAAATTGGAATTTATCGCTTCATCTTTCATTCTATCTTATATACACATGCACTTTCCTTTCTGTCCCCGATATCCATTATGAAAAAAAAGCCAATACACGCCATCATAATAACAATGCTACTTATCAAATTTTGATTCACAACAA
>JAFSFT010000063.1 GCA_017435045.1 Oscillospiraceae bacterium
CCACCTTGCCAAGGTGGAGGTAGCGAGTTCGAGCCTCGTAACCCGCTCCATTTTTTAATAATGGATGGCGCCATAGCCAAGTGGTAAGGCAGAGGTCTGCAAAACCTTTATTCACCAGTTCAAATCTGGTTGGCGCCTCCATAAAAGGTCTCAGAGTAATCTGGGACCTTTTAATTTTTATATGACTTTTTTACCAAAATAAAAAGCGATGATTAGAAAATCATCGCTTTTTGCTATTGTCTTTCTCTCATTAAGATTTCTATAGCTTTTTTACGGGTAAAGTCATCAACTCGGTTAGAACTGACAATTATCTCCAATGCTTCGATATTTTTGTTTTCACGGAAAATTCTCTGTGCGTGACCAGTTCTTGTGCTCTTTGCATTATCAGTGAAATTTTCTTCAAATCCAATTATACAGGCATCTCGGCTTTTGTTTTTGAAATTATAATAATATTTTACAAATATTGATTTCCCCACACTGTTTAAGACTCTTAATAAATCCATAAAATATCTCCTTTAGTTATTCTATAATCTCCCGTATAGCCTTTTCAATTTCAGCCACTTCTTCCTTAAGGTTTGCGGCAGACATTCTCATAGCACCGTGTCCAAGTATAATCACCTGCTCCAGTCCGTCACTGGTGGCAACACGTACACGATGATTTTTTGCAATCTGATGGGTAACCTTTTCAATGTACATATCGGCAGTTTCTGCCTCTTTTGTATATACAATGGTGATGTTGTGGAATCGCTCAATGCTGCCAACACTGCCTTTTACCTTGTATGCGTCAAACACCACAATAACCTCGCAGCGTTTAAAGCCCTGATAGTTGCAGAGAATATTGACAAGGCGTTCTCTTGCAGCGTTTATATCCTCTCTGGCTATTGCCTTAAGCTCGTCCCATGCAAAGATTATGTTGTAGCCGTCTACAAGCAGAAAGTCTTTATCATACTTTACAGCCTTGTTTGTGTCAGGCTTATCCTTTTTTCTTGCAGGGTCAAAGGCAGTATATTTGTCCACCTTTATCTTGCCGTAGGTAGCTTCAAATATCTTTAAAAGCTCCTTGTCCTGCTCCAGTATGCTGCGGTATTCCACAACTTCATTTCTGCTTATTGGTTGCCTGACAAACTCCTTTTTAGGCTTTAAAAAGCTTTCAAGGTGCATCCAGTCTTTTACCTCGTTCCACTTTACAACTGTGGCACTTGCCTTTGGACAGAACACACTGTCAGGTGTGTTTTCAAGGTCGCTTTCTGCATCGTAGCCAAACTGTGCAATAACTTCGTCTGCGTTATGGCAGGGGAAATAGCCTTTCAGCTGGCAGTTTATCCTGCCCTTGCCGCGGGTAAAGTTGATAATTTCCGATTTGTAGTCGTTGATTTTGACAACAGGTGCTTCGCCTTTGAGCACTGCGTTTTCGCCCACGGTTTCGGGGGGCTCAAAGCTGCCCGACATCTTCTGCATATCCGCCATTACACGGCCGATATTTTCCATAGGCACTGTTATTGTAAAGTTATACCAAGGCTCTAAAAGCACGCTTTCTGCCTGCATAAGTCCCTGTCTCACTGCACGGTAGGTGCTCTGGCGGAAATCGCCACCCTCGGTGTGTTTTATATGGGCTCTGCCGCTTACAAGGGTAATTTTCATATCGGTAATGGGGCTGCCTGTCAGTACACCGATATGTGTTTTTTCCGCAAGGTGTGTAAGCACAAGTCGCTGCCAATTTTTGTCCAGTTTGTCCTCGCTGCAGAGGGTGTCGAACACAAGGCCCTGTCCGTTTTTCAGCGGTTCAAGCAGCAGGTGCACCTCGGCATAATGGCGCAGAGGCTCAAAGTGCCCCACACCCTCAACGGTGTTTTTAATGGTTTCCTTGTAAACCACATTGCCTTTGCTGAACTCTATATCCATGCCAAAACGCTGCTTTACAACGGTTTTAAGCACTTCCAGCTGAATTTCGCCCATAAGGCTGATATGAATTTCTCCCAGCTGTTCTTTCCATGTAACGTTAAGCTGCGGGTCCTCCTGCTCCAAAATGCGGAATTTTGCAAGGGCGGTAAATGCGTCGGTCTTTTCGTCCAGCAGCACCTGATAGGTAAAAATCGGCTGGGTAAGTGCCTGGCTTAAGTTGCTTTCTATGCCAAGACCCTGACCTGAATATGTGCCGGTAAGTCCTGTCACAGCACATACTGTGCCGCTTTCAGCTAAGTTTTCGGCACTGAATTTTTCGCCATTGTAAACGCGTATCTGATTTACCTTTTCCTCAACAGTTTCACCGTCAGCCTTTATCTGTTTAAGGCTGTCCTTGGGTTTAAGGCTGCCGCCTGTGATTTTTATATGAGTCAGCCGGTTGCCCTGTTCATCGTGGCTTATTTTATAAACTTTGGCACCAAAATCGGCAGGATAGCTTGGCATAATGGTGTATTTGTCAAGGGCGGAGAGCATTTCTGTCACACCGTCACCTTTGAGTGCCGAACCGAAAAGGCAGGGGAACAGCTTTCTCTGCGAGATAAGGTAAGCGATATCCTGGTCCTCCACAATGCCTTCCATAAGGAACTTTTCCATAACCGCTTCATCGGCAACGGATATGTTCTCCATTGTTTCTTCACTGAGGGTGGTAAAATCGATGCACTGGCTGTCAAAAACAGTCTGCAACTCCTCCAGAACCTTTGCTTTGTCTGCACCTGTAAGGTCCATCTTGTTTACAAAGATAAAGGTTGGAATTTTATAGTTTTCCAGCAGCTGCCATAAAGTTTCTGTGTGGTTCTGTATGCCGTCTGTGCCGCTGATAACCAGTATTGCATAGTCCATCACAGCCAGTGTTCTTTCCATCTCGGCAGAAAAATCCACATGCCCGGGGGTATCCAGCAGATAGCAGCAGGTGTTGCCGCAGACAAATTTTGCCTGCTTGGAAAACACGGTGATGCCGCGGCTTTTTTCTATTTCGTTGGTATCAAGGGCTGTATCCCCGTGGTCTACACGTCCCATTTTGCGTATGCTTTTACATTCGTAAAGCATACTTTCCGACAGGGTAGTTTTGCCGCTGTCAACGTGGGCCAATATGCCCAGAACAATATTTTTCATAATAAATCCTGTTCTTTTTATATAATTTATTCTTTAAATATCTTACTACATTAAACCGCTGATGGCAATATAAATGAAAATGTGAAAAATTGATTGGACTCAATTAAAAATGCTTGATTATTTATTAATGATACTGTATTATTAATAATAGATATCAATACCTTGAAAGTGTGCTGTTCCTTTTTCTTCCTGACAGCACACTTTTCTTTTTATGTTTTACAGCCGAAAAAAGGAAAACGGCAGGGATAAAGATTGTTAAATAAATTACTTCTTGATTATTGTGCAGTACAGGATTATAATACCAAATTTGGTAGTACAAGTTGGAAAATATATGTAATATCGTTAAAAGTCTTGTTATAGATATGATTGCAGGCCGTATTGTATGGGCAGCAGCAACATATTTTATGCAGGCTTCACTTGGCAATCAGGTTACAGCAGAAATGCTTTTTGCAGAAGGCTTTTTCAATGCAATTCCCGGCATTGTAATCCAGATGTTTGTTATTCCTCTGATTATTTACGGTCTGAAGAAAATACATAAAGTTAAATAGATAATAAACAGGGCTGTCGGCAACGAAAATTGCTGTCAGCCCGTTTCTTATAAGTAATCAGTTAAACGCCAATTGACTTTTACACAGTTTCACTGTATTATAATTAAATGCATTAATATGTAAAGGAGGAATATCCATGGCTGGTAAAAACAGTTTTGATGTTACCAAAATCACCCGAATCGGCCTGCTTATCGCCGTTGAAATTGTGCTTTCTAGGTTTTTGTCAATCTCCACCCCAATAACAAAAATCGGCTTTGCATTTATTCCACTTTCAATGATAGGCATGCTGTATGGTCCGCTTTACGGCGGCATAGCAGGAGCTTTGTGCGACTTTATCGGGGCAATACTGTTCCCTATCGGAGCGTATTTCCCGGGCTACACCCTGACAGCGGCACTTTCCGGTGCAACCTATGGCTTTTTTCTGCAGAATGGCGGTGCAAAAAGTCTTGCAAAGGTAACAGCATCATCACTTATTATCAATATCGTGTATCATCTTGGCATCAATACTTACTGGACAACACTTTTTACAGGCAAGGGCTATCTTGCACTGCTGCCTACAAGAATGTTCAGCAATATTGTGCTTGTGCCAATGGAAATTATTGTGATTATATTCACATATAAATTCCTGGTTGAAAGAATAGAAAAGGCTTAAAAATAAGTTCAGAAAGGCAAATATATATGAAAATCAGCAATGTAAAAGGCACTGTGGACTATCTTCCGCAGGAGGTTGCTATAAGAGACTATCTCCAGAGCGAAATCCTTAAAGTTTATACATCCAACGGTTTTACCCGCATTACAACACCTATTATCGAGGATATCGAAAACCTTGATAAATCCGAAGGCGGCGAAAACCTGAACCTTATCTTCAAAATTCTTAAACGCGGTGACAAACTGCAGAAGGCTTTTGAAGGCGAGCTTACAGAGAACAATCTGGCAGATATGGGCCTCAGATACGACCTTACACTGCCTCTTACAAGATATTTTGCAAACAACCGTTCCAAACTGCCATACCCTGCAAAAATTATCCAGATGGACCGCGTATACCGTGCTGAACGCCCACAGAAAGGCCGTCTGAGAGAGTTTATGCAGTGTGACGTTGACATTATCGGCTCTGACTCCATCTACAGCGAAATCGAGCTTATCAACACAGTTACAGAGGCTCTGCTTGCAATCACACTTAAAAACTTTACAGTGCGTGTAAACAACCGCCGCATCCTCAACGACCTGCTGCTCTCCATGGGCTTTGAGGAAAAAGACCTTATGAGTGTTTGCATCACATTTGACAAGATGGATAAGGTTGGGGCAGATGGCGTTGAAAAGGAACTCAGCGGCAAGGAATTTTCTGCGGATGCAGTTGCAAAGTTTGTGGATTTTCTTAAAAACAACAACTTTACACTGGACTATGTAAAGGAACTTATGCCGCAAAGCAGTGCGGTGGCTGATGTGGAAAAAATTATCACAACAGCAAATGCAGTTTCTGACGGCAAGTACGATGTTGTGTTTGACCTTTCTCTTGTTCGTGGTCAGGGCTACTACACAGGTACAGTATTTGAGGTTGTTTCCAACGAATTCAAGGGTGCAATCGCAGGCGGCGGCAGATATGATAACCTTATCGGCAAATTCCTTGGCGAAAGCATTCCTGCAGTTGGATTCTCCATCGGCTTTGAAAGAATTTTTGCAATCCTCTCCGAACAGAAGTTCACACCGCCTACAGCAAAGAAAAAGCTGGCTGTGATTTTTGAAGAAAACAACTATGCAGAATGTGTTGCAAAGGCAAAGGATATGCGTGCAGAATTTGATGTTGGTATGTACGAAAGACCAAAGAAACTTGGCAAGCTTCTGAACAGACTGGAAAACGAAGGCTATTACGGTGCACTTATCAACCCGGCAGAAGATATAAAGGTTTTTGAAAAATAAACGAAAAAATATACCGCACAGGTCATCAGGCCTGTGCGGTTTTTTGCATTTGCGATATTTTGTTTTTCGGTTTTACCTGTTCTGTTGTATTTTCGGTTGCAATTTTGATTGCCAATCATCTGTTACCCTGTTTAATTAAAGCACGTTTCAGTAATTGTATCTGCTGTTTGTATAGCAGCTTCCGGAAGTGTGGTAATTGCCTGCTGTGCTGTAATTTGATGTTGTGCGGCAGCTGTTTGTGTCGGTGCTGTTTGCGGTTGTGTATCCGCCGGAACATCCGTTTTCACTTGCGGCGGGACAGCTGTCATCTATATAACAGTAGCAGGGTATGGTGACAGCAAGGGAAAAAGCCCACAGTATCAGCAGAAATTTCCAGAAGAAAACTGTAAGGAAAAGCACGGTGGTGTAAAATGCTGTTGTTGCAGCAGGCAGTATAAGCAGCAGTACCGATATGCACAGTGTTACCACAGCGGCAAAGATAAGTGCCTTGCCAAAGCAGGCTATGGAGTTGTGCAGACAGTGCTTGGCCTTACAGCCACAGTATGCGGCAGAAACGGTAAGCAGCACCAGAACGATTACCGCTATGGTTATACCAGTCTGTGCAAACAGAAAGCCCGAAGGCAGAAATCCCATAAAAAATAACACAGCGTATGCAGCGGCACCCACAAAGGCAATAAATGCCGCCAGAGCTGTGTACATTGAACTGTTTTTCATAATATATCTCCTTTCTGCAGTTTTGTGAAAAGCAGAGCTTTTCAAAGTTATAATATGAAAAAGATTTTCCGTATGTCACATAGCACATACTGTAAAGTTTGCATTGGCCAACTGCATATTTATGATGTATACTATACAAATAATGGAAAAACGGGAGATATACTTATGGAATTGATGATCAGCAAAACACTGGAGGCACTCAGGGAAAATCAGTTTGAAGCTTACTATGCAGAAAACTCTCTGGAAGCACTGGAAATTGTAAAGGGACTTGTAAAAGAGGGCGAAAGGGTGGACCGTGGCGGCTCTCTGACCATTGAACAGACAGGTATTCTTAAATTTATAGAAAGCGGCAACTTCGGCTATGTGGACCCGTACAAGGAAAGCAACCCTGCAAAGAAAGCTGAACTTATGCAGGCAAGACTCAGCTGCGATACATTTTTCTGCTCTGCCAATGCAATCATAACTGACGGACGTCTTTACAACGAGGACGGTGCGTGCAGCCGTGTTGCACCGCTGCTGTTCGGCCCAAAGCAGGTTATTGTGGTTGCAGGCAGAAACAAGCTGGTTAAAACCGAAGCAGAGGCAAGAAAACGTATGATGACAATTGCTGCACCGCTCAACGCAAAGCGTCTCAAAACTGCTACCCCTTGCACAGAGGACGGCGTATGCCACAACTGCAAGCATCCAAACAGAATCTGCTGTTCCACAGTTATCACAAACTTCAACCGCATCAAAGGCAGAATCAAGGTTATCATTGTAAACGAAGACCTTGGTATGTAAAATACAGGTTAAAACAGGGGAGAAAAAATCTTGATAAGCTTACTTACAAAAATATTTATAAAGGACTGCGAAAACACCGCTAATCCGCAGGTACGCAGCGCATATGGTACGCTCTGCAGCATTGTGGGCATAGTGCTTAACGCACTGCTCTTTGCAGGAAAGTTCTTTGCAGGTACAATCAGCAATTCCGTATCCATCACAGCGGATGCATTCAACAACCTGTCCGACGCAGGTTCATCGGTTATCACTCTGCTGGGTTTCAAACTGGCAGGACAGAAGCCGGACCCTGAACATCCGTTTGGTCATGGCAGAATAGAATACCTGTCGGGTCTGGTGGTGGCTATGGCAATTCTGCTTATGGGCTACGAGCTGCTTACATCCTCAATAGACAAAATTCTGCATCCGCAGGTTGTGGAATTCAGCGTGCTTTCGGCAGTAATTCTGGTTGCTTCAATTCTTGTAAAATTTTATATGGGCTTTTACAACAATGCTGTCGGCAAAAAAATTGACTCTGCAGCAATGAAAGCCACAGGTGCAGACAGCTTCAGCGACTGTATTTCCACAGCGGTGGTACTGTTTGCGGCTGTAGTAGGACATCTGACAAATATTGCAATTGACGGCTGGTGCGGTCTGCTGGTGTCAGTGCTTATTGTCCGTGCAGGCATTATGGCGGCAAAGGATACAATATCCCCTCTGCTTGGTCAGAAGCCGGATGAAGAACTTGTTGGCAATATTTACAGCACAGTTATGGCACATGAAGAAGTAAAGGGTGTACACGACCTTGTGGTGCACGATTACGGCCCGGGCAGACTTATGGTAACCTTGCACGCAGAGGTGGATGCCGAGGCAGATTTTCTCCACACCCACGATGTTATTGACAATATAGAAAACGAACTGCAGGAAACTCTTGGCTGCGAGGCCTGCATACATATGGACCCTATTGCCTTCCACGACGAGGAGGTGGAACGTGTGCGTATGCTTACAGCAGAAACTGTGGCACATCTGTTTGACGGTCACGCATCCATCCACGATTTCCGTATGGTGGAGGGGACAACTCATACAAACCTTGTATTTGACGTTGTGGTGCCCTATTCCATAGATAAAACCGAAACGGAAATAAGAAATATGGTGGCAGAAGCGATGACAAAACAGGACAAAGGCCAGTACAGAACTGTTATTAAAATTGACAGGGAATATGTATAAAAACAAAAGCACAGGTGCATAACCTGTGCTTTTATGATGTGTAATTATATGGCAGTGATGTCAAAGGAAAGGGGGGATAACAAATATTTGTATATAGCCGCGTGGCCGTATGGCATCACGCGCTTTCAGCTAAGGGGGTGACAGCAAAATTTTTAAGCTTGCCGTTAAAATTTTGCGTCAAGAGGGGGATAATCCCCCTATGAAAGAAAAGTCTCATAAAAGACAAAAGTCCCAGCCGTTTCTGACTGAGACTTTTCTGGTGGACCTTCACAGACTCGAACTGTGGACCGTCCGGTTATGAGCCGGATGCTCTAACCAACTGAGCTAAAGGTCCAAAACAATGCTATAATATTATATAGCACAAAATGACAATTGTCAATTCTTTTTTTGTCATATAATGGCTTATGCAAAAAAGATATATATTTTCCGTGTTGAAAAGGTATGCTGTGTCTGATATATTAATATACAGGATAATTAAATATATGCAAAAAGGACATACACTATGAGTTACACAGTAAAAACAGGCTTTGAAAATATGGATTTGCAGTGGGTGATAAAGGCTTTGCAGTCTACCTACTGGGCAGATGACCGCAGCGGCGAAACCATCGAAAAATCAATGAGAAACAGCATCTGCTTCGGTGCTTTTGAGGGCGAAAAACAGGTGGGCTTCTGCCGTGTTATTACCGACTGTGCCACAACCTTTTATTTGTGTGATGTAATCGTGGAGGAAAATCTGCGTAAAAGCGGTGCGGGCAGTGCTATGATGCAGGCTGTAATAAGCGACCCGCTTTTGGCAGACCTGCGTGGTATTCTTGGCACAAAGGATGCCCACGGCTTTTATGAAAAATTCGGCTTTGAAAAGAACGACAAGTTGTTTATGCAGCGATGGACAAAGGTGTTCAGATAATTATTAAAAATAAAGACATCGGTTAAACGGTAACATTGTGCCGTTTAACCGATATTTTTTATTATTATGTTTTTTGTTTCGGGACTTACATCGTTGTTTACTGCTTGCCTGTCAGTATCTTTACACTGCTTGCATATTCGCTGAGTGTCATACCCGTCATATTTTTAAACTGGCGGGAGAAATAATGTATGGAGTTGTACCCCAGCATCATGGAAATTTCGGTAAAATTGCCACTGCTTTCCCTTATCATACGTTTTGCCGCGTTGATTTTAAGACGGTTGAAATAGTCAATTGCACCGCCGCCCGTCTTTTCTCTGAACAGCTTCTGCAGATAGCTTCTGCCTACAAGATTGTCGCGGCATATCTCGCTAAGCAGCAGCTGTTTGTCCAGATTTGCCTCCATATATTTTACTATTTTATTGAAAATTTCATTCTGACTGTTTTCTTTTATAAGCGACACAGGTGCCAAAGGCTGTTTTGCACTGTTGTTGCGGATTATGGACAGCAGCAGCCATTCCAGACTAAGCTTTATAAACTGTTCGCAGCCTGTCTGTGCATTTTCGCTGCGTTCAAGGCGGATGGTCCAGGGGTCATCCAGCGGCGTGGAAAAGGCCTGCTCGCTTTCGGCAATAATGGTTGCCAGCAGTCTGCGCTCCTGGTCGCCGATATTTGCCACCTTTTTTTCAAAAAAGTCCATAGATTCACTGTCGCAGTTAAAGGAGACAATAAGAATATTAGGTGCGGTTACCCCGTCTGCCATAAGGGTGTGAAACTCGTTTGGCTTGTGGAACAGAATCTGCCCTTTGGTCAGATGTACCTGTTCGCCGTCACGCACGGCATTTACAGCACCCTTGTCCACATAAACAAACTCCCAGAAAGGATGACTTTCCCCCTCAAATACATAGTTTTTGGAAAATTCAAAATAGTGAACGGTGTAAATCTCGTTCACAACAAGGTCCTGCTTCAAGGCTGTAGGTACAAAGTTCATATCATCACCCCTTACAGTTTAATTATACACAATTGTACACAATAGTGCAAACGAAAATCAAAAATACAAACGCAGTTCTGCAAAGTTTGGAGACTTGCAGTCAATATAACATTTCAATTAAACAATTTGCACAAAAAAGTATTTGTTTTTTGATTGCTCAAAGCTGATTGTACAAAAAAACAGCACTTTTTTTACAAGCATATCAAAGAATAAAATGATACAATAAAGACAAATAATAAATATGCTGATAAATGCGGTCTGTTTTCAAGGAGAATATTTACAGCATAAATTAAAAAGAATGGAAAGGTGAACTATCATGGATTTTTTAAACGTTAATATCCCAATTAAAAACAAACCTGTTCTTGACGAAGGTTTCGTGCCACTTGGTCTTTTCTTCAAACACTTTGAAGAAAACGCAACAAAACCTGTTGTTATTGCTGTAGAACGCACAAACGGTCTTATCGGTCGTTACGATGCAAAAATCTTCGGCACAGAAGAAATGAAAGAAGCAGACTGCTACTACATCGACCGTCTTGTAAAGATGCTCCTCTGGGCAAAAGGCGGCTTTAAAGTATATGTTTGCGGCGACGAAACAGTTGGCGAATACATCAAAGAAACATACCGCATCGGCGGCAAACGTCACTTTGATGCTGACTTTATGGCAAGAATCTACGAATCCACATTTGAAGTAATCGTTCTTCCACTTGACAAAGCTCCGGAAGCTAAAGAAGCTGCAAAAGCTATCGGTGGTCACATGGACGGCTGCCGTATCGGCTTTGACGCAGGCGGATCTGACAGAAAAGTTTCTGCAGTTATCGACGGCGAATGCGTATACAGCGAAGAAGTTGTTTGGTTCCCAAAAATCACAGAAGACCCAGACTACCACTACGGTCACATTGTAGAAGCTATGAAAACAGCTGCAAGCAAAATGCCAAGAGTTGATGCTATCGGTATCTCCTCCGCAGGTGTTTACGTAGACAACAGAACAATGTCCGCATCCCTCTTTATCAAAGTTCCACAGGACCTCTTTGATGCTAAAGTTAAAGACATCTACACAAGAGCAGCTGCTGAATTCGGCGATGTTCCTGTAGAAGTTGTAAACGACGGTGACGTAACAGCTCTTGCAGGTGCTATCGGTCTTGGCGACAACGCAGTTCTCGGTATTGCAATGGGTACATCCGAAGCTGTTGGCTACGTTAACGACGAAGGCAAAATCATGGGTTGGCTCAACGAACTTGCATTTGCTCCTGTAGACGGTCAGCCAGAAGCTATGGAAGACGAATGGTCTGGCGACATCGGCTGTGGTGTTAAATACTTCTCTCAGGACTCTGTAATCAAACTTGCACCAAGAGCAGGTATCGAACTTACAGGCAACAGCCCTGCTGAAAAACTTAAAGAAGTTCAGGCTCTTATGGCAGCAGATGACGAAAGAGCAGTTAAAGTGTACGAATCCATCGGTACATATCTTGGTCATACACTTCCACTTTACGCAATGTTCTATGATATCCGTCACGTGCTTATGCTCGGTCGTGTAATGAGCGGCAAAGGCGGCGACATCATCATGGCAGTTGCAGACAAAGTTATGACAGAAGAATACCCAGACATCAAGTTCAGACCAGAAACACCAGACGAAAAAACACGTCGTGTTGGTCAGTCTGTTATCGCAGCATCCCTGCCAGAAATCAAAAAATAAATCCATTTAATTGGGTTATAAAAGAAAAAAGACGGTTCATATGAGCCGTCTTTTTTTGTTTGGATTCTGCTGTGCTTTTGTATCAGAATTTACATTTTGCATAAAGGCAGTGCGTAAAACAGTTTGCACAAAAGGTGAGTTTATGCAGATAAAAAAGCAGGGAATCGTCCCTGCTTTGAATTTTTATATTTAAATCTGCTGTACTTTTGCAGCTTATCTCAGCCTGTCAGGTTTGCGGTCAAACAGTTTTTTTACATAAGTCCAGAAATAATATACAAATGCTGTTACAATTACAAAAAACGGATACAGCTCCATACTAAGAAGCACAAATGCATATGTTATTTCGCTGCCTATGCCGTAAACTGTGAACAGCACAGCAAGCACAGCTGATAAAAATGCGGTGAACATTGTCAGCCAGAACAGCCAGCTTATCTTTTTGCGGTATGAAAGCACCAGCTTTGTAATATTATAGTACAGAAAAGCAACCACAATAAAGGTGCCTGCCACAAATACACGGTGGGCATCTGCCGATATAACACCTGCTTCCACCATGCCTGTGTACTGACCGTAAACAAAAAAGTTTACATAGCCCAGCACCATTGTGCCAAGGAGAAAGCAAAGGTCAACAAGGGTGCCTTTTGCATCAAATTTCTTTTTGTCCATAGCTTACAGACCTATATGCTTTTTTATAGCTTCGTATGTAACATCGCTGATATGATGCTCCAGCTTGCAGGCGTCTTCAGCGGCTGTTTCGGCATCAACACCTATGCCGGTGAGAAACTTTGTAAGCAGTGTGTGGCGGCTGTAGATTTTTTCGGCAACCTGTCTGCCTGCGTCGGTCAGAATAATATGGCCGCCCTTTTCCACAACAATATATCCGCCCTCCTTGAGAATGCTCATGGCACGGCTTACACTTGGTTTGGAGTAGCCCATTTCTTCGCAGATATCTATGGAACGCACTACACCCAGTTTTTTTGTAAGTACGTATATAGTTTCCAGATACATTTCGCCGGATTCCTGCAGATGCATAAAGTTCTCCTTTGCTGAATAAAGTATTTCTAATAGGATATCATATCGGCAGTTTAAAATCAAGTTTGTAAAAGTGTACATAAAAATCCATATGTTTTTGGATAAAAATATCATTATTATAGAAAATTATTGAATTGACAATTTGATGTCAAAAAATGGTTGACAAATCGGTTAGCTTATGATAACCTTTGTTATGGTTAGCATTGGCTAATTGGTTAAAAGTATGTACCGAAGGAGGAAATTAGTATGAGTCTGAACGAAGCTACTCTCGGCGAAGAATACATCATCAGAGACATCCAGACAGACGATGAAGAACTTGATGCATTCCTCTTTTCGCTTGGCTGCTACAGCGGCGAGCCTATCACAGTTGTGTCCAGGAGAAAAGGCACCTGTGTTGTGTCCATTAAAGATGGCCGCTATACAATTGACAACAATCTTGCAGCAGCTATCAGTATTTAAAAATTAAAAATAGTGAGGTTTCACTATTTTTTTTGACAAAGAGTTAGCACGGCCTAACTGAAGGACGGCTGACAGAATATAAACTTGTTTTTAATAAAAATATATAGATTACAACATTGGGAGGTTGTGGAAAAATGAGAATTGCCCTGACAGGTAACCCTAACTCCGGTAAAACTACAATGTACAATGCCCTTACAGGCAGAACAGAACGTGTAGGCAACTGGGCTGGCGTTACAGTAGAAAAGAAGGAAGCTTACATTAAAAAAGCATTTTATGACGGTGAAGAAGAACTGGTTGCAGTAGACCTGCCTGGTGCTTACTCCATGTCACCATTCACAAGCGAAGAAAGCATCACAAGCACTTACGTTAAAAACGAAAATCCTGATGCTATCATCAACATTGTGGACGCAACAAACCTCAGCAGAAGCCTGTTTTTTACAACACAGCTGCTGGAACTTGGCGTTCCTGTGGTTGTTGCACTTAACAAAAGCGACATCACAGCTAAAAAAGAAACAGAAATCAATGTTAAACTCCTCAGTGAAAAACTTGGCTGCCCTGTAGTTGAAACAATTTCCACAACAGCTTCCGACGCAGGTCTTAAAGAGATTGTAAAAACAGCAGTGTCCGTTAAAGGCAAAAGACAGGCTGCACCTTATGTACAGGCTGACATTGATATGACAGACAAAGCAGCAGTTACTGCAGAGGACAGAAAACGTTTTGAATTTGTAAACGGCATTGTTAAAGCTGTGGAAACCAGAAAGGTTCTTACAAAGGACGAAAACGTTGGCGATAAAATCGACACAGTTCTCACAAACAAATGGCTTGGTATTCCAATCTTTGCTGTTGTAATGTTCCTTGTTTTTGACATTTCACAGTCCACATTCGGCCCATTCCTTGCAGACACACTTGTTGGCTGGATTGAATCTTTCCAGGAAATGGTTGCAGGCATGGTAGAAGGTGCATCTCCATTTTTGCAGTCTCTCCTTGTTGACGGCATTATCGGCGGTGTAGGTGCTGTTGTTGGCTTCCTGCCACTTGTTATGGTTATGTACTTCCTTATTGCACTTCTTGAAGACTGCGGCTACATGGCACGTGTTTCCGTTGTTATGGACCCAATCTTCAAACGCGTAGGTCTCAGCGGTAAATCCATCATTCCAATGGTTATCGGTACAGGCTGTGCAATCCCTGGCGTTATGGCTTGCCGTACAATCCGCAACGAACGCGAACGCCGCGCAACAGCTATGCTGGCACCATTTATGCCTTGCGGTGCAAAACTTCCTGTTATCGCACTTTTTGCAGGCGCATTCTTTGCAGATGCTTCCTGGGTTGGTACACTTATGTACTTTGCAGGTATTCTTCTCATCTTCTTCGGCGCTCTCCTTGTAAACAAGGTTGCAGGCCACAAATTCAGAAAATCTTTCTTTATCATGGAACTTCCTGAATATAAAGTACCAAGCATTAAACGTGCATTTATGTCCATGCTCGAACGCGGCAAGGACTATATCGTAAAAGCAGGTACAATTATCCTTGTATGTAATACAGTTGTACAGATTATGCAGTCCTTCAACTGGAGCTTCCAGCTTGTTGAAGAAGGTATGGAATCCACATCCATCCTTGCATCCATCGCATCTCCAATCGGCGTAATTCTTGTTCCAATCTGTGGCATCGCAGCATGGCAGCTTGCAGCAGCAGCTGTAACAGGCTTTATCGCTAAAGAAAACGTTGTTGGCACACTTGCAGTTTGCTACGGCCTTACAAGCTTTATCGACACAGAAGAACTTGCTCTTATGGGCGGTGCAAACGAAGTTGCAATGGTTATGGGTCTTACAAAGGCAGCAGCACTTGCTTACCTTATGTTCAACCTCTTTACACCACCTTGCTTTGCAGCTCTTGGTGCTATGAACAGTGAAATCAACGACCGCAAATGGTTCTGGGGCGGTGTAGGCCTCCAGTTTGCAACAGGCTATACTGTAGCATACTTTGTATACCAGATTGGTACACTTATCACAACAGGTTCTGTTGGCGCAGGCTTTGTTCCCGGTCTCGTAGCAGTTGTTGTAATCGTTGCAATTGTTGTATCTCTTATCAACAAGGCAAACAAGAATATGAACAAGGAATATTCTCTGAAAAAATAATTGTATAAAAGGAGTGTCGGCGGTATGACAAATTTAATACTTATTGCGGTTATTGCTGCAATAGTGGGCGGTGCATCGGCTTACATATATAAAGAAAAGAAAAAAGGTGTAAGATGTGTTGGCTGTTCTTTCGCTGGTCAGTGCGGAAAGCAGGGTTCATGCGGCTGCCATGAAGAAAAATAAGCATTCTCCTATTGAGAAATGATATATATTGATATTTCCATTAAACAGCAGGGGCGGTGATAAACCGACCCTGCTGTTTTGCTGTGTACTGTTTGTTGCCGCCAAAAAGCTGTTTTGCAGCATACAGTTCTTTTGTATATGCTGTTTTATATATGGTGCATTTCATATACGGTGATGTTTTATTGTATAATACGATTTTACTGTGTATTGCCTGCAGTCTGTTTAAATGGACAAAGTTGACAAATCAACATTTAAGTGGTAACATAATAATGTTGCAGACATGTGTCTGCGGCAGTATAATGTTGATTTTAAGAGGGTAATTATATGCTTGGCAGGTATGAGCAGTTTTCTTATATAGTTTCTGTCATCAACCGTCAGATACAGAAAATCGAACGTGACGAGATGGTAAAGCACGGACATAAAGGTGCATTTGCACAGTATCTGATGATTATGCGTCATCACCCGGAGGGTGTTACAGCTTCCCAGCTGTGCGAAATGTGCGACAAGGACAAAGCTGCAGTATCCCGTGTTATGAGCGAAATGGTGGACAAAAAACTGGTTGAACGCATCTGCTCAAAGGATACAGCATACCGTGCAAAGCTTGCACTTACACAGGAGGGCAGCAGAATTGCCGATTTTGTGGCACAGCGTGCCATGGCGGCGGTGGCTGCAGTGGGCAACGAGCTCAGCGATGAAGAACGCAAGCAGTTTTACTCTACACTTGATTTTATAGCAATGCGTCTGCAGTCCATCTCAAAGGACGGCATACCACAGGAATAGACTGAACAAATATACAAAGTAAAAGGAGAATTATAATGAGCGTTAGAATTATTTTGGACTCTACAGCAAACTTCAGAAAAGATCTTGAAGACAGATTTACAATTGTTCCGCTTACAGTTAACTTTGGCGAAGAAAGCTACGCAGACGGCGTGGAAATTGATAACGATACATTCTACAAAAAACTGGTTACAAGCAGCGTTATGCCAACTACAAGCCAGCCTACACCGGATGCTTTTGACAGGGTTTTCAAAGAAATTACAGATGCAGGCGACGAAGCTGTGGTAATTACAATTTCCTCCAAGCTTTCCGGTACATATCAGAGCGCGACAATTGCAGCTGCAGACTATGAGGGCAAGGTGTTTGTTGTTGACGGCTACACAGTAGCAATCGGCACAGGTGCTTTGGGCGAATATGCACTCAATCTTGCAGATAGCGGCAAAAGTGCAAGGGAAATTGCTGAAATTATTGAAAAGGACAAGGAAAACATCCGAGTATACGCTGTTGTAGATACTCTTGAATACCTTAAAAAGGGCGGCCGTGTTTCCGCAGCGGTTGCATTTGCAGGCGGTCTGCTCAACTTTAAGCCTGTTATCGCAATTGCAGAGGGCGTTGTGCAGTCTCTCACAAAGGGCCGCGGCAACAAGCAGGCAAACTCTCTTATGAATAAAGAGGTTGAAAACAGCGGTGCAATCGATTTCAGCAAACCATTTGTTATCGGTTACACAGGCTCCGACAGCACACTTATGCAGGAATATATTGCAGATAACCTTGATGTGTGGGGTGGCGATGCTGAAAAAATCCACACAGCACAGCTTGGCAGCGTTGTAGGTACACACGCAGGTCCCGGTGCAGTGGCTGTAGGCTATTTTGTAAAGCAGTAAATAATTGATGAAAACGGCTTTTGGGCGGCAGAAGGCAGCTTTTGCCCCTAAAAGCTTTGTTTTTACATAAAATGTTGACAAGTCAACAAACCTGTAGTATAATGCGGTTACTGGAGATGTTGACAAGTCAACTTTGCGATAGGTAATGATATATTTATATGACTTGAAATATATACACTTTGAAATATTATAAATTTTTATAAAAGGGAGAATTGATGAAAACAAAAATTATTATAGACTCTACAACCAATGTTAAAAAAGAACTTACTGATAAATTTACTGTAGTGCCGCTTACTGTACATTTCGGAGAAAAAGAATATATAGACGGTGTTACAATCGACCACACACAGTTTTACAAAATGCTGGAAAATGGCGATGTTCTGCCAACCACAAGCCAGCCAACCCCCGAGGCTTTTGCCGATGTTTTCAAAGCAGCGGTATGCGGCGGATACGAGGTTGTGGCAATCACAGTGTCATCAAAGCTGTCGGGTACATACCAGAGTGCCTGCATTGCAGCAGAGGACTTTGGCAGCAGTGTTTATGTTGTGGACAGCGGCTCGGTAACAATCGGGGCAGGCATCCTTGCAGAAATTGCTCTCAGGATGGCGGAGGACGGCAAATCTGCGGCGGAGATTGTACAGCATATAAACTCTGTCAAAAGAAATATCAGAATTCTTGCTGTGCTGGATACCCTTGAATATCTCAAAAAAGGCGGCCGTGTTTCCGCAGCGGTTGCCTTTGCAGGCGGTCTTATGAACATCAAGCCTGTTGCACTTATTGAGGAGGGGGAGATAAAGGTGGTAGGCAAGGCCCGTGGCAGCAAGCTGGGCAATGCTGTAATGCTGCAGCAGATAAGCAGTATGGGCGGCATAGACTATGAAAAACCATTCCTGCTTGGCTACACAGGCGTGACTGATGAGCTGCTGCGTGAGTTTATGGCAGATAACTCCCGGTATTTCGGCGGCGTATATATGCACCGCTCCTTTGTGGGCAGCGTAGTGGGTACACACGCAGGTCCGGGGGCAATTGCCGTGGCGTTTTTTGCAAAATAACTTTCCTTTTTATATATAAAAACTCAATTCCTGAAAAAGGCCGTAACCTGCTATGTGCTGGTTACGGCCTTTTTCGTTGGCTTTGTATTTTGGCTTTGCATTTATGTATTGAACCGGATGATTTAAGATGGTAAACGCATAGTTTTCTGTACGGAAAATTGTAAACACTATCCCTTTAAAGATGCCATAGCTTTTCTGAATTCGTGACGGAACAGCAGAACTGTGCAGCTTACCGCAATTATATCTGCCACAGGCTCTGCAAGGAAAACAGCCGAGGTTTTGTCTGCGATGAACAAAGGCAAAATGTATATCAGCGGGATAAGCAGAATAATCTTTCGCAGCAGTGCAAGGAAAAGGCTGCATCTGGCATTGCCAAGGGCGATAAAGGTCTGCTGACAGGCTATCTGTGCACCGAATACGCAGTTTACCGCCATATAAATCCGCAGTGCACGGGAGGCAAAGGCCACCAGTTCGGCATCGGTGTTGAACAGCTTTATAAAGTTTTGAGGGAACAGCATAACCAGTACCCACACTGCAAAACTGAAAACGAGACAGCTTATAAGTGTAAGTTTAAATCCTTTCTTCACTCTGCCGGCATTTTTTGCACCGAAGTTGTAGCTGATTATCGGCTGTGCACCCTGACAAAGCCCCTGCAGCGGCAGAATGGAAAAGGTCATAACACTGGTCAGAATTGTCATACTGCCCACAGCGGTATCTCCGCCGTATTTAAGCAGGGAGGAGTTGAAGCACACAGAGATAAGGCTTTCGGTTGCCTGCATGATAAAAGGAGAAAGGCCCAGAGCCATGGAGGGTATAAAAATTTTAGGGTCGGGCTTCATATATGCCGCTTTCAGCTTCAGCTCGGTTTTGCTGCCGATTAAAAAACGCAATATCCACAAAGCGGAAACAAGCTGGCTTATAATTGTGGCTATGGCGGCACCCTTTACACCCAGTCCCAATGCATAGATGAAAATCGGGTCAAGTATTATGTTGAGTACAGCACCGATAACAACCGTAAGCATACTGATTTTTGCAAAGCCCTGTGCACTGATAAAGCTGTTCATACCCAAAGTAAACTGAACAAAAACTGTGCCCAGACTGTAGATTTTCATATATTCCAGAGCGTATTTTATGGTGTTTTCGCTGGCACCGAAGTTCATCAGTATGGGCTCGGCAAAAAAGTAAAACACAAAGGTGAGAACGGCAGAAATAATAAGCAGCAGGGAAAAGCTGTTGTTCATTATTCTTTCTGCAGTTGCCTTGTCACCCTTGCCCATAAATATGGAAGCTCTCGGGGCAGCCCCCATACCCACAAGGGCGGCAAAGGCAGAAATTATCATAATCAGCGGAAAACATACGCCAACACCCGTCAGTGCAAGCTTGCCGATGCTTTCCATACGCCCTATGTACATACGGTCCACCATATTGTACAAAAGGTTTACAATCTGTGCGGCAATTGCAGGGGCTGCCAGCTTTGCCAGCAGTTTTCCCACGGGGGCAGTTGCCAGCATTGAAGATTGATTTTTGTCCATATATATCACCTCATAATAAACAAAAATAAATAACCGCCATACAAAAAACGGCTGGCGGAAAAGATAAAAAATTCTGCAAAATGCAGATGGCATAAAATGCCCTGCACAAAATACGAACGACAGTAAAATGCCACACGAAAAAATGCAGAAGGAGAGAATTTTTTCGTTCTGTAATAATTTTAACTCTGGGGCATATTTTGTCAATGGAATTTGTGTGAAAAACAGCCGTACACTCATCTGATGTACGCTGCATAATATATAAATAAGTAATTTACTATTTGCACATTTTATGTTACAATAATAAATTGAGAAAAAAGGTTTATTTTTGAATTTATATATACGGAGTAACACGATGATTTATCTTGATAATGCCGCTACAACACCTGTTGACCCGCAGGTTGCACAGGTTATAGCACAAAGCCTTACAGAGGAATTTGCAAATCCCTCCTCGCTGTATAAAATAGGTGCACAGACAGAAAATAAAATAAATACCGCCCGCAGACAGATTGCCGGATATATAAATGCAAAGGAGGACGAGGTATACTTTACCTCCTGTGCTTCTGAAAGCAACAACATTGCAATTTACGGCCTTTCCATGGCACGTAAAAACTGGGCAAACAAAATTGTTACAACAGGCTATGAACACCCTGCAGTAAGACATCCGCTGGAAAATCTTAAGGAGATGGGCTTTACAGTGGTAAATGTAAACCCAAAGGCAGACGGAAATATAGACCCTGCCGAAATTGTGGACGCTGTGGACAGCAAAACAGCGTTGGTTACACTTATCCATGTAAACAACGAAACAGGTGCTGTGCTGGATGTAAAAAGCCTCTGCGAAAAAATAAAGGCAAAGAACAAGCGCACAGTTATACATATTGATGCCACACAGTCCTTTATGAAAACACCGATAGATGTGGCAAAAATCCCCTGCGATACAATGGCATTTTCGGGCCATAAAATCTATGCACCAAAGGGCATAGGCGGTTTGTACCTTAAAAAAGGCACAAATATCAAGACGGTTATGGCCGGCGGCGGTCAGGAAAAAGGCCTGCGTGCAGGCACAGAGAATATTCACTACATTCTCGGTTTTGCCAAAGCCTGCGAGCTGCTGCATCCTAACATCAAAAAGAATTTAAACCACTATACAAAGCTTAAAACACAGCTGCTGGACGGCCTTGCACAGTTTGACAACGTTGTGATAAACAGCCCTGAAAACGCAATGCCATATACAGTAAACTTTTCTTTTATGAATTACCGCAGCGAAACTCTGCTGCACTTCCTTGAAGCTGACGAAATCTATATTTCATCGGGTTCTGCCTGCTCCAAAGGTGCGGCAAGCCATACACTCAGCGTAATGGGTGTGGACGCAAAACGCATTGACAGCTCCATCCGCGTAAGCTTCGGCATACACACAACCACAGAAGATATCGAAACATTTATTGCTGCACTTAAAAAGGCATCAGAAAAATTACAGAAGGTGAAAAAATAATGAGAGAACTTATAATCTGCTATCTTGGCGAAATGGCACTCAAAGGTCTTAACAAAAATACCTTTGAAGCACAGCTTATGAAAACAATCAGAAGAAGACTGCGTAACTGCGGTCAGTTCAAATACTACAAGGCACAGAGCACATTCTACATCGAGCCTGAAAATGAGGACTGCGACATTGACACAGCATTTGAAAAGGTTAAAAAGATTTTCGGCATTGCTGCAGTAAGCAAGGCTGCTGTTGTGGAAAAAGACTTTGAGGTTATTGCACAGACAGCGGTGGAATACCTTGGCGAAACCCTTAAAAATGCAAAGACATTCAAGGTAAGCGCAAAGCGTGCCGACAAGAAATTTGGTATGACATCCCCTGAAATTTCCCGCGAACTTGGCGGCAGAATTCTCAGCAGATACCATCACCTCAAGGTGGATGTAAATAACCCAGAAGTTAACGTAATGGTGGAAATCCGTGACTACGGTGCATACATCCACGGCGGCAAGGAACAGGGTGCAGGCGGTATGCCTGTATCCACATCCGGCAAAGGTGCACTTATGCTGTCAGGCGGCATCGACAGCCCTGTTGCAGCATATATGATGGCAAAACGCGGCATGAAGATTATGGCTGTACACTTTGCATCCCCACCGTACACAAGCGAACGTGCAAGACAGAAGGTTATTACCCTCTGCGAAAAGATGAAGGAGTACACAGGCGATATCAACCTGCACATCGTGCCATTTACAGTGCCGCAGGAATATATCCGTGACAATGGTGTGCCGGAACTGTTCACAGTGCTTATGCGCCGCAGCATGATGAGAATTACAGAAAAAATTGCGGAAGAAGAAGGTGCAGAGGCAATTATCACAGGCGAAAGCCTTGCACAGGTTGCAAGCCAGACACTGCGTGCAATCCGCGCAACAGACCTGTCTGTGGAAATGCCTATCCTCCGCCCTGTAATCGGTATGGACAAAAACGAAATCACAGAAATCGCAAGAAAGATTGATACATTTGAAACTTCAATTCTTCCTTACGAGGACTGCTGCACAATTTTTACACCAAGCCATCCTAAAACCAAGCCAAGCCTTGAAGAAATTCTTGAAGCCGAAAAGAATATGGATATGGAAGTTCTCACAAAGCTGGAGATGGAAGCCATGGCAGAAACTGAAAAGGTGTTTGTAAACATCTGATAGCTTTTACGCAGTTTATGCGGAAAGCCAGTTTTTATACAGCGGACAGCATACAATAAATACAACTGTCCCGAAGAATTTAAAAGAAAGGGTGAAAACCTTGCGAGCAGAGATTATATGCGTAGGTACCGAGCTGCTGTTGGGGGATATTCTCAACACCAACGCCCAGTATCTGTCCCGTGCATTGTCAGAGCTTGGAATTGTCATCTACAACCAGCAGGTTGTGGGCGACAATAAGGAGCGTCTGGAGCAGGCTGTAAGAATTGCCAAGGAAAGAAGCGATATTGTTATCTTTTCGGGCGGCCTTGGTCCTACAGATGACGACCTGACCAAGCAGACGGTCGCTGCGGTTTATAATGACGAACTGGTTCACAATGCAGAGGTGGAACAGAAAATCCGTCTCCACTTTGAAAAGATGAACCGCATTATGACCGACAACAACAAAAAGCAGGCCTATGTGCCAAAGCGTGGCAGATATCTGCCAAACGACAACGGCACAGCACCGGGTATAATGTTTATCGACGGAGAAAAGCTGGCAGTGCTGCTGCCTGGACCTCCGAGAGAACTGGAGCCTATGATGGCAAATCAGGTTATGCCTATCCTCAGCAGACTGGTAAAAGGCGTTATAAAATCCCGATATGTAAAAACCATGTGCATAGGCGAAAGTATGCTGGAAACAAAGATAGCAGACTTTCTTGAAAGCGAAAACCCTACAGCGGCACTTTATGCCAAAGGTGACGGAGAGGTTACAATCCGCCTTACAGCAAAGGCTCTGGAGGAAAAGGAAGCTGCCGATATGCTGGACAGCCAGTATAAGGCACTGGAAAAAAGGATAGGCGAGTATATCTACGGCGTGGATGTGGACAATGCAGAAACTGTTATTGTAAACACCTTAAAACGCACAATGCAGTCTGTGGCAGTGGCAGAAAGCTGCACAGGCGGCAAAATTGCAAGCCGCATTACCAGTGTTGCAGGGGCAAGCCAGGTGTTCGAGCTGGGCATCTGCACCTATTCTGACAAACAGAAGGTACAGATGCTGGATGTGGACCAGGATGTGCTGGAACAGCACACAGCGGTAAGCAGCGAAGTTGCTGTACAGATGGCACAGAACGTGCGTATTATGGCAGAAAGTGACTACGGCGTTGCCACAACAGGCTATGCAGGCCCGGGCGGTGACGATGTGGGTCTTGTATACATCGCAGTTGCCACAGCGGACAGAACATATGTGGTAAAACACCATTTTGCAGGCAAGAGGGAAACAATTATCAATCTTGCCAGCCAGTATGCGCTGGATCTGCTGCGCCGCGTTATGTGCGGATTGCCTGTGGACAATGCACTTATGGCAGAACAGCCACAGCCCAAAAAGAAAAAGGGCGGCTTTGTAAAGGCGTTTTTTACATTTGCTCTTATGCTTGTTGTTGCGGCAGCACTTGCGTTTGGATGGCTGTGGTATAAAAACGGCATGGATATCAATGCTGTTCCGATTATAAAGGACATCCTTAATACACAGACTGTTGCAGGCGTTATTGCAGAAAGACAGAATACAGATTTTTTTTCAAAAGGTTTTGAGCAGGTAACCTCTGACTTGGCATCCGGCTCTTGGGCTCAAAACCGCAGATTAAAGGGCTGGATAACCGTTAAAACCACAAAGGAAGAATTTGCCGTTGGCTCCCACCGTCAGAGCGAAAACGAGCCAGACAGCATAGTGTACGAGGATTCTTCCATTGCAAGTATGAAAACCTATGCAGGTTTTGGCGGCGATGTACTCTACACAGAAGATGAGATAGCTGATATCACAGGCGATATTCAGCTTATGGTTTTTGATACCGAAAACAGCTACCGTGAATACTTTGTATATGCGGTGGTTACATATACACAACAGCAGTTTGAAGGCCTTATGAAGATGAGCGACAGCATCGACGTTGCAAACGGGGCAATCAGAGACTCTGCTGTAAAATTTGAAACAGCCGAAATCGGCGAATTTGACGATTTCATCGCACTTAAACAGCAGCAGCCAAGCGGCAATATCACAGTTTATTTTGCCAAAAACGATACGGGCGGCGTTGTGGTGCAGAAACCCGCCTCCACACCTGATGACAGTGCAGATTCCGAAGACGAGAGCAGCTCTGACGAAAGCGGCGAGGTTACACCAACTGTGTCTGCCACACCGACAGTTTCTCCGTCGGCAACAGTTTCCCCAACACCGTCAGTTTCTCCTTCGGCAACACCAACAGCTTCTCCAACGGCTACTCCAACGGTCAGCCCGTCTGTAAAGCCTACCGCAAGCCCGACAGCCACTGTTAAGCCTATAGCAACACCATCGGCAACACCAAAGGCTACGGCTACACCAACAGTAAAGCCGACCGTAACGGTTAAACCGACTGCAAGCCCTGCGGCTACACCAAAACCGACTGTGGCGCCTACAGCAAAACCTACAGCGACACCGACACCAACACCTGTACCAACCCCAAAACCTACCGAAAAGCCATCGGAATACACCCTTACCGTAACGATGAACGGCAAGGTGGTTACAGCACCTGCCAGCGAAATTCTTGCAAAGATTGTTTCCAAGGAGATGACGGGCAGCTGGAATGCCGAGGCACTCAAGGCACAGGCGGTTGCAACACATACCTATCTGCGTTATCAGTACGCCAGCGGAAACAGTGCCCCTGCAGTATCGGGCAGGGAAACACCGTACGCATCGGTAACTGCGGCGGTAAATCAGGTTGCGGACAAGATTATGACCATAAACGGCAAGGCGGTTTATACACCGTATTTTGCATCCTCGGCAGGCAGAACCAATGCGGCAAGCGAAGTTTGGGGCGGCCACTACAGCCATCTTGTATCGGTGGAAAGCAAGTACGACCATCTTGCAAACGGATATAAGGGCAAAGTGAAGTTCTCTCTGGAAGATATGGAAGAAATTCTGGAGGATATAGACATTGAGCCAAGCGGAGACCCGGAAGACTGGTTTGAAATTTTAAACTACACCAGCGGCGGCTATGTAAACGAGATGAAAATCTGCGGACAGACAAAGTATAAAAGCTCCGGTAAGAGCAAAACCATAAACGGACGCAGAATGAGAGAAGATATCCTTGCGGACGGCGGTATGGTGCTGCGTTCTGCGGCATTTGATATCGAATACGATGCTGACGACGAGGAATTTACCTTTACTACCTATGGTTACGGCCATGGTGCAGGTATGAGCCAGTGGGGTGCACAGCTCTATGCACAGAACGAAGGCTGGAGCTACAAGCAGATTCTCACCCATTATTACACAGGCGTGACAATCCAGAGTGTAAACTGAATATAAGAGCACAAGCGTAACGGCTGTGCTCTTATCCTTTGATATTTACATCTTTTTTAAGATGTTTACACATTTGTGTGGTATCATTATAAAAATTACAATTAATCATTACAGGTAAATATATGAAATACGTTTCCCCGCAGACAGAAAAACGAAAACAGCTACGAAAAAAACGCAGAAAGCAGCAGATGCTTATCTGCGGTATTCTGCTGTGCGTAATTCTTATGGCGGTGGCAATCGTTATGGTTGTAAGCACAATGGAGGATAAAACATCCTCCGGCAGCCCGTCTTCATCACAGCAGATATCCTCCGAAGACAGCATTTCTTCGGCAGGTGATGAAGTATCATCCGATGAAAACGGCGGCTCGTCCTCCGATGAAAGCGAAGATATATCCTCCGACGACAGCGAAGATGTATCCTCCGAAGAAAAGGATGACTCCGCTGCGGAAAAGCCAAAAAAGAAAAAGCAGTCAGTTATCAGCCGCATAAAGGCGATGTTTGCGAAAACCGAGCCTATACCTGTAACATTTCCTGCAACGGTTTTCGGCAGAAGTGTTGAAGCGGAGATGAACGAGATTGTCAGCCTTTCACCGCTGGCAACCGAGGTTATACTTTCCTCTCCAAGCCAGAAGGCTCTGGTGGCTACAAGCAGCTACTGCAACAAACGTGGCAACGACCAGCTTATGACGGTAGGAACACCGCTTATTCCCGATGTGGACAAGATTATCAAGCTTAAGCCGGACTGCCTTATCGTGCAGACACCGCTGTCAGATACGGACAGGGCGGAGATTGAAGAAAGCGGAATAGTGGTTTTTGAAATCTCCTATCCCGAAAGTGCGGATGAACTTAAAGAAATTTACCGCAGTGTAACGGCAATCACCCACGGTGCAGATATTGCCACCTTTGAAAGCGAACGTATAGCGGCAGATGTAAGCGAAAAGCTTAACCTTTACACCCTTGCACTGGAAGGGCAGAACAAGCTGAATGCGGTTATGCTGTTCAATACCTATGGCATGGTTGCCACCCCTGACACTATGGAGGGCAGGCTGCTGGCATACTTCTTTGATGTAAAGGATTTCGGCAGGGATTATACAGCCGAAAGTATGGAAGCTGTTGCGGCAACAAACCCCGAGGTGCTGATTGTATCGGATAAAATAAGCAAGGAACAGCTTGCTGCCATGGGCTTTGGCGATACCGAAGCTGTGGCAAAGGACAGGGTATATTATGTGGATATACAGCAGTTTGAAAACCTCAGCTTAAAATCCGTAAAAACTTTAAGCGGCATTGCCAATCAGGTTTACGGCAGTGCAATCAAACCACCTGTGGTGGAAACAGAAGAAGATAAGTGATACTCTCTCATAACAGGAACCCCCCTGACAGTATAATTTATCAGAGTAATTAAAAAAGCGATGTTTGAAAAAAACATCGCTTTTGCTATTGCAGTGAATATTTACAGAAAAATATCTGTTTTTTGTTATTGCAGGTAATATTTATAAAAAAATATTTGTTTTTGTTATTATATTGGGAAATATTACAGCAGGTATTATTTTTTGTACAATTTTGTTGTATAATCGCTGCGGCTGTCGGCAGGAAATTTAAAAAACATACTCTGTAAATCCGTTGCAAGACTTTCTTTTTCAATAACCTTGCGGCAATCATCACTTTTGTCCTGCAGTATGCGGCAGGAGTGGCTTATCGGCAAAACAGAGGTGCTGCTTGCGGATTTTACAATTTCTTCCCCCTTTTTGTCCATAGCCAGTATGCGGATAAACGGCGGCAGAGAGGGCAGGGTACTGTCTGCACCAAGCAGGGCAGAAAGCATAATTCTTTTCAGCCTTGCCTTTGTATACTGCTTTGTAGGCAGGTTGCTGAAAAGCTGTTCCACATTTTTGGAAATCGATGCCGCGTTTTCAAAGGCGTGGCAAAGCTCTGTGTTGCAGTCCGGGATTTTTGCAAAATCCCCGGCGGTAAGCTTTTTAAGGGTACACAGCACAGCTTTTTCAAAGGCTGCGTCGGGGATAAAATAATCGCCCTGTTCAAGCCTGTTTACAAAATGCTGCCTTATATTGTCGGGCACAAATTCTGCCGCCTGTTCAAAGCGGTATTCGGCCACACGCTGTCTTATGCCGCTGGCAGAGGCAAAGCCGCTTTTGGCAGCAAGGTCGTTGTAATCTGCACCCTGTCTTTTTATGGGGATAAACTCCACATTCCAGCCAAGCTTTCGGCATTCTTTTATATATTCAAGTGCAAGAATATCATTGCTTGCAGCAATAACCTCTCTGGAAAGGGCAAATTTTGCCAGAATGGCCTTTTCCCTTGCCTGTGCAAAGGAGTTGCCATCGGCAATAAATGCCTTTAAAGCAGCCTCGAAATCGGCTGTAAGCAGATAGTCCGCTATGCTGCACAGCAGGCTGAGGTCTGCACTTTCGCTGCCAAAGCTGACAGCGTCCACACCCAGATTTTTAAGGATGTGCACACCACTTTTTGCAAAGCCTTCGGCAGAAAAGCTGCTGTAAGGAAAAGGAACTTCGCACACAAGGTTTACGCCGCAGTCCACAGCATATTTTGCACGGCAGAATTTGGACAAAAGGCTTATTTCGCCACGCTGAACGCAAGTACCGCTCATAGCTACGGCTATTTTGTCGTATCCCATGCTGTGCAGTGTGTCAATCTGATACTGATGTCCTTTGTGAAAAGGATTGTATTCTGCGATTATTCCCACTGTTTTTGACATAAATGGCTCCTTTCACCTTGAAAAATATATAAATATATTATATAATAAAAGAACTATAAAATAAACACCATTTTTAATTGGAGGATTGATTAAAATGAAAATTTTGGTAATCAACTGTGGTTCCAGCTCCCTTAAATATCAGCTCATCAACATGGAAGATGAAAGCGTTATCTGCAAAGGTATCTGCGAAAGAATCGGTATTGAAGGCAGCTTTATCAAACACGAAGCTAACGATGGCAAATGGACAGTAGAAGTTCCATTCCCAACACACACAGAAGCATTCGCAAAAGTTGTTGAAATGATGACAACAGGCGAAGGCAAAGTTATCGATGATGTAAAAGAAGTTTCCGCTATCGGTCACCGTGTTGCTCACGGCGCAGAAAGCTTCAAGGAATCCACACTTGTTGATGATGAAGTTATTGCAGAAATCGGTCGTCTTGGCGCAATCGCACCATTGCACAACCCAGCACACGTTCTTGGTCTCAACAGCGCAAAAGCTGTATTCGGTGCAGACGTTCCAAACGTTGTAGTATTCGACACAGTTTTCCACGCAACAATGCCAAGAAAAGCATATATGTACGCAGTACCATACGAATGGTATGAAGATCACAAAGTTCGTCGTTACGGTTTCCACGGCACAAGCCACAAATTTGTTTCCCTTACAGCAGCTGAATTCCTCGGCAAAAAACCTGAAGAACTCAAAATCGTTACATGCCACCTCGGCAATGGTTCTTCCATCGCTGCAGTAGACGGCGGCAAAGTTGTTGACACATCCATGGGCTTCTCCCCACTTGCTGGTCTCCTTATGGGTACAAGAAGTGGTGACGTTGATCCATCCGTTGTTTCTTTCATCGCTGAAAAAACAGGTATGAACGGCACAGAACTCAGCCAGTATCTCAACAAAAAATGCGGCTTCCTCGGTGTTTCCGGCGTTTCCAGCGACTGCCGTGACCTTGAAATCGCAGCAGGCGAAGGCAACGACAGAGCAGCTCTCACACTTGAAATGCTCGTTTACCAGATTCAGAAATTCATCGGTTCCTACACAGCAGCTATGAACGGTCTCGACTGCATCGTATTCACAGGCGGTATCGGTGAAAACTCCGCTTCCACACGTGCAAAAGTTTGTGAAGGCCTTGGCTGGTTCGGCGTTGAAATCGATGCAGAACAGAACTCCAAACGTGGTCTTGCTGTTAACGACATCACAGGTGCTAACGGCAAAGTTAAAGTTCTCGTTGTTCAGACAAACGAAGAACTTATGATTGCTCGTGACACAAAACGTGTTGCATTCGGCGAATAATAACCTGCCCGAATTGCTTACGCAATTTACGTGCTTACGCACTTGTCGCAGGCTTGCTGCGACCGGTCAGAACATTGAAACAACAGGTTGTTCTGTAAATGGACGGAAATTGTTTCCGTGTTGTTATAGTTAAGCCAAAACGGTTTATGCAAAACGCGCTCTGACTGCGCAGTGTCAGAATATTCTGTAAAAATGAAAATTTTATAGTAATAAAAAGGTGAGGATTTTTCCTCACCTTTTTTGATGCTACAATGCCGCAATATTTATTATTTTTACCCCTTTTGACATAGCATAGTTCACGGTATAAAATGTGCCGCCGTAAGATTTGTTTAAATAACATACACAGTGGGCACTGTGGTCCGCAAGATGGCGGTTGCGTTTAAACATACAGTCGTATATGTAGTTTTGTGATATGTACACATATTTGTCGCAGTGTTTTTTTATATGATTATAGATGTCAATGTCATATGCTTTCCAGTATTTTGTCTGATTTTTGCAGGGATATACCATTATCAGTTTTATCTGCGGATATTGCTTTTTAAAGTTCAATATGGTCTGAGCCGCCAAGGTGTCAAAACCTAAGGCACCTCCACAGCCAAAATAGATAATACCCCGAGATATCATATCCTCTATAATATGGTATAAATTCAGTTTTATTTTTTCTATATCATTGGTATTGATAGAGCGGTGTCCGGTAAAAAAACAGGTTTTATCTTTCATATAAAAAATTAATGGTTGTATAGTTGCGATATGCTGGCAGATACTATCAATAAAAGTTTAACCTGTTTCAGGTTAAAAATCAATACCCTGAAACAGGTTAAAATATACTACCTTCAAGAGGTGGTAAAATGTATAAAAGAATACGTGATTTAAGAGAAGATAAAGACCTTAATCAGACACAAATTGCAGGTATGCTGGGAATGTCCCAGACGGGATATTCTAAATATGAGACAGGAGAAAATGATGTACCTACAGAGGTGCTGATTAAATTGGCTGATTTTTACAATGTAAGTATAGATTATATTTTGAACAGAACAGATAACCCAAAGTTTAATAAATAGTATAAAGCAGAAAGGGGTGTCGGCATGAAAAAGAAAATTGCGTGGGCTGTTGTTTTTGTTGCCATGTGCATTGCTGTATTCGGCAATCCGCTTGTTAAAATAAATAACCACAGGCTTAAAAAAGCTGTAACAGCATTAAAAGCAGGGCAGACAGTTACCCTCAATGAGATCGTTCCCTTTGAATGGGATGCGGTTTACACCTTTTCGCCATATACCTCGGAAGAAGAGATAGAAAAAGCTATCGGCTTTAAAAGCCGTGACATTGTGACAAACAATGTAAACGAGGGCATGGTGCATCTGATTTTTACAAAAGGGGAAAGGGTGCAGGCGGCAGTGTTGGGATATCCGACAAATCTTGGTTACCGCATAGATTTTTTTCAAAAGGTAACCTATGACAGAAAGATACCTTTTACAGTTGCCGAAAACAATGGTTTTATTGACATTTTACAGGCAGAGGTAATCATCAATTAAAAAGAACAAAACAAAAACGGCAGGGGATATAAATCCTCTGCCGTAATTTTTTGTGAGGTTTTGTCAGCCGTACAATTACAGATTATTTAGACTTTTTTTCGTCCTTTGCCTGTTCTTTTGGCTTTTTCATTGTCAGGGAGATGCGCTTTTTGTTTACATCAACATTTAATACCCACACAGTTACAATATCGCCCACTTTAAGCACTTCGCTTGGGTGCTTGATATACTTTTCGCATATCTGGCTGATGTGCACAAGGCCGTCCTGATGCACGCCAATATCCACAAATGCACCAAAGTCAATTACATTTCGCACTGTGCCGGTAAGTTCCATGCCTGCAACAAGGTCGTTCATGTCAAGAACGTCTGTGCGTAAAAGCGGTTTTGGCAGTTCGTCACGCATATCGCGGCCCGGTTTGATAAGTTCAGCCACAATATCCTTAAGTGTAGGAACACCGATGCCAAGTTTTTCTGCAAGTTTTTCCAGACCGATTTTTTCAACGTCCTTTTCAAGACCCTTGATTTTTTCTGTGCCGATATCGTCTGTTGTATAGCCCACAGCACAGAGCAGCTGTTTTGCTGCATCGTAGCTTTCGGGATGAACAGAGGAGGAGTCCAGCTTGTCCTTTGCACCTGGGATTCGCAGGAAGCCTGCGGACAGCAGATATGCTTTAGGGCCGAGCTTTGATACTTTAAGCAGCTGGCTTCTCTTTGTAAATTCGCCGTTTTCCTCACGGTAGGTGATGATGTTTTTGGCGATGGACTTGTTGATGCCCGAAACCCTTTCCAGCAATGGTGCGGAAGCAGTGTTAAGGTCAACACCAACTGTGTTTACACAGTATTCCACCACGCCGTCAAGGCTTTCTTCCAGACGCTGTTTTGGCATATCGTGCTGATACTGGCCAACACCGATGGATTTAGGGTCAATCTTTACAAGTTCAGCAAGAGGGTCCTGCAGCCTTCTGGCAATGGAAACCGCACTGCGAAGTGCAACGTCAAACTGCGGGAACTCTGCGGCTGCAAGCTTGGAGGCGGAATAAACGGAAGCACCTGCTTCGCTTACCACCATATAGCTTACAGGGCGGCTGATTTCCTTGAGCATTGATGCCACAACCATCTCTGTTTCCTTTGTGGCTGTGCCGTTGCCGATGGAGATAATGTCAACATTGTGCTTTGCAATAAGGGCTTTAAGCTGTTTTTTGGCCTTTTCCTTGTCGTGAATATCAAGTGTCATATACACAACACCTGTGTCCAGCACCTTGCCTGTTGGGTCAACCACAGCCATTTTACAGCCTGTGCGGTAGCCGGGGTCCAGTGCCATACAGGTTTTGCCTTTTACAGGCGGCACAAGGAGAAGCTGTTTTAAGTTGTCACCAAATACCTTTATTGCCCCCTCGCAGGCAACCTCTGTAAGACCGTTGCGGATTTCTGTGTCAAGGCTTGGGTGGATAAGGCGGCTGTAGCTGTCTGCAATGGCTTCTTTAACAAGCTTTGCACATTCGGAATCGTTTACAATGTAGATTTTTTCAATCTCTGCAATTGCGGCCACTGTATCAACGGCAATGTTAACCTTGAGAAAGCCTTCCTTTTCGCCGCGGTCAATTGCAAGCACACGGTGGGAGGCAATTTTATTTACCTTTTCGCTGAAGTCGTAGTACTGTGTGTAAACACTTTCCTTTTCTTCGTCGCCCTTTGCGGTCACTTCGCCTGTGCGTGTGTAAAGGCTTTTAAGTGCTTTACGCACATTGGTGTTGTCGGACGCATCTTCTGCAATGATATCCATTGCACCCTTAAGGGCATCTTCCGCTGTAAGTATGCCTTTTTCTTCGTTTATATAGTCTGCAGCAAGGTCACATGGCACTGCCAGCGGACGCTGTTCAAGAATTTCTCTTGCCAGAGGTTCAAGGCCTTTTTCCTTTGCAACAGAGGCACGGGTTTTTCTTTTTGGCTTGAACGGACGGTAGATGTCCTCCACTTCGCTGAGTGTCTTTGCACGGGAGAGCATATCCATAATTTCATCGGTCATCTTTTCCTGCTCGGTTATGGATTTGATAACCTCCTCTTTACGCTGTTCAAGGTTGCGCAGATATGTCAGACGGTCGAAGATTTCGCGGAGAATCTGGTCGTCCAGCTCGCCTGTTTTTTCTTTTCTGTATCGTGCGATAAAAGGTATTGTGCAGCCCTCGTCCATCAGCGCAACGCTGTTTTCAATCTGCCATACTTCCTTTTTGAATTCGCTTGCCAAAACTTTAATAATTTCCATTTAACTTTTAACCTTCTTTTTGAGAATAAAAATAATATATGCTATATAAATACCCAAGCCTGCAAGGCTTAAGATTATACCTGTTTTAAGGTGCGGCGTTTCGTAATCGAAAACGATTTCGTTGTCGCCTGCAGGGGCGTAAACGGCACAAAGTCCGCTGTTGACTTTGTAAATTTCGCTTTCCTGTCCGTTTACAAAGGCGGTAAAGCCCTCGTCATACGGGACAGAGTAGAACACAAGGTTTGGCTTTGACAGCATTATATTTGATACAAAGCCGTCCTTTGTCTGTTCAAAATAATAGCTGCATTCGCTCTGCCTGTCTGCCACATCAGACTCGAAAACCGCAAAGGTAACATTTTTCAGTGCCTCCTCCTCAATCTGTTCAAGGGGCAGGTCAAGGCTTTTCACAAGCTGCTGTTCTGCCACAAGTGCCCGCAGCATAAGGCGGCTGCGGACCGATTTGGCAGTGTTTTCCATCTGTTCAGGTGTAACATAGTAATCGTATGTGAAGCCAAACGGGATAAAATAGTCGTTTTTCAGCACAGTGTAAGGCTCTGTTACCGTATGAGCACTGTAAATTTTAGTGTAGTCCTTTTCGGCAAAACTGTCATATTCGTGGGTGGGCATAATAACGTATTTTACCGACAGCAGACTGCGCAGGGCGTAGTCATCCTGTTCAGGCTTGGAGGATACATCACGTTTTGTGTTGACAAATGGGTAAAACTCCAGTATTGACGGCGTTACAGTGCTGTTGAAAAAGTGTATTACAGGTTTATCTGTAAAAAGCCCCACATTGTTGTAGCACTGGTATGCATCAAGGCGGAAATCCTTGCCGTCATCAGCTATATCAATGCTGTCGATTACATTGTAGTTCTGTGTTACATAGTTTTTTTCGTTGTCCATCTGCGGTATTTTAACCAGCGACATATGCACAAGTGCAAAAGCCATAATTGTTACCAGAGTGCCGCGCAGCAGCTTCTGTGCATACATTCTGTCCCCGCGGAAATTCTGCACAAGCACATATCCGATAAAAAGGCTTACCGCAGCCACAAAAAACATCAGCCAGAACAATGCAGTATCCTGCTGCAGCCCAAGCTTAAAGGCACCGTCCTCTGTTTTTGAAGGGGTAAGTGCAAAAATGCAGAAAACTGCGGTGATTACCGCTGTGATTCTGAAACCGTAAAAAATTTTTTTGCGGCACAGGGTAAAGCTGTGCATATTCATAGCCGCAAGCATAAGCAGCGGCATATAGAACCAGCGGGCATAGTAGTTGTCGTTGAAAGCGTAAAAACTGCTGTTCAGCACAGGCACAAAGGCGGCTGTGATGCAGCAGATAAATATTTTTGTAAAGGCGGATTTTCTGTAATATTTAAGGAATACAAAAAATCCGAACATTCCGCCCAGCACCACAAAGGCGGACATACTTGTCCATTTTATGCTGCAGTCGGTAAACATATTGGGAGAGTAAGGAATTTCGGGCGGATAAAATGCCGACATAGCAATGGCAAAATACTGCTGAACTTTGTTGTACAGCCAGAACTCCATGCCCTCAAACATCTGTGTGCTGCGCGGGTTTTTCAGTACGCTTGCAACGGACGGTATAAACAGTACGCTGCCGCATATACAGCCAAGCAGACTTTCGAAGGCCAGCAGGAAAAACTCTTTTAACTTTATACGGTATTCTCCGCTGATAACCTTGCAGATAAAGTATATAAACAGAAACACTACCTGACCGATAAAGAAAAAGTAGTTGTTTATAAGGTTAAGTGCCACAAAAAATACAAAGGGACCTCTGCGGCGGTTTAAGACAAATTCGTCAAGGCTCCACAGCAGAAAGGGGAAAAACGCCACCGATTCCAGAAAGTGGTTAAAGAATATATTGTAAACCGAAAAACCGCTGAAAGCGTAAAGCAATGCCCCTATATATGCAAAGTTTGCATCCTTTGCGTAGCGGCGCAGGAACATAAATGCACCAAGGCTTGCTATGGCAAATTTAAACATCAGCCACAGCGGCATCATATACGGCACCCATTTGTAAGGGAACAGACAGCTTAGCCAGAAGAAGGGCGAGCCAACAAGATAAAAGGAATAGCAGTTTACCATACTGCCGCCAAGGTCGGTGTTCCAGCTCCAGTTAAAGCTGCCGTTCTGCACAGCTCTTACAGCGTTTATATAAAAAGGTATCTGCTGGCTGTTGAAATCCCCTGCATAGAGGAAAAAGCCCTTGTCCACCACAATAAAAGGCAGAAATATGCACAAAGCAGTGGCAAAGCCAAGGGCAAATATCTTTATATATGGAATCTTTGAATTGAATTTACTGTTTGAAATTTTCAAGTTTTCGCCTCGCTAAATTTTTGCAAGCTCGTCAAGACAAAGATTATAGGCGGGCAGCATATTTTCCATAAAATAGTCCACCTCCGGCAGCTTCATATCCTTAAGGGACTTTTCTGTGCTTTCAAATGCCAGCTTGAACTCGGCATTGCCGCACTGCAGCTCCTCCATACACTTGATAAGTGCAGACAGCTTGTCTGCAGCTTTAAGAATTTTCTGCTCACGTCCAGAGAGGACATCACCCTTTACAAAGGGTGCAATATGGCTTTTAAGCTGCGGGTCAACGGTGTCAATCATCTTGTCGGTTGCCTTGGCTTCCATATCCTTGTATGCCTTTTTAAGCACGTCGTCATTGTACTTAACGGGTGTTGGCATATCACCTGTGAGAATTTCGCTGATATCGTGGTACAGACCGCACAGAACAATGTTTTTTTCGTCCACATCGGCAGCAAATTTTTCTTTTGCCACGGCGGCAAGAGTATGGGCAATCTGCATTACCTCGGTGGTGTGCTCTGCCAGATATTCCTGCCGGCTTTGTCTCATAAGAGACCATCTTGGTATATATTTTATTCGGGATACAAGTGCGTTGAAGTTATACATTTTCCTTTAACACCTCTTTTACAAGATTTTCCGCATCGCTGAAAACGGAAAGACTGTTGGTCAGATATCGCAGGTGTGCCGCACCGCGCAGGCCTTTCATATAAAGGGCAGCCTGACCGCGGGCTTTTTTCATGCCCAGATACTCGCCGTTTACTTCGCAAAGCTGTTCAATATGCCATAAAAGCAGCTTCATTCTTTCTTCAACTGAAGGGTCACTTTCCACAGTTTCACCGTTCAGTGCCTGCTTAATCTGGCGGAAAATCCACGGGCGGCTCAAAGCCTCTCTGCCCACCATAACATAGTCGCAGCCTGTGTAGTCCATCATTCTTATGGCATCTTCCGGGCAGGTGATGTCACCATTGCCTATAACAGGGATATTTACCGCCTGCTTTACCGCCTTGATAATGTCAAGGTCGATGCCGGGAGTATACATCTGCTGTTTTGTTCTTGCGTGTATGGTAATAAAATCCACACCTGCAGCTTCACACCTCTGTGCCATTTCCACAGCAGTCAGATAATTTTCGTCCCAGCCCTTGCGGATTTTTACGCTTACAGGCCTGCCGTTTGCGTTTTCTACCACAGCCTTTGCAATTTCTGCGGCAAGGGGCGGATTTTTCATCAGTGCACTGCCGCTGCCGTTGTTGACAATTTTGGGGGCAGGGCAGCCCATATTTATATCGATAAAGTCGGGATTATGGTCCAGAACGTGCTTTGTGGCGTGTACAAAATCATTTGGGTCAAAGCCGAAAAGCTGCACGCCAAAGGGAGCTTTATGGGGAAATGTTTCCATAAGCTCGTGGCTTTTTTTATCTCCGTAATACAGGGCACGGGCACTTACCATTTCACTTACGGTAAAGCCTGCGTCAAAATCGTCTGCAGCTTTGCGCATTACAATATCACAGAAGCCTGCCATAGGGGCAAGCACTGCCTTGTTTTTAATATCCAGACCTTTAATTTCCATAAAACCTCATCTGTAAAAATTATTTTCGCATCAGGTAAATAGTATACCATAAAACGATAAAATATGGTATACTAATTTAGATATATATTATGTATTATAAATTCCACCAAGGGAGATATAAAATATGAAATTTCTCGCCATTGACGGCAACAGTATTTTAAACCGTGCTTTTTACGGAATAAAACTTCTCACAACCAAGGACGGCCAGTATACCAACGGTATCTATGGCTTTCTCAATATATTAATCAGACTGGAACAGGAGATAAAGCCGGACTGTGTGCTGGTGGCTTTTGACCTTAAGGCAAAAACCTTCCGCCACAAACTGTTTGACGGCTACAAGGCAGGCAGAAAGGGTATGCCTGATGAACTTGCACAGCAGATGCCTGTGTTAAAGGAAATTCTTGCGGATTTAGGCTATACCATCGTGACAAAAGAAGGCTTTGAAGCAGACGATATCCTTGGCACAATTGCAAAAAGCTGTTCTGTACGCGGTGATGAATGCTATATTGCAACGGGGGACAGGGACAGCCTGCAGCTTATCGATGACAATGTGCACGTTGCACTTGCCACAACACAGATGGGCAAGGGTCACACACAGATTATGGGCAGGGAAGAAGTGTTTGAAAAATACGGCCTCTACCCTGAAAAGCTTATTGACCTTAAGGCACTTATGGGCGATACCTCCGACAATATTCCTGGCGTTAAGGGAGTAGGCGAAAAAACCGCTGTTACACTGCTGCAGAACTTTGGCAGCCTTGACGGCGTGTACGAAAATATTGACGATGCAAAAATCAAAAAGGGTGTCCGCGAAAAGCTTGTAAACGACAGGGAAATGGCATACCTTTCAAAAATCCTCGGCACAATCAGATGTGATGTAGAGATGGACACAGCGGCAGAAAGCTATGTAAAGAAGCCAATCAACTGCGAAAAGGTGTCAAAGACACTTAAAAGCCTTGAAATGTTCTCCCTTGCGGAAAAGCTTGTGCCACAGTGCAGTGTGGAAAATATAAACCTCTTTGACGTGGTGGAATCCGCCCTTGAAACAGTTGAAGTAAAAGAATTTGACAACTCACTTGATAAAGCAATCGTTTATCAGAACGGCGATAGATTTATCGTTATGTGGGATAAGGATATTTATTGTGCACAGGCAGACAGCAGGCTGCTGAAAGCGTTTCTCGAGGATGAAAGCCGAGAGAAAATTGCCTACGACAGCAAATCGCTCTACACCTTCTGCATTGAAAAGAATATTGATGTAAAAAATATTACATTCTGCATGAAGCTGGCGGCATACCTTGCAAACCCGCTTGCCGCAAGCTATGACTTTGAGCGTATCTCCGCTTCTGCAGATGCAGTGGCAGAATTTGAATGCGAGGACAGCTTTGCACCTTTTGCACAGCAGGTTTATGAATATTATCTCAGATTTATTGAGGACGAAAAACAGCACCAGCTGCTTTACGAAATAGAAATGCCTCTGGCAAAGTTCTCAGCGAGATGGAGCACGAGGGCTTTGGCATGGACAAAAAGGCACTTGAGGATTTTGGCACAATGCTTAAGGCACAGCTTGCAAAGGACCTCAGCGATGTCTATGATATGGTTGGCTACGAGTTCAACCTCAACAGCCCTAAACAGCTGGGCAAGGCATTGTTTGAAGATCTGGGCCTGCCTGCAGGAAAAAAGACAAAATCGGGCTATTCCACCAATGCGGAAGTCCTTGAGGGATTAAGAAAGTATCACCCTGTTATCGATAAAATACTCAACTACCGCACCTATCAGAAACTCAACTCCACCTACGTTGAGGGTATGAAGGACAAAATCCGTGAAAACGGCAGAATACACACCACATTCAACCAGACCGAAACCAGAACAGGCCGTATATCCTCGGGCGAACCTAACCTGCAGAATATCCCTGTGCGTACACAGCTTGGGCAGGAACTGCGTAAGTTCTTTGTGGCCAGGGAAGGCTGCATTCTGCTGGATGCCGACTATTCGCAGATTGAACTGCGTATACTTGCACATATCAGCGGCGACGAGTCTATGAGAAGTGCCTTTATAAATGACGAGGATATCCACACACAGACAGCGGCAAAGATTATGCATCTGCCTGTGGAGATGGTAACACCGCAGATACGTTCCCGTGCAAAAGCGGTAAACTTTGGCATTGTGTACGGCATAGGTGCATTCAGCCTTGCCAAGGATGTGGGCATAACTGTAAAAGAGGCAAGCCAGTTTATACAGAACTACCTTGATACCTTTGTGGGCGTTAAGGAATATATGAACGCCATTACACAGTTTGCAAAGGAAAACGGCTACGTTTCCACCCTATACAACCGCAGGCGCATACTGCCCGAAATAAACAACTCCAACCGCAACATTCAGGAGATGGGCAAGCGTATGGCTATGAACACCCCTATTCAGGGTACAAGTGCGGATATAATAAAAATTGCAATGGTAAAGGTGGCACAGCGTCTTAAAGACGAAGGACTTAAGTCAAAGCTTATCCTGCAGGTGCACGACGAACTTATTGTGGAAGCACCGCTGGAAGAAGCAGACAGGGCAGCGGAAATCTTAGGCGAAGAGATGCGTAATGCCGCACAGCTTTCCGTGCCGCTGAAGGTTGATGTGAACAAGGGGGAAAACTGGTATGTTGCAAAAGGTTAGACCCTTTGAAGCAGGAGATGTGGAGGCTGTGGCACGGATTTTTGAAAATGTGCCCGACGGCTGGAGCAAAGCAGCACTGGAGGACAGCCTTGCAAACAACAGCATAAAAAGCTTTGTGCTGGAAGCACAGGGTGATGCTGCGGCCTTTGCAAGCTACCTTGTGGCAGACGATGCGGAACTGGTTTTTATAGTTACTGCCGAAAACCACAAGCGTAAAGGCTGCGGCGGAATGCTGCTGGGAAAAACCCTTGAAATACTCGGCCTGCCCTGCGTTCTGGAAGTGCGTGAAAGCAACACTCCTGCAATAAAACTGTACGAAAAGCTGGGCTTTAAACTGCTTGGCACACGCAGAAACTTTTATTCAAATCCAAGGGAGTCCGCTCTTATCTACAAACTTGACTTATAGTACAATCGGTAATAAAATTATACAGTTATATAAATTTTGAAATAATTCAGAGGAAAAACTATGTTAGTATTGGGTATCGAATCCAGCTGTGACGAAACAGCGGCTTCCATCGTAAAGGATGGCAGAGAAATAATTTCCAATATTGTATATTCACAGGCAGAAGAACACGGCCTTTACGGCGGCGTTGTGCCTGAAATTGCTTCCCGCAGACATATTGATGCGGTAAGCGAGGTGGTGCAGAAATGCTTTGACGAAGCAAACTGCACAGTAAATGATATCGACGCAATTGCCTGCACCTTTGCACCGGGTCTTATCGGTGCACTGCTGGTTGGCGTAAACTTTGCAAAGGGACTTTCCTTTGCAAGCGGCAAGCCAATTGTGCCAACCCATCATATCCGCGGCCATATCGCTGCACTTTATCTTACACACAAGGACCTTAAACCGCCGTTTATCTGCCTTGTTGCATCGGGCGGTCACAGCCATATTGTTGCAGTGGAGGACTACACAAAATTCCGCATAATAGGCAGAACCATCGACGACGCAGCAGGGGAAGCCTTTGACAAGGTAAGCCGTACTCTCGGCCTTGGCTACCCGGGCGGCCCTGCGGTTTCAAAAGCTGCCCTCAGCGGCGACAAGACAAAATACAAGCTGCCTACACCTCACACGGAGAATAAGTACGACGTAAGCTTCTCCGGCCTTAAAACAGCGGTTATAAACATATTCAACATAAACAATATGAAAGGCGAAGAGACTGATATCAACAGCCTTGCAGCCAGCTTTGAGGAAAAAATAAGCCAGATTCTCTCCGACAACCTTGTAAATGCGGCAGAGGAATTTGGTTTTGACACACTTGCAATTGCAGGCGGTGTTGCGGCAAACAGACGTCTGCGTCAGCTTATTGAGGAAAAGGCAAAGGGCAAGCGTTTTGTATGTCCTGACATTTCTCTCTGCGGAGACAATGGTGCAATGATTGCTGCACAGGGTTATTATGAATATCTGGACGGAAATATCGGGGATGTAAATCTTAACGGTATGGCAAACCTCAATATAGATTACAGATAAAAACCTTGACAACATAACGGAAAAGTTATAAATTATATTGTGTATATATAAATATAAAAAAAGGCGGTTCACTGCCTGGAAATATAAGGAGAACTATTATGGTTTTTGAAAAACTCAGAGAAATCATCTGCGAACAGTTACAGGTTACAGAAGAAGAAGTGACAATGGAATCCAACCTCAGAGACGATTTTGATGCTGACAGCCTCGATTTCGTTGATATTGTTATGTCTATTGAAGACGAATTTAGCGTGGAAGTTCCCGATGAAGCAATCGACGACATCAAATCTGTGGGCGACCTTGTTAAATTTATTGAAGAAAATATGTAATAAATATTAAAAAATCAAGGCCCCTTATTAAAAACTATAAGGGGCTTCTGTTTTGAAAGAGGATAGAAAAATGGCAAAGAATGAAAAATTAGTTAAAAGTATCACAAGCCGTGACGAAGATTTCGCACAGTGGTATACTGACATCTGCATTAAAGCAGAACTGGTAGACTATTCCACAGCAAAAGGCTTTGTATATGTTCGTCCATACGGCTACGCAATCTGGGAAAATATCCAGAAATGCCTTGACAGACGTTTCAAGGAAACAGACCACGTAAATATGGCTCTGCCGCTCCTTATTCCTGAAAGCCTTCTCCAGAAGGAAAAAGACCACGTTAACGGCTTTGCACCGGAAGTTGCATGGGTAACTTACGGCGGTAAAGAAAAACTTGAAGAACGTATGTGCGTACGTCCAACTTCCGAAGTTCTGTTCTGCGAACACTGGAAAAACGTTCTCCAGTCTTACCGTCAGCTTCCGTTCCTCTACAACCAGTGGGGCAGCGTTGTAAGATGGGAAAAAACAACACGTCCGTTCCTCCGCAGCCGCGAATTCTGGTGGCAGGAAGGTCACACACTGCACGAAACAGCAGAAGATGCACAGAGAGAAACTCTCCAGCAGCTTGATACATACGCTTCTTTCCTTGAAGAAGAAGCTATGATTCCTGTTATCAAGGGCAGAAAAACAGACAGCGAAAAATTTGCAGGTGCAGAAGCAACATATACAGTTGAAGCTATGATGCACGACGGCAAGGCTCTCCAGAGCGGTACAAGCCACTACTTCGGTGATGGCTTTGCACGCGCATTTGATATCACATTTGCAGACAGAAACAACGGCCGTTCCTTCCCACACCAGACTTCCTGGGGTATGTCCACACGTATCATCGGTGCTATCATCATGACACACGGTGATGACGAAGGTCTTGTTCTTCCACCAGCACTTGCACCATTCCAGCTTGTTATCATCCCAATTGCACAGCACAAGGAAGGCGTTCTTGACAAAGCTAACGAACTTAAAGACCGTCTCAAATCCCTCTACCGTGTAAAACTGGACGATACAGACAACCAGCCAGGCTGGAAATTCAGTGAATACGAAATGAAAGGCGTGCCAATCCGCATTGAAATCGGTCCAAAGGATATCGAAAAGGACCAGTGTGTTCTTGTACGCCGTGACACACGCGAAAAAATCTTTGTATCCCTCGACAATCTCGAAGCAGAACTTGAAAGAGTATTCAATGAATACGCAGATGCTCTTTATGCACGCGCTAAAGAAAATCTCGTAACAAGAACAGTTGAACTTGAAAAACTTGACGAAATCATTGAACAGGCTGACAAAAACGACGGTTTTATCAAATCTCACTGGTGCGGCAGCACAGAATGTGAAGAAGCAATGAAAGAAAAAGCAGGTCTTTCCTCCAGATGTATGCCATTTGGCGAACAGGGTGTTAAAAAAGGTGTTTGCCCAATCTGCGGCAAAGAAACCGACACAATTGTTGTTTGGGGCAAAGCTTACTAATTGCAGCTTTTTATCTGACATAACAGAATTTTTAAAGGAGCAGATCGCAGGATTTGCTCCTTTTAATTTTGCGGTGTTGTAATCATTAAGATGAATTTAATGCAAAACAACATATATTTAATGTTAAACGATAAAAATATGTTGACACACATTAAAATATGTGTTATTGTTTAATCATAAAACACAGGGAGGGTACGGCTATGAAAGGTATCAATAAGGTTGCTTGTATCGTTGTAAAAATACTGGAGGTTTTCCACTGGGTTGCGGTTGGTCTTATGCTTGCGGCAACAGTCTGCTCGCAGGTGGCACCACAGCACATTGACAAATTTGTGGGCATAGACGCAAAGGAATGCTGCGGTGCAGAGCTTGCGGTTTACGGCTTTGAAATTCAGGCTGCTGTTACAGACGGTGCAGTTGATATGAAAACTTTCTGCGTATTCGGCATAGGTGCGGTTATTATCCTTGCCCTTATGGTTATGGTGTTCCGCAATATGTATCTGATATTCAAAAAATCCGAAACAGAAACTCCGTTCAATAAAGACAATATCAGAATGCTCAGGGAAATAGGCATTTTCTCCATAGCAGTGCCTGTTGTGGGACTTGTAATGAGTGTCGTTGCACGCATTGCTATAGGCACAGCAGCAGAAATAAGCGTAAGCCAGAGCGGCGTGTTTATGGGCATTATAGTTCTGGGTCTTACACAGTACTTTATCTACGGTTCCAGGCTGGAAAAAGATGTTGACGGTCTGGTGTAAGAGGTGAAGAATGGGTAAAATAGTTCTCAGACTGGACAGAATGATGGTGGAACGGAAAATATCCCTTAACGAACTGTCGGAACGCGTGGGCATATCAAATGTAAATATGTCCAAGATAAAGAACAACAAGGTTACCGCCATACGCTTTTCAACACTTGCAGCAATATGCGAGGTGCTGCAGTGCAAGGCAGGGGATATTCTGGAATATCAGAAAGATGAAGAATAATTTTTTAAAACGTTGCATGCTGCAATGTAAATCAGCCACCGTGCATTTTCTGTGCGGTGGCTTTTTGTATAATGCTGTTTTTGAACACAGAATAAGAATATTGCTTCATTTCTTGAATTAAAAAGCTATATATAGTAAAATAATCCCATAAATATAAGGATAGGATTTTGCACTATGAAAACAGCCCTTGTTACAGGTGCCAGCAAAGGCATCGGCAGACAGATTGCCATAACCCTTGCCGAAAACGGATATACAGTTATCGGCACATACAATTCCACAAGTGACGGACTTGATATTATTTCAAAGCTTCACGGCATAATTTATACAAAATGTGACGTGTCGGATTATGCAGAGGTTGCAGCTCTGTTTGCACATATAAAGGACAGCTTTAAAACCCTTGATGCTGTTGTAAACTGTGCAGGTGTGTCCTGGGTAGGGCTGCTGCAGGATATGAAAGAGCAGGATATAACAAAGCTTGTAAATGTAAACCTTAACGGCACAATTTATGTCTGTCAGCAGGCGGCGGATATTATGGTAAAACAGCACGCAGGCAGTATCGTTAACATATCCTCCATATGGGGCAATAACGGTGCCAGCTGCGAGGCAGTATATTCCGCAACCAAAGGCGGTATAAATGCCTTTACCAAAGCATTGGCGCAGGAGCTTGCACCAAGCGGAATCCGTGTAAATGCGGTATGCCCGGGTGTTATAAAAACCGATATGCTTAACTGTTTTACAGAAGAAGATTTGCAATCTCTTGCGGATGAAACACCTCTTGGCCGCATTGGCACAGTGCAGAATGTGGCAGATACAGTGGAGTTTCTGCTGGGAGACAAAGCCTCCTTTATCACAGGGCAGACAGTCACTGTGGACGGTGGATTTTCTATGTAATGTCTGGAAAAATATAACTGAAATAAAAAGGCAGAAACTTCGGTTTCCGCCTTTTGTGTCTATTAAGATAATACTGCAAGCTGATATATATAGCCTGACAGCTGATTTTCGAGAGAAGGGTTTTACAACATAATTTTATGTATTGATAATACCTTTTTTTATTCCGCATCCATGTTGATATATTCTGCTCTGGTTTTGGAATATACAAATTTCTGTGCACTGTAAAGGCTGAAATAGCCCGACAGCACATAGCAGAAAGCAATAACAATAGCCATAGGGATTATGTTCTGGCTGCCGAAAACTTCTATGCCGAGAATAAGGCTTGTTACAGGCGAGTTGATTACGCAGCAGAACAACCCCACAACGCCAAGTGCTGCACCAAGGTGCGGGTCGATGGCAAGGAAGGTACATACTGTAAAGCCAAGGGTTGCACCGATAAAGAAGGTAGGCACAATTTCGCCGCCTTTGAAGCCGCAGCCGATGGTAATTGCGGTAAAGATGATTTTCAGCACAAAGTCATAAGGTGCAACGGTGCTGCCGTAGATGCACTTGTCCACGGCATCCATGCCTGCACCAAGATATTCTGTGCCGAATAAAAGTACAAGCACCATAAGAATAACCGAGCCTGCAATAACCCTGATGTACGGATTGTGGAAATGTTTGTGGAACAGGTGGTGACCTGTGTGCATGGACAGTACAAAGAAGATGGAAACCACTGCAATGCAGAAAGCCAGTGCCAGCAGGCGTGCAAAGTTTGAAGGTGTCATTATCATAACACGGCCCACAACATAGTATACGCTGTGGCAGCCGAAAAGCTGTGCCGTAAAAAATGCCACAAGGCTTGAGCAAAGGCAGGGCACAAGGGCGGCATAATAGAATACACCTACACTTACTACCTCCATAGAGAAAAGTGTTGCGGTAAGGGGAGTGCCAAACAAAGCGGAGAAAACCGCTGACATACCGCACATTACAAATACCGACATTTCTCTGTCGTCCACCTTGAAAAGCCTGCCTATGGTGGTGGCTATAGAGCCGCCAATCTGCAGTGCGGCACCCTCACGTCCGCTGGAACCGCCCACAAGGTGGGTAATAACAGTTGCAATAAATATGGCAGGTGCAAGTATGCGCGGCACCTTTTCCTGCTGACGCACCGACTGTATTATTGTGTTGGTGCCCGGCTCGTGCTGCAGACCTGCAAGGCGGTAGAGAAATACTATCATCAGACCGCCCAGCGGCATAAGCCATACCAGAAAGCCATTGTGAATTCTGATTTCGGTTACATAGTCGATGGAATGGTGAAAAGCAGCACCTACAAGACCGCATATGCTGCCGAGCAGCAGCGAAATGGCAATCCATTTTGCACCGTAACGTATATTGTGATCAAGCTCTTTTACTATATTTTTACCTGTGTTCATTTTATCTTCCTGATTGATAATTGGTGTATGCTATGAGGAAAAGCAATATTTCCACATTTTAATTAAAAAACAAAAAGCCCTGAAAATCAAGGCTTTTTGTATATATTGATGTGGTTTTTATAATGGATATTATCGGCAGCATTAACAATCATAGCAGTAAAGCATATATGGGATATCTTTACATAACGCCGATTTCATAACCCTGTTCCTTTGCGGCTTTTATAAGTCCGTCAAGTATTTTGCTGTTTGTTTCCATAGGGTGAAGCAGATACACAGCACCAGGGTGCAGGCGGTCGGTTGTTTTCTGCAGTGCTTTTGTTACATCGGGCTGGTTTGCATTGTCCCAGTCGTTGTATGCAAATGACCAGAAAACACTGTGGTGTCCGTTTTCTGCTGCAATGGCAAGTGTTTTTTCGCTGAATGTACCTGCAGGAAAGCGGAACAGATAGGTTTCGTAGCCGTATTTTTCCTTTACAATATCGTGTACAGCGGTTATTTCTTTTGCAGCTTCATCTGCAGAAAGCTGTGTCATATCAGGGTGGGTGTTGCTGTGGTTGCCAACTGTGTGTCCCTCGGAAATAATGCGTTTTATAATTTCGTCCTGATTTTTGGCATAGCTGCCCGTTACAAAAAATGTAGCCTTTACATCGTTTTCTTTCAGTACATCAAGAATGTCGTTGGTATATCCCGATTCATACCCAAGGTCAAAGGTCAGATAAATTCTCTGGTCATCATGGAGAAAAACCGCACCCAGCTTTCCGTATTTATCCTGCAGAGAAACGCAGGCTGCGGGCTGATTGTCATCGTTGAAGTTTACACCCGGTCCCCAGGTTACAGCTTCGCTGCTCAGTGCAGCGGTATTGCTTAAATCAACATCGCCAAGCACAATTTTAATTGGGGTTTCGGTGTCTTCGTCATCAGACTGGCTGCCGTCTGCCACCGGAGCACCTGTCTGCATATCCTCGCTTTCTGTCACAAGAGGAAGGTCGGCGGCATTTGTGCTGTCAGAGATGTTGTCAGAAGAAAAATCCTCTGTGACAGAACTGCTGTCAGCAGGGGAGCTGATTGACTGCACAACGGTAAAAATGCCCGCGGCAATCATACTTATGCTTATCAGCGCAATCAATACAAGACGTACAGCTTTCATATCTTAGTTTCCTTCGCTTATTACCACAATAACCCCCGCAGGCAGGCAGGAGGCACTTTCTCCGTCATAGCTTATTTTGCCAAAGCCCTCGCACAGATGGTCAGGGCACTGGCTGTCTGTAAACCATATTTCGCCGTTTTCCACCACAAGTGTTACAGGCAGGTTTGTCTGAATATGGTGTGTTTCGTTTACGGAAAGGTCAATTTCCATCCTTTCCTGCCTGCCCTCAAAGTTTATATCTACAAGGGCTTTGCTGCCTTCTGTTTTGTTGGCGTTCATAATCAGCATGCCTGCCACACCTGCAACAAGCACAACTGCTATAAGAAGCGTATTTATATTCAAGAATTTTTTCATATATATTTCCTTTCGGTTTTTGTAGGAATAATGATATCATATCTTATTATATAATACAAATGTTTTATGTTGTAATTATGACAAATTTTATGTATACTAAATAATAGCAAATATGATTTTCTGACAAAGGAGTATTGTATATGGAAAATTTTCACAATAAAGTTATAGAGTTTGTAAAAGAAAACGAACGCAACATCGTTCAGGACATCAAGGATATCTGTGCAATCAGAAGTCTGCTTGGCCCTGCACAGCCAAACGCACCTTTTGGCAAGGAAAACCGCGAATGCCTGGACCTTGCCCTTGCAATGAGCCGCCGTCTCGGCCTTGATGCTGTAGACTGCGAGGGCTATATGGGCTATGCAGAGGTTAAAGGTGAAAAGGAAGAATACATTGCTTCCATTGCTCATCTTGACGTTGTGCCTGAAGGCAATGGCTGGAAAGGCGACCCGTTTGTGGTAAGAGAAGTTGACGGCTGGCTTATCGGCCGCGGTGTATGCGACGACAAGGGTCCTGCAGTCCTTACAATGTATATGCTCAAATTCTTCAAGGACAACTACGAAAAACTGCCATACACTCTCCGTGCACTTTTCGGCTGCGAGGAAGAAACAGGTATGCGTGACCTTGAATACTATCTGGAAAACTATCCTGCACCTGTGTTTGCATTTACTCCTGACGCAAACTTCCCTGTATGCTGCGGCGAAAAGGGTCAGGCATCAGGTGACCTTGTAAGTGCAAAAATCGAAAACGGCAACGTTGTGGACTTTACAGCAGGTGTTGCATCCAACGTTATCCCTGACCGTGCATCCATCACAGTAAAAGTAAACGGCAAGGCACTGCCTGCAGCAGACGGCATTGAAATTGCAGTTGAAGGCGAAACAGCAACTCTTAAAGCATTTGGTATCGGCGGCCATGCTGCTATGCCTGAAGGTACAAAAAATGCAATTGGTATGCTTGTTAATTATTGCCTTGACAACGGGCTTTTAACAGCAGAGGAAGAAGTTTTCTTCAATATGCTGCGTGACCTCCATGCAACAAACTACGGCGAAGGTATGGGCGTTGCTTCTGATGACGGCATCTTTGAACCGCTTACATTTATCGGCGGCATGATGAAGATTGAGGACGGCTGCTTTGTACAGAACTTCAACTGCCGTTACCCTACATCCATCACAGGTGAGGAAATCGAAAAAATCCTTGCAGATAAACTTGCTTCTGTTGGCGGCACAACAAAGAATATCCACACAGTAAAACCTTTCTATGTGGACAAAAACTCTGCACCAATCCAGGCACTGCTTACAGCATACAACGATGCAACAGGCAAAAACGAAGAAGCTTACACAATCGGCGGCGGCACATATGCACGTCATTTCCCTGCAGCAGCTGCATTTGGTGTTGAACCTTGTGCAAGCGAAACAGACTACTTCCCTGACTTTATCGGACCTGTTCACGGTGCAGAGGAAGGCTATGACATCAAAGGCTTTATGAAAGCACTGGAAATCCTTATCATTGCAACAGCAAGACTTATGGAGATTGAATTTTAACAACTTAAAACTTTAATTTGCAGCGGAAAACCGCACAGAAAGTTGTTTCTGTGCGGTTTTGTTTATAAATTGTTCATATTTTGTATTGAAAATGGCGTTGCGGTGTGGTATTATTAACAAATAATATCTTTAAATAAGAATAAATCGCAGAAACTGACAAAGGTCAAAAAATAAATTTCTGCGAAAGGAGAAAGTATGGAAAACAGAGGACAATTTGCCAGCAAATTTGGCTTCATTATGGCTTCCGTAGGTTCCGCAGTTGGTCTTGGCAACCTTTGGGGCTTCCCTTATAAAGCAGGTATGGGCGGCGGCTTTGCATTTATCGTTGCATACCTCATTTTTGTTGCAGTGGTTGGTATTCCTGTTATGATGTGCGAATTTGCACTGGGCAGAAAGGTAAAAGCCAACGTTGTAACAATCTTTAAAAAGCTTGACAAACGTTTTGGCTTTGCAGGCTATATCAGCGTTGTTGCAGTTTCGCTTATTCTTGGTTTTTACGCTGTTCTTGGCGGCTGGATTGTTAACTACACAATTCAGTATGCAAAAGGCCTTTTCGGTAGCGGCAATGCAATTGCAAATCCAGGCGAATACTTTGGCACATTTACAGCAAACCCTTACCTGCCTATTATTTTCTTTGTACTGTTTATGGCTGCAACAATCTATATTGTTACAAAGGGCATTGCAGGCGGCATTGAAAAAGCATCCAAATTTATGATGCCTGCACTTTTTGTGTGTCTCATTATTATCATTATCCGTTCTGTTACACTTCCAGGTGCAGCAGCAGGTTTTGAATTTCTTTTCAAACCTGACATCACAAAGCTTACACCAAGCACACTTGGTCTTGCCTTGTCCCAGATGTTCTTCTCCTGCTCCCTTGGTGTGGGCACAATGATTACATACGGTTCTTACCTTAAAGATGATGACAACATTCAGCAGAATGCTATAATTATTCCTCTTATGGATACAATGGCAGCTATCCTTGCAGGTATCGCAATTTTCCCTGCAGTATTTGCTCTTGGCCTTGCACCGGATGCGGGTCCAAGCCTTATGTTCATCACTCTGCCAAGCGTATTCAACGAAATGGCAATGGGCAACATCTTTGGCCTTATCTTCTTTGTGCTGGTTCTCTTTGCGGCACTCACAAGCTCTATCTCTATGCTGGAAGTTACAACATCTGTTCTCAGCGAAAACAAAGGCATAAGCCGTCCAAAAGCTGCAATCGGTACAGGTGCTGTTATTACAGCACTGGGTATCCCTGTTGCACTCAGCTTTGGCAAACTCAGCCACGTTACAATCCTTGGAATGGGTTTCCTTGACTTCTACGACTGGTGCGGTGAATACATCGGTATGACAATTGGCGCACTTATCATCGTTATCCTTGCAGGCTGGATTCTCAAACCTAAATTCATCTACGACGAAATTGAACAGGGCGGCAAATTCAGCGTAAAGGCAAAAAGCTTCTTCAGCTTTACAATCAAGTTTATAGCACCTGTGCTTATTCTTATCGTTATGATTACAAACGTAATCAGCATGTTTTAATTAAAAATATTTACCGTGTATGCAGTATATGCTGTATACACGGTTTTTATTTTGACATATTGTTTACAATCTGTTGTTTTGGGAGTATGATTAAACTGGCAGAACAATCGGAAGAAGGCGAAAATTTTGGAAAAAACACCGAAGCTGTGGACTAAAAACTTTACTATAATTACACTTGGCTCGGCAGTGTCAATGCTGGGCAATATGGTGGCGGGCTTTGCTATAGGTCTGCTTGTACTGGAGAAAACAGATTCCACATTCCTGTATTCTCTTTTTATGGTTTTCTACAATATGCCAAAGGTGCTTGCACCGCTTATGGCAGGGCCTATAGTTGACCGTTTTTCCCGCAGAAAGATAATTTATACCCTGGACTTTATCTCGGCAACCATCTATATGGGAATGTTCCTTGTATTGAATGCCGATTTCTTCAACTTTTTTGCACTGCTTGCGGTGTGCGTGGTTATAGGCAGTATAGATGGCATATACACAGTTGCATACGAAAGCTTTTATCCAAACCTTATTTCAAAGGGTAATTTCCGCAAGGCGTATTCAATTTCCAGTATGCTTATGCCGCTGGCTTCTTTTATGACACCTGTGGCTTCAATGGTGTACAATCTGCTTGGTACTCTGGCACCGCTGTTTCTTTTTAACGGCATCACATTTCTTGTTGCTGCAATATGCGAAACACAGATAAAGCAAAAAGAGGAGGGCAGAGGCGATAAGCTTTCTTCGGGTGTGAAAAACTATGTGGAGGATTTCCGCAAGGGTCTGGAATATATAAAGGGCGAAAAGGCACTTATAGTAATTACCAGCTATTTCTTTGTGTGCAATATGGCAGGCGGTGTTATGAACACATTACTGCTGCCTTTTTTCAAAAACAACGCACAGCTTTTCAGCCATATTCCTATAGATGTAATTACACTGTATACACTCATTACAACAACGGGGCTTGCCGGACGTTTTACAGGCGGGCTTATACACTATAAATACAAATATCCTGCAAGTAAAAAGTTCCTTATTTCCATCTGTGTATACTTTACATATTCCATCTGCGACGGCTTTAAGCTGTGGCTGCCTGTGCCGCTTATGTTTGTTGTGTTCTTCTTTGTGGGCATCATAAGCGTAACCAGTTTTAACATCCGCATATCCGCAACCCAAAGCTATGTGCCTGACGAGGTGAGGGGACGTTTTAACGGTACATTCCAGATGATTACCACACTGGGCACCCTTACAGGGCAGCTTGTGGCAGGCTCGCTTGGCGAATTTCTGCCCGAGAGAACAATCCTTATCGGCATGATGGCTGTAAACCTTACAGCAATTACACTGACAATGTTCCGCCACAGAGAGGATGTAAAGCCTCTTTACAACAGAGACGTGTAAAAATGTGCACAGCCTTGCGCTTTTGACAAAACAGTGCAGGGCTGTGTTTTATTATACAGAAAACAGCAAAATATTTTTAAAATAATCCTTGACAACCAACAATAACTGTTATATAATAATTTAGCAACTTGTAAAGGGGTATAGTTCAATTGGTAGAGCAACGGTCTCCAAAACCGTAAGTTGTGGGTTCAAGTCCTACTGCCCCTGCCAAATTGTTTTACAGTTGCTGATGGCCCGGTAGTTCAGTTGGTTAGAACGCTAGCCTGTCACGCTAGAGGTCGTGGGTTCGAGCCCCATTCGGGTCGCCAAAAGAAAAAGCAACTATCCGTAAGGACAGTTGCTTTTTCTGTAAATAAAGTTGAAACAGTTTGCTGATACAAAAAAGTATAATTGTTTTGCAACTTTGCTGATATAGCTCAGTAGGCAGAGCACTTCCTTGGTAAGGAAGAGGTCGGCAGTTCGAATCTGCTTATCAGCTCCAGTAAAAAAGACACATCGCAGGATGTGTCTTTTTTATTTATATCAGTGGGTTGTTCCCATATGTCCGCCGCTGTGCTCCTTGTTCTGTGCAATGGCGAGTATAGCGTATTCCAGCCCTTTGGCAATAATCTTTTCGTCCATACTTGCGGTGCCGTCCGGTTTTGATGCCGCCTGTGCGGCTGTGTATGGCACATGGATAAAACCACCTCTTATATGATGATATTTCGTATCAATAAAATGCAGCAGACGATACATCACCTCGTTGCAGACAAAGGTGCCTGCTGTGTAGGAGATGTGGGCAGGTATGCCGTGTTCTCTTATATTTTCTGCCATTGCACGTATGGGCAGGGTGGAGAAATATGCTGTTGGACCATCGGGAATTATGGCGGTATTTATTGGCTGATTGCCGTCGTTGTCGGCAATTCTGGCATCGATAAAGTTTATTGCCACCTTTTCGATGGAAATGCAGCTTCTGCCGCCTGCCTGACCAATGCATATAACGCAGTCGGGATTGTGCTGTTCTATTGCCTTTTCCATACTGCAGGCACCTTTGCCGAATACGGTGGGAATTTCCAGCTTTATAATTTCTGCATTGCCTATTTTGTCGGGCAGCAGCTTTACTGCCTCGTAGGCGGGGTTGATTTTTTCTTTATCAAAAGGGTCAAAGCCTGTTATGAGAATTTTCATATATAAATCTCCTTAAATGATAATTTTTCCCGAATGCACAAGCTTGAATCCGTCGGCATATATGTCGGGGCTGTGCACGGTAAGGTCAAAATGGCCGTTGGCCTCCCATCTGCCGCCAAGGGCAAGGTTTCTGCCCAGACCGATATGAAAGGTGCCCAGTGCGGATTCGTCCTCAATGTAGCAGTTGCCGTTACAGCGGGACAAGGGGTTAAGGCCTATACCAAATTCGCCTGCTGTATACATTTTATCATCTTTATAGTCTTCTATAAAGTCTTTTAGGATATTTCCGTCCTTGCTGTTTTCAATTTCTGTTATCCTTCCGTGGCTGAAGATGATGTTGAAAGGTGTCTGCACCTTTCCTATATATCCGTAAGAACCATCCAGCACAACTGTGCCGTGGGTTTTGTCCTCCTGTATGGGCACATACACCTCTATGCTTGCCGAAGAATATCCGTCGCAGTCGTGCACTTTGCCGTTGAAGAATTTGGCATGGCGTTCCTTTTTGTAAAAATAGATGTCAGTACCCAGCTTTGTGGTGACGTGTATAACCTGGGCATTGTGCAGCCTTTGAATAACAGTTTGTGCCAGCTTTCTGCTGCGGTCGGTGTCGCACTGCATAAAGTCGTACTCCAGCATACTGCGTCCGTCGTTGGTGTGCAGCGGCAGCGAGAGAAACTTTTTGCCCTCCCGTATAGCATTTTTAGCGGCAAGGGTGGTAACAAGAGAATAGTCGGTTGCTCCTATAATATAGTCATAGTCTGCAAAGGCATCGGGATTGGCATCAAAATACACTCCCACCAGTTTGCCCTTGGTCTGTGTAAGCAGCAATTCTGCCTTGCTGCCCGATTGTTCCGCAACCTTTTTAAGCAGTTCTGCCTCCTCCTTGTGACCTGAGTCTGTGACAATCAGCAGACGGTCGTTCTCCTTAAGGCACATCCAGTTTTCAATTACAATTTTTGCACCACGCAGGGCTTTTTCCTTGTTCATCGGCCACCTCGTCATTTAATCAGTATCATATAGATTATCTGAAAAACAATCATAATTACAGCAGGCAAAATCTGGTTTTTTATAACCCCCATCTTGTCCTTCATATCAAGTATTGCCACAGGTACAATGTTAAAGTTGGCTGCCATAGGTGTCAGCAGCGTGCCGCAGTATCCGCAGGTAAGTGCCAGCATAACAATAGCGGCAGGGTCAGCACCATAGGCAAGCACAAATGGTGCACCGATGCCAACAGTCATAACGGTAATTGCTGCAAAGGCGTTGCCCATTATCATTGTAAACAGCATCATCCCCAAAGCATACACTACAATGCCTATGTTTACATTGCCCTGCGGGATAAACCTGCCCACAATACCTGCAATTACATCCCCTACACCTGCAAGGGTGAAAACCGAGCCAAGGACAGCAAGCAGGGGAGGCAGCATGCTTGTCGGCCCCACTATGGACAGAAATCTGGCGGCATCATCAAAAAACACCTTGGGCTTGTTGTCGGTGGAAAAAGCGAACAGCAGCACCATAGCCACCAGCACGCCGAAGCCGGTGCCCACAAGGGCATTACCGCCCAGAAAAGCAAAAACAAGAGAAAATATACCGATGGACAGGGCGGGTATAAATATCTTCATACCTATTCTGTCAAATTTTGCCTTGGTCTGTTCTGCAGTGGGGGCAAGGTCCTGACCGGGTTTTACGAGACGTAGTATGGCACTGGCACTCATAAGCAGGATAAGTGCTCCGCTTACAATATCCGGCAGCCATCTGCCAAAGGCTATAACAATGCCCACACTGCCCCAGAATGCGGCGGTGCCCCAGGGGGATTTGTTTTCTTTGTCAAACAGGTTTCTGCCTGCGGTATAAAGGCATATCAGACCAATAATTATATACACTACTTCCAGCAGTTTGGTCATAAGCGGTATGTCAGGGCTTGTAAAAAATTCCATATTATTTCTCCTTGCTGTAATATTTTATGCACAGTCTGCGGTCCTTGAGCCAGTAGTAAATTATGCCGACAGCCACCCCGACAATTGCCACAGGTATTTCCACAGCGGCAAGGCGGATAAGAGGGACATCATATCCAAGGTTTGCCAGCGTGCCCTGTACCAGCAGTGCACCCGCACCGCCTACAAACAGCACCTGACAGAAAAACCAGGAGATGTTTTCTATCCCTGCCGACATTCCTTTTATCTGTTCAAGGTGGTTTTCGTCAACTTTATGACCTTTAGACTCTATTGTACCTGTTGCCATAGGTATAAGCACGGGGCGGATAAAGCCTGCCACGCCGCCTATACCTACGTTGAATGCGCCGAATATCCCGCGGATAACACCGTATGCGGCAATTACAATGCCTGCGGTTGCACCCTTTATCCTGCCGATAAGGGCAGAGGAGGCCTCACGCAGACCGTTGCGTTCCATTGTGCCCGTAACCAGCATAACAAGGATGAAGATGGTCATACTGCGGTTTGCCACAAAGCTCTGACCAAAGGTTTCCACCAGGGTGGCAATATCAATACCGCTGACGAGGGCAGTTGCGGCAGCGGCTGTTATTATTATCAGTATAGAGTCCAGCTTAAGTGCAAAGCCCAGAACAACTATCAGTATTCCAATAAGTTTAATATATTCCATATCAGTTCCTCGCAATATCGTCTTTTACAGAATTATTGCCAGTACAGAGAAGATAAAACATTTTAAATGTCAATTAAATGATAAACAAAATGATATATTGTGATGAAATATTGCAAAAAGTATAAAAATATGACAGATGTTTGATGTTAAACTGCAAAAAAACTCTTGCAATTTATAAAAATGTCCTGTATAATAATAAAGCTGTATAAGCCGGTGTGATGGAATTGGCAGACGTGCTGGACTCAAAATCCTGTGGTAGTGATACCGTGTCGGTTCGACCCCGACCACCGGCACCAAAAGGTCTCGACTGAAAAGTCGGGACTTTTTTATTTTTGACAATTTTTATAGATGAAAAACACCCTTAAAGCACAAAAGTTTTTAAGGGTGTTTTTGTCTGTGTATATTTGGAATATTTATTTTTCTATTGCCTGCACAACAATACAGCCCGGGCCGCCGTGGGTGATAAGGGCAGGGGAAAGGGGCAGAATTTCGCTGTCTGCACAGGGAAAACTTTCCTTAATCTGCTTCAGCACATCAGCAGCCTTCTGATATGTGCCTGCGTGGCACACACTTATAAGATAATTGTTGTTTATGCCGATTGTCTGCATACGCTGGATAATTGTGTCCACAGCCGCACGCCATGAACGTTTTATGGCAAGGGGTTTAATACGCTTTCTGTCCTCGGTCTGTGTAAGCACAGGCATCAGCTTAAGCACGCCGCCGACCTTTGCGGTTATTGCGGTAAGGCGTCCGCTGCGTTTGAGAAATTCAAAATCCTCGGGGATAACAAAGGATACAGAGGTTTCTATACTGTGCAAAAGGCTTGCCTTTATCTCCTGCAGAGATATTCCCTGTTGTTTAAGTGCCACAGCTTTTTTTGCAAGGTAACGCATAGGGCCTGCAAGGGTTTGGGAATCGATAATGTGGATATGGCCGTTGTTCTCTATACAGTTTTTTGCACCGATGGCGGTCTGATATGCACCCGACAGGCCATCGCCCACTGTAAGGAACAGTGTTTCTTCACTGCAGTTTTCCAGCACCTCCAGTACATCGCCCACAGACGGCTGGGAGGAGGTTGGCACACCGCCCTCGCTGATAAGGCGGAGAAATTCTTCGCTGGAAATCTCTTCATAGTCTTTATATGTTCTGTCGTTTATTGCTACGCATACGGGGATAACCGTAATGCCCATATCTCTGCCTTCGTCAGGGGAAAAAAGGGTTGCAGTGTCTGCTATAATTTTCATATTGCACCTTTGTAAATGATACTGTGTATTTTGTAAGGATAAAATTGTGTATATTGTTTTGTTTAGCATAACAATGCTATCACATATTAATAACTGTGTCAAATGTTTTTTAAAATGACATCAAATGAAGTTGTTGACTGTATTGCCTGACGGGAGGAGCAACAGCAAAAAAACTGTTTACAATATATTTTATTATGATATTATTAATGACAGGGTAAAATATAAATAATTTGTAATAATAAATATCATTGATAGCATGGTAAATATATAGAAATTTTAAGAAAGGGATTGTATGTTAAAAAAGCATTTTGTTTTTGACAGAGAATATTTTGGTACACTTGCGGCGGTGGCACTGCCTATAGCTATGCAGAACGTTATCAACCACGGTGTTTCGGCAATGGATACAATTATGCTGGGCGAATTGGGAGATATTGCTGTTTCGGGTGCAAGCCTTGGCGGGCAGACCTTCTTTCTTATGATGATTGCAGGCTTTGGTGTGTGCGGTGGTGCGTCGGTGCTTATTTCGCAGTACTGGGGCAAGGGCAACACAGATGTTATCCGCCGTGTTATGCGCATATCCACAATGACAATGTTTGTCATATCCATAATATTTGCGTTGGCCGGTTTTTTTCTGACAGAACAGATTATGTCTCTGTTTTCCAACGAGGCAGAGGTTGTAGCTGCAGGTGTAAAGTATCTGAAAACCCTTTCCATAGGCTTTGTTTTTTACTCCCTTTCCAACAGCTACTTTCTTGCACTGCGAGGGGTTGAACAGGTAAAGGTAAGCACAACTGTTTACGGTATGTCTTTCTTTGTAAATGTAATCGTAAACTATATGTTCATCTTCGGTAAATTCGGTGCACCGGCTCTGGGCGTTCAGGGTGCGGCAGTAGGCACTGTTGCAGCCCGTATGTTTGAGTTTACCTGTGCACTTATATATATGTACTTTATTGAGAAAAGAGTTGGATTTAAGTGGCACTGTATGTTTAAAATTGACAAGAGCCTTGTTCCGGACTTTATCCACCATGCACTGCCTGTTATGGGCAACGAACTTATCTGGGGCATGGGCAGTGTGACAACAGGTATAATTATGGGGCATATCGGCTCCACCTTTGTGGCGGCAAACAGTGTGGTTACGGTTGTGTATAACCTTTCATCCGTATTCACTTTTGGTGTGGCAAATGCGGCAGCGGTAATCTGCGGCAAAACCATCGGTCAGGGCAAGCTGGAACGTGCACAGAAAACTGCCGTAACCCTCAATCTTACAGCCTTCTGCATCGGCTTTGTAATGTCTCTGGTGGTACTGCTGGTGCGTTCGCCGTTTTTGTCCATCTACAACATCACTCCGGAGGCAAAACTTGCAGCCTTCCAGATGCTGACAGTTGTTGTATGTATACAGCCTCTTGCAGCCCTTGACATTGTAAATATCGTTGGTGTTCTCCGTGGCGGCGGCGACACAAAGCTGGCACTTTTGCTGGACGGCGGCGGTATGTGGTTTATCAACATTCCGCTCAGTGTGCTGCTGGGACTGGTGATAGGGGCACCTGCACCGTTTGTATATCTGTCCATGAGATGCGATGCGTTTGTAAAAATAATCATCGAGCTGAGACGCATCAGGTCGGGCAAATGGATACGCACGGTTACACGTGACAATGCATAATGGAAATTTAAACAAATTGTTATAATAAGTTGTGTTTGATTTGTTGTTTTTGTACAAGATAATAAAATCAGTTTGACATAGTGTGTCTGTTTTTGTATAATGTGTTTAATAATACAAAAATGACACACTATATTTTTTTATAGATTTCTGAGGTATCAAAGTGCAAAAGGAAATGGAGCAGTATGTTGCCTTGGCAAAGCAGGGTTCTCACAAGGATATAGAATATATATTCAAAGCTTTCAGGCCTGCCATAGAATCCTGTGCATACAAGCTGCGCACAAACTCCTTCGATTTTGAGGATGCCGTGCAGGAAGGCAACATTGGTCTGTTCAAAGCTATTCTCAGCTATTCTCAGGACAGAGGAGCCAGCTTTTCCACCTATGCAAAAAAATGTATACTTAACAGTATTATAACAGCCCACGATTCCAGCCAGAGCCACAAGCACCAGATTCTCTCCGAGGCCAAAACACTGGAAGAAGCGGACATTGCCTCCGATGCGGAGAATGATATTCTCACAAAGGAGCAGAACAAAGAGTTTATACTTACCGCAAAGCAGAAACTTTCAAAATTTGAATTTCTGGTTTTCAGCTTGTACACAATGCAGTATTCCTACAAGGAAATTGCAAAGATGACAGGTAAGGACGAAAAAGCTGTAAACAATGCAATGCAGCGTATTCATAAAAAACTTAGGAAATAGAGACGAAAGTCTTTATTATATAAGCCCGGGCAACTTAAAGCAAAGCTTGAGCCAAAAGCAGCGGCATTGGTTTAATTTCTCAAAGGGCTAATCACATTTTAAGGAGAGGTACCAATGTACGAAGACAAAGTATTAGTTTGCAAAGATTGCGGACAGGAATTTACTTTCACAGCAGGCGAACAGGCATTTTATGCAGAAAGAGGTTTTGAAAACGAACCACAGAGATGCAAACCATGCCGTGATGCAAGAAAAAATCAGGTAAAAGGACAGAGAGAATACCACACTTCCGTATGCGCTAAATGCGGCAAAGAAGCAAGAGTTCCATTTAAACCAAGAGAAGACAGACCTGTTCTTTGCAGCGAATGCTTCGCAGCAGAAAAAGGCGAATAATCAACAACACCTATTTCCTAGCAATCTGAAATATCCCCATGGCACTTTTTATCTCCAGGCAAAATCAAAGCACCCGTTTTCGGGTGCTTTTGTTTTTTGTATATGCATTTGCCTGCAATATATGTTAAAAAATATACAGTATCTGTTATGAAAGATATATGATATTTACTGTGATATGCAGTGTACAGAAAGACAGAGATTTCTGGCTGTAATTTACGGATATAATAGCCAGTGTATAACATAAAAAATCCGCACGGCTGCAAACCGTGCGGATAAATATTCTGTTTGTACTGTATATTAATAGGCCGACAGAGTACGGAAAAACTATTTTGTACCGAAAATTCTGTCGCCTGCATCACCGAGACCTGGAACAATATAACCGTGTTCGTTAAGATGGTCGTCCAGTGCCGCACAGAAGATGTCAACATCAGGGTGGGATTCACTGAGTTTTTTTACACCTTCGGGTGCTGCGATAAGACAGAGAAATTTGATGTTCTTTGCACCACGGGCCTTGATAAGCTTTATTGCGTCAACGGCACTGCCGCCTGTTGCAAGCATAGGGTCAACCACAAAAACATCTCTTTCGCTTATATCGCTTGGCATTTTGCAGAAGTATTCCACAGGTTCAAGTGTTTCTTCGTCACGGTACAGACCGATGTGACCGATTTTTGCAGACGGAATAAGCTCCAGCATACCGTCAACCATACCAAGACCTGCACGGAGGATAGGCACAATAGCCAGTTTTTTGCCTGCCAGCATCTGGCAGTGTGCTGTGGTGATAGGTGTTTCCACATCCACATTTTCAACAGCCAGTTCTCTTGTTGCTTCGTAGCACATAAGCATTGCAATTTCCCTTGCAACTGCCTTGAATTCCTTTGTACCTGTGTCCTTGTTGCGCATAATAGCAATTTTATGCTTTACAAGTGGGTGGTCCATAATTAAAACTTTTGCCATAATTTTTCTCCCGTATATTATAAAAGTATAATTGATTTGCAGAAAAGGGAGGGGAATACCCCTCCCGAAAAAGCATTATTCAGCTTCGATAGCCATAATTTTGCCAACTCTTGTTGCGTGACGACCGCCTTCAAATTCTGTTTCAAGGAACAGGTCTGCAAGTTCGCAGGCAACACCTGCACCAACAACACGGCCGCCAAGGCAAAGCACGTTTGCATCGTTGTGGAGACGTGTGTATTTTGCACTGAAATGGTCGCTGCAGCAGCAGGCACGGATGCCTTTAACCTTGTTTGCAGCAATGGAGATGCCTACACCTGTGCCGCAGAAGAAAAGGCCTTTTTCGCATTCGCCGCTTGTGATTTTTTCGCAACCTTTTTTTGCAATATCAGGGTAGTCAATACTGTCTGTAGAGAAAGTACCTACGTCAACAAATTCCACACCTTTTGCTTCGAGGTGCTTTTTTACTTCTTCTTTAAGGTGGAAACCACCGTGGTCAGCAGCCAAAACTATCATTTGTTCTTCTCCTTTAATTCTCTCTCTGCCTGTGAAAGCCTTAAATAGCTTGGACTCAGCTCAAAATGGGTCTGAGGCGGCATATTTTCTGCCATAAGGCAGGCGCCGTAGGCTATGCAGGGCATCAGCACAGAGTGCTTTTTTACGTTTGGGTATTTATTGAATTTATTATAACATACATCTTTGCCGTCGCCAACAAAATATATGTCTTTTGGACAATCTTTTACAAAACTTTCCAGAGTATCTGCCATTATACAGTCGTCTGCCGCAATAACCTCGCCGCCGTCAACTATGCTGCAGTATACCTGACCTCTCCTTGCGTCAAAGCAGGGGATAACAACACCGTCAAGGTCAACGCATTCTGCCATGGCTGCAAGGCTGGATACACCAACACAGGGTTTGTCAAGGGCCATTGCCATACCTTTTACAAGGGCAAGGCCTATACGCAGACCCGTAAATGAACCCGGACCGAGAGTTACGGCAAAAAGGTCGATGTCCTTTTTTGTTATGCCGCACACAGAAACTGCGTTTTCAATAAGGCTAAGCAGATTCTGGCTGTGGGTCATATTGGAATCATATACACACTGATAAAGCGGCTTTGAATCTTTTACAACCGCTACACTGCCCTGTTTGGAGGAGCAGTCCACACCTAAAATTAACATCAGAAATTATCTCCTTCTATGGTGATTTTTCTTGTGGTTTCTCCCAGCTTTTCAAACTTTACTGTAACTGTGTTTTCCCGGAAAAAGTCTCTGATATTTTCTGCCCATTCAATTGCGGCAATACCGTCGTAGTCCAGATAGTCATAAAAGCCGATGTTGTACAGCTGGTCCTCGTTTTCTATGCGGTACATATCAAAGTGGAAGAGGCTGAGAGGATAGCCTGTATATTCATTTACAATGGCAAAGGTAGGACTGGTAACGGTGGCGTCAATGCCAAGCCCGTCGCAAAGTCCCTGACAAAAGGCGGTTTTGCCCATGCCAAGACCTCCGTCAAAAAAAATTATATCGTGATTGGATAAAAGAGGGACAATGCTTTTGGCAATTGCAACTGTCTCTTCCTTTGAGTTGGAAATATATTCTTTCAAAGCGTAACTCCTTTATAAATTTTCACATAATATACTCTTAATTAATATATCATAAAAACAGAAAATGGGCAACTTAATATATCATAAAATTATCAGGCGGGAAGTGCGGCACTTTCCTTTGCGGCAGGGTCCCTGCACTTTTTTAAGTTGATATATTTGAAAATATGTTATATACTAAATAAAAATTTCTGAAAAAAGGAGGGCTGTATATGAACAACAATCCGTGGCTGCGTGAGTTTATCGAACAGACGGACTTTATCTTTATAGGCCTGTGTGCAACCTGCAGTGCTTTGTCTGTATACAGCATCTATTCCATATATAAAACCATGACAGCGGTGGGCGATGTAAAGGTTGTTATCGTTCAGCTTGTGGCAAGCCTTATGGGCATAACAGCGGCGATACTGCTGTCCATAATTGACTACAAGGAACTGTGCGAATGGTACAAGGTGCATATGGGGCTGTGCCTGGCACTTATGATACTTACCGCAATTGTCGGCTATGCACCACCGGGAACCACAAACAAGGCGTGGATTTATCTGCCGGGTGGTATGTCTCTGCAGCCGAGCGAACTGCTGAAAATCAGTATGATTATCACCCTTGCACATTTTATGGAAAAGTACAAGGACAATATCAACGAGGTAAACACCCTTATAAAGCTGGTAATTGTTGCTATGATACCTTTTGCGTTTGTAGCCTATCAGCGTGACGGCGGCACAATGCTGGTTTACGCATTTATTATTGCAAGTATGTTTTTTGCTGCAGGTATAAGCTGGCGTCTTATAGGCATAGCAGCAGGGGCTGCGGTTATCGGTATTCCGGTTTTATGGTTCAAAATTATGGAGCCGTATCAGCAGAACCGAATTCTGGCACTGTTTGACAGCGAAAATCCCGAATATGCCTCAATTCTGCTGCAGCAGAACGCAGGCAAAATTTCCATCGGTTCGGGTCAGCTTTTCGGCAAGGGCTTTATGGTGGACAACCACAACAACGTGCCGTTGCCGCAGAACGACTTTATGTTCTCCTTTATTGCGGAAAGTGTGGGCTTTATAGGTATTCTGCTTGTTGTAACTGTAATACTTACAATGTGCTTCCGCATACTTGTAATTGCAAACCGTTCTGCAGATGTACAGGGGGCACTTATATGTGTCGGTGTATTTGCAATGATTGTTTTCCAGAGCATTATCAATATAGGCATGAACCTTTCGGTACTGCCTGTTATCGGCATTACTCTGCCGCTGTTTTCCGCAGGGGGCACCAGTGTGCTGGCAACCTACTGTGCAATGGGCATGGTGCTGAGTGTGGCACGGCACAACAAGAGAAAGCTGTTCTGATACAGATAAAAGCAAAGTTATATAAAGAAAAAAGTTCAGAGTTTTATGCTCTGAACTTTTTTCTTTTATTGGGTGATATATTAAGGATGTATGTAACTTAGTAAGGGTTTATCTCCAGAAGTTCCGGATTGGCGGTTTTTACTGTAAGCTTTTCCACACAGAAGGTGTCAAAGTTTTCCACTATAACCTTGTTCTGAAACATATATTGGAGTGCCTGCATTATATCTCTTGGCAGATAATGGTTCTGATAGCAGTCAAGCTGATAGCTGGATATATATGTTTCGCCGTGACTTTCGTCGTATCCATTGTCCCAGAACTGAAATCTTGGCTTTGTGCCGTGATAGTCAACGGTTATTTCCACGCCCTCTGTAGCAGGGGATTCCACAACTTCCACCTTGCCGTTGTTTTTAAAGTATTCGCCCAGATATACATATATCGTTACGGGTTTGCCCTTGCTTTCGGTAAATACATCGGGGTCCTCAAAAGTAAAGGTATCAATCTTATCCTCTTTAATGTACGGCAGATAGTCAGCAAAGGTAAATTCGGTTATCTCCATAAATAAAACTCCCACGCCAACGCCTATAAAGATTGCCCCTGCAATAAGGGAAAATATAAATTTTTTCATGACTTTTTACTCCTTTTAACCGCAAAAGCTGCAAAGGCAGCAAATATAACAGCAACTGTGGCAACAATAATTATTTTAAGCTTCATTTTTGTTTTTACCTCCGAAAATGATTTCGGTCATCCATACTGCGGTGCCAAGGCTGATTATGCCGCAGCCTATGCAGATAAGACATATACTCCACAGACCTATGCCCTGTGTAACCATAAGCAGAACCAGAAGCACGCTGGCAACAATAAGGCCTATTGTACAGCCCACAGCAGGCAGCCACACAATGACAAACAGACAGATTTTAAGAATTGCGGCAATCATCCTTACGATAAAATCACCACTGCTTTTGCCCACATCTGCAATGGTTTTTTTGCTTTTAAGAGGTTTGCCTGTATGTACATCAAAGTTTGCTTCGGAAAATTCTGCTTCGCAGTTTCCGGCATTAAAGCTGTCGGCTTTATTTTTCTGTGAGTATTTTGGCATAACGGGATTTCTTGTCATAACCCTTGTTTTGATAAAGCTGTAGATAATGAGAAAAGCCACAGCCAGATTGATAAGCTCGGCAAACAGGTTTACAATGCCTGCCAGCATATTGGATACCCCGCCAAAATGGAAGCCGTAAATTGTATTCTGAATTGAACCCGAAACCATATCCACAGGTATGGACAGCAGCCATATGGCCAGCAGCACCACAAAAAATTCCACAATTATTTTGGCAATGTCGCTTACCGAAAGGCTGAGTATGCGCTCGGTAACATCATTTACAAATCCCACACAGCTTTTTATGTAGTATTCCAGGTTTTTCTGCTTTGTAACGTTGTTGTCTATATGGTATGCCTCCAGTATCTCATCAGCCAGTGCGTCTATATCGCCAAAATCACTGATGGCCTGGGCTTCGGTTTTTCCGTCCTGTATCTTAAATTCAATATGGCTCTGGTATTCTTCAATAATGTCCTTGCGTTCCTGTTCGTTGAGAACACTGAGCCTTGCATTCAGCTTTGCAAAAAATTCTTCCCTAGTCATTCTTCTGCATCTCCTTTATAAAATTGTTTACAATCTGGGTAAACTCCAGCCACTCCTTTGTCAGAACTTCAAGATAAATTCTGCCTGCGGTGGTTATTTTATAATATTTTCTTGCAGGACCCTCGGCAGACTGTTCCAGATAGGTTTCGCAGTACTTGTCATTGGTCAGCCTTTTTAACAGCGGATAGATTGTGCCTTCGTTTACGTCCACAATCCTTCCCACCTCGTTTACAAGCTGATATCCGTACTTGTCTTCCTTGCTTATAACCAGAAGAACAATCAGCTCCAGAACGCCTTTTTTAAATTGAGTGTTCATCTATATCTCCTTTTGCGGATATATTTATACAGTAATCTTAAAACTGTTTGCTGTATTGTTGCTATTATATTATCACCACTACTGTGTAATGTCAAGTAGTGTGAGAAAAATAATACTGCGAAAATTTTATGAGATGTTTTTTGCATCTGCTGTATTGCATTTGGCATTCTTTCGTAACACTTTGATCATATGCTGTCTTGTTTTTGTGTATAGGGTGCTGTATTTATGCATTGATATATGCGGCATTTGATATTTGCTGTCCTGTTTATGTACTGCTTGATAAAAAAGTTTACTGCCTGCCGCTTTGGTTTTATGCAGGCTGATGCCGAGGGCAGGATTGGATGGCTGTGTGTTTCATTCGATGTTACTTTTTAACGGAATTTTGCTCCTCTGCATAAGCTGTTAACAGGGTGTTTTGCAAAAAATACTCCGAATTAACACAAAAAGAGGGTAATTTTTATGATATATCCTGTTATGCTATGTGCATTTTCTTCTCTTTCAACGGGCATAGGCGGCTGTATTGTTGCACTTTTTCCAAGGATATCCCAACGGACAATGGCGGTTTTTCAGGGCTTTGCCGCAGGGGTTATGGTTACTGTGTCGGTGGTGGAAATGCTGCCGAGATGTTTTGAAAATATGATGGATGATATGCCGCCACTGTATGCAGCGGTGTATATCACTTTGTTGCTGACAGCAGGATGGCTGGCAGGTATAGGCATATCTGCGGCTGCAGATTACATTTATAAGGACAAAAAGGAATATACCTCTGCTGTGCGTATCAGTCTTGTTACCACAGCAGTTATGGTGCTGCACAATCTGCCCGAGGGTATGCTTACGGTGTTTTCCTCCATGGAGGATATGCGTTTTGGCCTGGAGATGGCAGTGGCAGTGGCGTTGCACAATATTCCCGAGGGCATTGTGGTGGCAAGCGGTGTTATGTACCTTACACACTCGGGGGCAAAGGCTGTTGCACGCAGTTTTTTTGCGGGAATAAGCGAGTTTATAGGCGGTATGGCGGCGGTGCTGGTTTTTGGGGGCATGGCAGACGGGGCATTTATCGGTGCTGTGCTTGCAGCGGTGGGTGGCATGATGCTGCAGATTTCTGTCTGCGAGCTTGTGCCTGCGTCGGTAAAACTGGCAGGCAGGCTTAATGCGGCGGCAGGCTTTGCGGCAGGTGCAATGATTATATATATAAGTTTATATGCAATTTAACGCCCTTGTTTTGTTGCACCAAAATGTTATTAGTGGTAAAATATATTAATATGTAAAAATTAAAAGGGGGGATATCCTATAAAAAGACTGATTGTGCTGTTGTGTATGGCACTTATACTCGCACTTACAGGCTGCAACAGTATGTGGGGCAGAAGCAATATCACAAGCCTGCTTTCCGCACCTAAATTTTCCCAGACCGAAAGTGAAATTGTTAAGGCCATAGATAATCATATAGGCGAAAATATTACACTTAAGCATTCATCACAACAGGGATATTCCTCTCCTGTTCAGCTTATAGATATCAATGGGGATGAAAAGGATGAGGCTGTGGTTTTCTATTATGCTCTCAACAAGGGGGCAAATATCCGTATGGCTGTCCTTTCCTACGATGACGAAAAGTGGAGCATAGTTTCCGACAAGGAGGGGCTGGGTACAGAGGTTTTCTATTTCTCCGCGGTGACACTTGACGGCACAGATACAAAACAGCTGCTGGTGGGTTATCTTACCGCCAATATTGACGAAAACTTCTTTGCGGCCTACTTTACAGGCTCTGATGCGGAAGAAAGCGAATATGTGGAAAGCTGTCAGGATATAATTGTGGGGGATGTTACCTACGACGGCTGCGACGATGTTATACTTACAAACCGCACCTCTGACGGCAGAATGCGTCTGCGTTCCCTTTCCTACAGCGAAGACGGCGGTTTTAAGGTTGTGGGCACACGTCTGCTGAGACACTACAATATAGATATTACCAGATTTACTCTGGCACAGAGCCGTGCAGGCGAAACTGTGCTGTATGCAGATTATCGGGACGACTACAACCAGATGCACACAGAGGGTATGGTTTTCCGTGACGGCGGCAAAATGTACGATGCTTTCCAGCAGACGGTTGTAAGCAAATGGTGGGAGTATACCCGAGACCTTAACTGTGTGGATATAGACGGCGACGGATATATTGAAACCCCGTCGGTAATACAGGAGGAGCGTACAGAGGAGCCTGCGGTGCTTAAAACTGTGGAGTGGACAGACTACACTCTTGAACAGCCTGTACGCAGTTACATAGGCATTTACGATACACAGCAGGGGTTGTTTGTGGCAATACCAGACAGCTGGCAGAACAATATAGTTACAGAATATAACGCAGACAGCTGGCAGATACTGCGTAAAGCTGAAAATGAAGACGAAGAAGCACAGCTTCTGCTTACGGTAACACAGGTGGAATACCGCAACGATATCGAAACGGGTGCTTACTCATATATTGTTTACAAGGATACAAAAACCTGGCATCTCAGCTTTGAAAAGCAGGTGGATTTGTCAGAGATACAGCATATACTCAAAAGCGTAACATACTTGGGATAATGCAGAAAGGTTAAAATTATGGCTGAAATACTTATAGTTGAAGATGAACTTAGCATAGGCGAATTTGTGGAAATAAACCTCAAAATGGCACATCACAACGTTACAAGGGTAACAAATGCAGAGGATGCAATAACACTGATTAACGGCGGCAGACAGTTTGACGTTGCCCTGCTGGATATTATGCTGCCGGGGATGAACGGCATATACCTCTGCGAGCATATAAGAAAACACAACGAAAGCATGGGTATAATAATGGTTTCGGCAAAAAGTCAGGAGTACGACAAGGTAACCTGCCTTTCTGTAGGTGCGGATGATTATATAACAAAGCCTTTTGGTATACAGGAACTGCTGGCAAGGGTGGAGTCCCTGCTGCGCAGACTTAACCGCGGCAGCACCCCTGCAGCAAGCGAAGAAGTACTGCAGTCAGGTCCGTTTGTGCTGGACCTCAAAAGCCGTGTGCTTTACAAAAACAAGCAGATGATTGACCTTACAAGTGTGGAGTTCAGCATCATGGAGCTGTTTTTCCGCAACAAGGACACAGCACTGGTAAGGGAAAAAATCCTTGAGGGTGTATGGGGCGAAAACTATTACGGAGATGTAAAAATTGTGGATGTAAATATCCGCCGTCTGCGTATAAAAATCGAAGAAGACCCGTCCAATCCGCAGCATATTGTTACAATCTGGGGCTACGGCTACCGCTGGAGTGTGTAAGACGGTATGAACAGTATTACAAAAAGATGGATTAAGGGCAGTCTGCTCATAATCATAGCCCTGCTTATTGTGGCAGAGGTCTTTCTGGTAATCACTTTCCGCAACAGCTATTATTCTGCCGCACAGACAGCCCTTACCAACCGTATAAATACAATGGAGGGCACGCTTAAGGCATCGGGCAGAATGACGGCCGAGGAAAAGCAGCAGCTTATGTTCCGCCTTACAGGCGAATTTTCTGAAAAGGAAACCTTTGAGATAATGCTGCTGGACGACAGGGGCGGCATACTGGCAACGTCCTCCGGTCTTAACCCTGTGGGCAGGCAGCACGCCGAAGATTTTACCCTGGCAGTTGGCTCTGACAGCGAAATATACATAAATACCTACAAATCCCAGCTGGATGAAAAGATAATGAGCGCAACCTGTCTGTTTGACGAGGAGGCAGGACAGGTATACGGTGTAAGAATTGTTACCTCCCTTGACCGCGTGGACGAGGAAATCAGTGTGATTATAGCATTTGCAGTCCTTACAGCGGCCGCCATTATAACCTTCAGTACAATGTCGGGTATGTACTTTGTAAAAAGTATTGTTAACCCTGTGCGTTCCATCCGTGACACAGCGGACAAGATTGCCCGCGGTGAATTCAGCGCACGCATTGACAATGCAACATACAACGACGAAATCGGTCAGCTTTGCAGCTCCATCAACCATATGGCACAGGAGCTGGGCAGAAATGACGAGCTTAAAAACGAGTTTATATCCTCGGTTTCTCACGAACTGCGTACCCCGCTTACCGCAATAAAGGGCTGGGCAGAAACCATGGACAATACCACCGATATTGCCACCATGAAAAAGGGCACAGAGATAATCCTTACCGAGACAGACCGCCTTTACTCAATGGTGGAAAATCTGCTGGATTTTTCCCGTCTGCAGAACTCGGCACTTATCCTTACAAAAGAAAAGCTGGACCTTGTGGCCGAGGTTTACGATGCGGTTATAATGTATACACCGCAGGCGGAAAGTATGGGTATAACCATAAAATTTGACGAGCCGGACACCTTTATCCCTGTTATTGCGGACAAAAGCCGCATCAAACAGGTTATGGTAAACCTGCTGGACAACGCACTTAAATATTCCTTTGAAAACTCTGTTGTGGAGGTAAATATTTTCAGCGATAAACAGCAGGGAACTGCCACAGTAGAGGTAAAGGACTACGGCAAGGGCATACACCCCGACGATATAAACAAGGTTAAGGAAAAGTTCTATAAAGGCAAGGGTGCAAAAAGAGGCAGCGGTATCGGCCTTGCACTTGTAACCGAAATTGTTGCCCTCCACGGCGGCACCTTTGATATAGAAAGCGAGTATGGGAAATATACAAGTATGCGCTTTACATTTAAGACAGTGCGTACAATGAAAGGAAAATAATGTCACAACACAAAACATCAATCGGAGGACAGGCTCTCATAGAGGGCATTATGATGAAAGGTCCTCATATAACAGCCACGGCTGTACGCCGTCCCGACGGGGAAATTACAGTGCGTGAGGAGGAGACAAAAAAGAACAAGTTCTCTAAAATCCCTGTGGTAAGAGGTATGTTCAACTTTATCGAAAGCCTTGTAACAGGCTACGAATGTCTTATGTTCAGTGCAAATATTGCACTGGAGGACGAAAACGAAAAAACAAAATTCGAAATCTGGCTGGAAGAAAAATTCGGCAAAAAGGCATCGGATTTTCTTACAATGGTGGCAGGTGTGCTGGGCGGTATGCTGGCACTGGTGCTGTTTATGGTGCTGCCTACAGTTATTACAGGCTTTGTTTCGGGCATTGTGGAACTGGGGGCTTTCAAGGCAGTGCTGGAGGGTGTGCTCAAACTGGTTATCTTCTTTATCTACCTTTGGGGCATCACCTATCTTGACGATGTAAAGCGTCTGTTTATGTACCATGGCGCAGAACACAAGACCATTGCCTGCTACGAGGCAGGGCTTGAACTTACTGTGGAAAACATCAGACCGCAAAGCCGTTTTCACCCACGCTGCGGCACAAGCTTTCTCTTTATCGTTATTATCGTAAGTATCCTTGTGTTCAGCTTTGTACCGTGGAGTTCAACCATTGCCCGTGTGGGACTCAAACTGCTGTTTCTGCCTCTTGTTGTGGGCATAGCTTACGAAATTCTCAAATTTACAGGCAGACACGAAAACGCCTGCACAAAGGTGCTGGCAGCACCGGGCCTTTTCTTCCAGAAATTTACAACCCTTGAGCCTGATGACGATATGATTGAGGTTGCAATTGCCGCCACACTTAAGGTTATCCCCGAATCAAAGGAAGATGATAAATGGTAATAAACACTCTCTACAGACAGATGTGCACAATAATGGCAGAAAACCCCAACAGCGATGCTGCCTTTGAGGCAAATCAGCTTATAGAATATGTGCTTGGCAGAAAACGCATCGAGCTTTTTGCGGCAGACATTTCCAAAGCTGATGCAGAAAAACTGCTGGAGTATGCCAAAAAACGCAAAGAGGGATATCCGCTGCAGTATATACTTGGCAGATGGCAGTTTTTTGATATGAATCTGTATGTGGGCGAGGGTGTGCTTATACCCCGTCAGGACACCGAAACCGTATGCGAAGCTGCCTTTGAGGTTATAGAAAAGCTGGACAGACCAAAGGTTGTCGATCTGTGCAGCGGCAGCGGCTGTATTGCCCTTGCTGTAAAAAAATTCTGTCCGCAGGCAGAGGTTGCAGCGGTGGAAAAATCCGATGAGGCTTTTGGCTATCTGGAAAAGAACATTGCCTGCACACAGCTTTCCGTCACAGCGATAAAGGCAGATATCTTTGAATATGACAAAACCCTTATGGAAAACAGCGTGGATGTTATAATCTCCAATCCGCCGTATATCCATCCCGATGTAAAGAAAAACATACAGAAAGAGGTTTCCTTTGAGCCGGAAATGGCACTTTTTGCAGAGAATGAGGGCCTTGCTTTTTACAGGTATATTTCCCAAAACTACCGCAGAGTGCTTAAAAAAGGCGGATATATTGTGTATGAATACGGCTATGATCAGCAGCAGGCTGTGAGAAATATTCTCACAGAGGAAGGTTATACTATAATAAAAGAAATAGTGGACCTTGGGGGCAATGCCCGCGGTGCAGTGGCACAGAAACTGCAGTGTACAGCAGAATTTTAAAATGCAAAACAAGGAAAATATTTCAAAATATACTTGCAGTTTCTGTCAATATATGATAATATAATAACAACCAACAGTTGTTAAAATTAAAATTGATATATAAAGGAGAATCCTTATGGCACAGCCTAAAAAACCTGTTCAGTCCGCAGCAGTAGCTTCCGACAAAGAAAAGGCATTGGCAACAGCCCTTGCAAATATAGAAAAACAGTTCGGCAAAGGTGCAATTATGCGCCTTGGCGAAAATGTTACAATGAATGTGGACAAAATCTCCACAGGCTCTCTTTCCCTTGACGTTGCACTGGGTATCGGCGGTGTGCCAAGAGGCCGTGTGGTGGAAATTTACGGCCCTGAATCCTCAGGTAAAACCACAATTGCCCTCCACATTGCTGCAGAAGCACAGAAAAAAGGCGGCACAGCTGCATTTATCGACGTTGAGCACGCTCTCGACCCAATCTATGCAGGTGCACTGGGCGTGGATATAGATTCTCTCCTTGTTTCCCAGCCTGACACAGGTGAGCAGGCAATGGAAATCTGCGAGGCACTTGTGCGTTCAGGTGCTATTGACGTTGTGGTTGTGGACTCTGTTGCTGCAATGGTTCCCCGTGCTGAAATCGAAGGCGAAATGGGCGACAGCCACGTTGGTCTGCAGGCAAGACTTATGAGCCAGGCACTCCGTAAGCTTACAGGCTCCATCGGCAAGACAAACACAGTTGTTGTGTTTATCAACCAGCTGCGTGAAAAGGTTGGCGTTATGTACGGCAATCCGGAAACTACACCGGGCGGACGTGCACTTAAATATTATGCATCTGTGCGTATTGACGTAAGAAGAATTGAATCCCTTAAACAGGGCGGCGAAGTTGTGGGCAACCGCACAAGAGCAAAGGTTGTTAAAAACAAAGTTGCTCCTCCGTTCAAGGAAGCAGAATTTGACATTATGTTTGGTCAGGGCATCTCCAAGGTTGGCGAAATTCTGGATATCGGTGTAAATATGGGCATCGTTCAGAAATCCGGCTCCTGGTTCAGCTACGGCGAGACAAGGCTTGGTCAGGGACGTGACAACATCAAGGAATACTTTATCCAGAATCCTGAACTTGCACAGGAAATCGAGGACAAGGTTTTTGCAAAACTGGCAGAAGAAAACAAAAAGACAGTCAACCGCCTTGCCGCAAGAAAAGCCGAGACTGCCCCAGCCGAAGCTGAAGAAATCAAGGAAGAAAAGCCTGCACCAAGAAGACGCAGTGCAAATATTGATATAGATGTTGAATAGTATTACAATCACAGATATTACAAAAACAAAAAAAGGCCTCAATGCACTTTTCACCGACAACGGGTTTCTCTTTTCGGTGGACGATATGCTGCTGGCACAATATAAAATAGAGATAGGCTCTTGCTTTTCACAGCAGGAGCTTACTTTGCTTTACGAAAAAAGCAATACAAACAAGGCAGTGCAGAAAGCATACAGCCTCTTGTCCTGCCGCAGCCACAGCCGCAGGGAGCTGTTTACAAAACTGTGCAGAAATTTTGACGAGGATTGTGCCGAGGCCGCCTGCGACAAGCTGGAAAATCTTGGTCTTATCAATGACGGGGAGTACTGCAGGGCAAAGGCAGAGTACCTTATAACGGTAAAAAAGTGTTCTTTAGGTGAAACCCGTGCCAAACTTTTGACATTGGGTATAAATAAAGATATAATAGAATGTTGTATAGCAACATACGACAGCGATACACAGGCAGAAAACCTGCGGTATATTATTGAGAAAAAATATGCCTCAAAACTGGACAATCCCCAAAAGGTTATCGCCGCACTTATGCGTAAAGGTTTCAGCTATGGCGATATAAAATCTGCACTGCGTTCGCTGGAAATTGAAACAGAGGACGAATATTAATGGTTATAACTTTAGTATCTCTCGGCTGCCCAAAAAATCAGGTGGACGCCGATATAATCGCACACGCACTGCTCAAGGCAGGCCACACAACCACAACAGATATGACCGAGGCGGATGTATGCATCATCAACACCTGCGGCTTTATTACCTCTGCAAAGGAAGAAGCCATCGAAAATATCTTCAATGCAGTGGAAGCACGTCTGGAAAATCCAAAGCTTAAAATTGTGGTTACAGGCTGTCTGGCAGAGCGTTACCGTGACGAAATAATAAATGATATCCCCGAAATCAACGCTGTTGTGGGCATCGGCTCAAACAGTGATATCTGCGATATTGTGGAAAGTGTTGTAAAGGGCGAAAAAGTGTGCCGCTACGGCAGAAAGACCGACCTTGACATCACAGCAAAACGCATTATCTCCACACCAAAGCACTACGCATATCTCAAAATTGCAGAAGGCTGTTCCAACTGCTGTCACTACTGCGCAATTCCTATGATACGCGGCCCGCACCGCAGCCGTGCAATCGAAAGCTGTGTGGAAGAAGCAAAATTCCTTGCTGATGAAGGTGTAAGAGAAATTATCATCGTTGCACAGGATATTACTGCCTACGGCGAAGACCTTTACGGCGAGGGCAGATTACATACACTTATCAGCGAAATCGGCAAAATTGACGGCATCGACTGGATACGCCTTATGTATGCATATCCTGAACGCCTTTCTGATGCGGTTATCGAAGAAATGGCAAACAATCCAAAGGTTGTGCCATACCTTGATATGCCAATCCAGCACATAAACGACAGAGTGCTTAAAAGTATGAACCGCAAGGGCGGCACAGCAATCATCAAGGATGCTGTTGCACGCTTGAGAAAAGCAATTCCGCACATCTCCATCCGTACAACCCTCATCACAGGATATCCCGGCGAAACACAGGAAGAATTTGAGGAGCTGTATGAATTTGTGAAGGAAACAAAGTTTGAACGTCTGGGCTGCTTTGCATACTCCGAAGAAGACGGCACAGTTGCCGCAAAGATGGAAAATCAGATTGATGTTGAAATCCGTCAGCAGCGTGCAGATGCAATTATGCTTATGCAGACAGACATTATGGCAAACTGTCAGGCGAAGCTGGTGGACAGGGAAATTGACGTTATCGTGGACGACTACGACAGCGAAAACGGCATCTGGATCTGCCGCAGTGTATACGACGCACCGGAAATTGACGGCGAAGTTTATATCGACGGCGACAGCGATGTGGAAATGGGCGACATCCTTCGTGTAAAGGTTATACAGAGCGATATCTACGACCTTTATGCAGAACTTGTTTAAGGAGAATTTATTATGAATTTACCTAATAAACTCACACTTCTGAGATTTGTGCTTGTACCTGTTTTTATGGTATTTATGTACCTTGACAATCCGTACAGCTATCTTATCGGTCTTGTTGTTTTTGCAGCAGCATCCTTCACAGACTATCTGGACGGCAGCATTGCAAGAAAGTACAATATGGTAACAGACTTCGGCAAATTTATGGACCCGCTGGCAGATAAACTGCTTACAACGGTGGCACTTATCTACCTTTGCCTCAACGGCTTCTGCCACGAGGTTGTAATCTGCATTGTTCTTGCAAGGGAATTTGCAGTAAGCGGCATCCGCCTTATTGCGGCGGCAAACCCAAAGGGCAGCAAGGTTATTGCTGCAGGTATGATGGGCAAAGCAAAAACAGTGTTCCAGATGGTTGCAAGCATGCTTGGTCTGCTGTCAATGGCTTTGTTTGCACTTGATATTATGGGCGCAGAAACATACGCATGGATGAACCTTATAACAAATGGTCTTATGTGGATTATGGCAGCGCTTACAGTGGTAAGCGGTATGCAGTATATCATCCCTAACTTTGACCTTATCAGAAATGCAAAATAACGAAAAAACGGACGGCAGAAATGCTGTCCGTTTATTGTTTACAAAAGGGTTAATACAGCTGTTTTTTATTGACAAAACAGGCCCATACTGATATTATATTTGTATATGTGAAATGCGTTATTATCAAGAATAGTAAGCAGTGTAAAACCTTGACAGAGAATAGGCGTGACCCGCTGAAAGCGCCTTAAGGACAATAAGCTGCCCAATGCACTTGAAAGCACACAGGGCGAACTTCCCAAAGAATATTAGCCTTGTGCGGTGTCCACCGTTATATGGAGCCCGAGTTATAAACCGAAGTGGAACCGTGGTAATTTGTGTATTATCGCCTTCGTCTGTTTTTATGCAGATGAAGGCGTTTTTTATTTATCACGGAAAAATGGTGCAGCAGGGTGCTTTGGCACACACTGCGGTATATATCACATTTCTCTTTCGCTCAGCGGCAACTATCGTGATAAGAACACATCAATATAAACCATTTTCAAAAGTAAAAGGAGAATAATCTATGGCACACATGAAGATATTCAACACTCTCACACGCAAAAAAGAAGAATTCATCCCACAGGTGGAAGGTGAATACAAAATCTACGTTTGCGGTCCTACAGTTTACAACTTTGTGCACATCGGCAACGCACGTCCTGCAGTTATCTTTGATACACTCCGCAGATACCTTGAATACCGCGGCAACAATGTAAACTACGTTTCCAACATCACAGACATCGATGACAAAATCATCAAAAAGGCAAACGAAGACGGCACAACATTTGAAGCTGTTGCAAGAAAATACGAAAACGAATACTACACAGATCTTAAAGGCCTTAATGTAAAACCTGCAACAAGCCGCCCACGCGTTTCCGACACAATCCCTGAAATTATCGATATTGTGCAGACACTTATCGACAAAGGCCACGCATACCGCGTTGACAACGGCGACGTTTACTTCCGTGTACACTCCTTCAGCGAATACGGCAAACTCAGCCACAACCCGCTGGAAGAACTGGAAAGCGGTGCAAGAATTGCTGTTGACGACATCAAGGAAAGCCCTGCAGACTTTGCACTGTGGAAAGCTTCCAAACCGGGCGAACCAAAATGGGAATCCCCATTCAGCGAAGGCCGTCCGGGCTGGCACATCGAATGTTCCGCAATGAGCAAAAAACACCTTGGCGATAAAATTGACCTTCACTGCGGCGGCGAAGACCTTATCTTCCCACACCACGAAAACGAAATTGCACAGAGCGAATGTGCAAACGGCTGCGAATTCAGCCACTACTGGATGCACAACGCATTCCTCAACGTTGATAACCAGAAGATGTCCAAATCCCTCAACAACTTCTTTACAGTAAGAGAAATTGCTGAACAGGTTGGCTACGAAGTTATCCGTTACTTCCTCCTTACAGCACACTACCGTTCACCACTGAACTTTACAAGAGAAATTATCGACCAGTGCAAATCCAGCCTTGAAAGACTTTACACAGCAAGAGAACATCTGGACTTCCTTATCAGCCACGCAGGCGAAGGCGAAGAGAAAATAGTTGCTGAAGCAGACAGACTTGTTGGCGAATTTATCGCTGTTATGGACGACGACCTCAACACAGCAGATGCTCTCTCCAAACTGTTTGAACTTGTTACATTCATCAATGTAAACGGCAAGGAACAGTCCAAAGCTGCTCTGGAACATGCTGCAAAAGTATTTGACGAAATGGCAGAGGTTCTCGGCATTCTCTACAACCGCAACAAGGACGAAATTCCTGCAGAGGTTAAAGCTCTTGTAGAAGAAAGAACAGCAGTAAGAAAAGAAAAGAACTGGGCACGTGCAGACCAGATCCGTGACGAACTGGCAGCAATGGGCTACGAAGTTAAAGATACACCACAGGGCCCACAGATTATCAAAAAATAATCGAAGTGTACTGCCGTGCAATACAGCCGCACTGTAAAATACAGTACACAACACTGAAAATTACAGTACACAATACTGAAAAACACAGTGCAAATACCGTAAAAACATAAATACACCCTCCGTATCGATTGGCGGTACGGAGGGTATTTTATTGTCACTTTTAGTTATATTGTGACTAAATATTACATATGGTATATAAATGTGTGAAAAATTGCACTTTAAATGTGTACAAGTTGTAAAAAATTGTAAGATTGCTTGCATATTTTTTTCAGTATGATATTATAAAACTGTAATAACTGTACTATAACGACTAATACAGTTTGGCCAAACAGTAATACAGCAGTTAAAGATTATATTGGGTGATATCTCTTCTGCTTATTAAAATAAAAAAAGAGGAAGGAGAGGCGTATGTTTATACTTGACCTGAAAAGCCGTGTGCCAATCTACGAACAGCTCAAAAATAAAACCCTTGAGCTGATAATGGCAGGCGTTCTGGAGCAGGACTCCCAGCTTCCGTCTGTACGCAGTCTGGCAAGAGAACTGGGCGTAAATCCAAACACAATCCAGAAAGCCTATCAGGATATGGAAAAGGAAGGGATTATATATTCCGTTGCAGGCAAAGGCAGCTTTGTAAACGATATAAATTCCGTAAAGCAAAAGGAAGTAAACCAGGCCTTTGAACATCTGGAAGCAGCCTTAAAACAGCTTAAGGAGGCAAGGGCAGACAAGGCACAGGTTATGGCCTGTGTGGAAAAAATATTCTCAGAGGAGGACAAGGTATGATAACAGCAACAAACTATACCAAAAGATTTGACGATAAAGTTGCGGTTGACGGCCTTAATATAGAAATCCAGCCGGGCAGCATCTATGGCCTTGTGGGCACCAATGGCAGCGGCAAAAGTACATTTTTGCGTACTGTAAGCGGTGTTTACTATGCAGACGAGGGCACAGTATCGGTGGACGGCGATCAGGTTTATGAAAATGTAAAGGCAAAGCACAAGGTTTTCTTTGTAAGTGATGATATGTACTTTTTGCCAAACAGCAGCATGGACGATATGAGCCTTATGTACAAAGGCCTTTATCCTACATGGAATCAGGAAAAATACGAACAGCTGGCAAGCCGTTTTCCACTTGACAAAAAGGCAAGGGTAAAAACATTCTCCAAAGGCATGAAACGTCAGGCGGCAATAATCCTTGCACTGAGCTGTCAGCCAAAATATCTGCTGCTGGACGAAGCCTTTGACGGCCTTGACCCTGTTATCCGCGTGGCAGTAAGAAAGCTTATTGCGGAGGAAGTGCTGCAGAACGATATGACGGTTATCATCTCCAGCCACAACTTAAGGGAGCTGGAGGACTTCTGCGACACAGTGGGCATTCTCCACAAGGGCAGACTGATTATGCAGCACACAATGGATGCTTTGTCAGACCGCTTCTGCAAGGTGCAGCTTGCACTGGAAAAAAACAGCACAATCCGTCTTGAAGAACTTGAAAACGATAAAATTCTTTCTGTCAAAAAGAGCGGCAGTGTTTACACAATTGCCTGTGCAATGGGCTGCGACGAGGCAGAAAAATTTATGGGCAAATACAATCCTGTTTTTGTGGATTATATCCCTCTTACACTGGAAGAGGTATTTGTATACGAAATGGAGGCGATAGGTTATGACACAAACAGCATTATATTCTGATAAAAAACTGTTTTTATCTCTCTATAAAAGTGCATTGCGGCGTATCAGAGGCATAGGCATAATCTATCTGCTGATAAGCTTTATCACATTCCCTATGACATATATTATGGAGGCAATGGAAGCGGTGACAAGGTTGCAGCTGGGCTACAGCTATTACGGCTTTGAGGGCGACCCCGAAATTTACACAAGCGTTGCCGCACTGCTGTACTTTGCGGTGGTTATCGCAGCTGCAATACTTATCTCCACCTATGTAAACAGCTTTATGCACAATAAAAAGGCGGTGGATGTATTCCACGCCCTGCCTGTAAAACGCCCGCAGATGCTTATGGCAAACTTTGCGGCGGCAGTTACAGTGCTGCTGCTGGTGCAGTTTATCTGCTACGGAATCGTTATGGTTTCGGGCACAGTTGTGCTGGGTTTCCAGCCCCTTGAAATTGCTGTGGAGATGCTGCGTGTGGCACTTGTAACGGTGGTTATCTGTGCAATCACATTCTTCTGCTGTGTATGCTGCAATGCAAGCCTTGACAGCGTGGTGTTCACAGCCGCATTCCTTGCAATTGTACCTGCCTATACAGGGCTTATCTGCTTCCTTATGGAAGAATTTGTTATGGGCTTTGCAGTAAGCGAAGAGGTGCTGTACACAGCGGTTAAATTTTCTCCTGCCATCATGATGTACGAAACCTTTATGCGTTCTGACAGCTTCAGCCAGGGCTGGCTGCTCAACTGCATCTACGTTGCGGCAATTGTACTTATAATGGCACTTTCCTGCAGGCTGTACACCCGCCGCAAAAGCGAAATTGCACAGAGCGCAAGCACAAAAAGCCCACTTTACCAGTTTATTCTCCTTGCGGCATCGGTTGGCGGCGGCATATTCTTCGGTTTCTTCTATCAGATGATATTCGGCTCCAGCTGGGACAGCATACTCCACATCGGCATTACAAGCTGTGTCTTCACAGTTGCAATCTATCTTGTGTTCAATGCCGTTGTTTCCCGCAACCCAAAACCGACAAAACGCGGACTTATGGGCCTTGGTGCAAGCCTTGTACTGACAGTTGCATTTTTGTTCTGTATAGACAGCGGCTGCCTTGGCTACGAAAAATATATTCCAGACTCTGCCGATATCAAATCCGTTACAGTAAACTATTCGGGCGATTACGGCGAAATCAGCAAACTGGATTACAACAGATACGGAGATTTGTATACAACCTATGCAGACAATCAGACTGTCGAATTTTCTGCCGCTGATGAAATCGAGGCGGTAAAGGATATACACGAGACAATAGTAAACGCCATAGATAAAACCGATATACAGGTTATGTACCGCAATGTTACAATCCAGTACACACTTAACGGCGGCAGAACTGTTGTGCGTGGCTACAATGATGAAGTGCCTGTGGATGTGCTTAAGGCATTGGCGGCACTTGAAGACTTTGACAGCTTTAAAACACAGCTTTATCCTGTTTTCAAAACAGACAGCGAGGCAGTGGAAAGCTTTGACATTGTTGACGGCTTTGGCAAAAATATGCAGACTGTAAAACTCGGCGATGAGGACAAGGCACTGCTTTACGAGGCCATCGCAAAAGATACGCTCAATATCACCCGTCAGATGAAAGACCAGCGTACAGGTCCTGTGCTTGCCCGCATACGCATTAACTATTCCGACGACCTTGATGTGATAGAAAAATACATCAATACTCCGCAGCCATTTATAAACAGCATCAGGGCACCGAAGGTTGCAGTGATGGAAACCACAGAAGCATACTATCATGCAAAAGAAAATAATGCAATGGCTCTCTACCACGGGGTGCTGTTTGATGTAACAGAGGACTGCATCAACACAATTGCCGCACTTAAACAGATTGGCCTTGAACAGTACACAGCTATCACAATGCCCGAGGGCATGAAAGCGGTGGTAATGTACACCTACTATCCGTACAGAGAAAGCAGACAGGCTCCGTACTACAGAACAAACACAAGCTTTGAACAGTTTGAGTTTGCCGAAACTGTCCGCTGGGAAGAAGCAGACCGTGTAAAAACCTATACAGAGGCAGAAGAACTTGGGCAGCTTGCGTCAACAAGCAGAACCAGACTTTATGCCCCTGCACAGGAAAAATGCTTCTACGCTGTAATATTTATGGATGAGGATGTAGACTTCCGCGAAAGTGAAGTTGGAGATTACGACTATATGGCATACTACATCTCGGGCAACGATGCACCTGACTTTATAGATAAGGATTTTGCAAAGTTCTCGGGAGAACAGATGGAAATAGGTTATCTTAAATCCTTCGGCTAAAGGAACCCTGTAAAAATATGCCGTTTATCACATATCCTTAATATTTAAGCAGTAACATAACAAAAAGGCTTGCCAGTATATTTTCAAAGCTTTTGGCAGGCCTTTGGTTTTAAATTACATTGGCAAAACAGTCGGCTGCAGCGGCGGCAGAAAGGAACAGTTATGGAAAAACAGCACAAATACGGCATAACATCTGCAGGTTTGCACATACTTGCCATGGTGTTTATGCTCTGTGACCATCTGTGGGCAAAGGTTATTCCGGGCAACGACTGGCTTACCTGTGTGGGACGTATGGCTTTTCCGCTTTTTGCATTTATGGTTGCGGAGGGATATTTCCGCACAAAAAATGTATGGCGGTATCTGCAGCGGCTTTTTCTGCTGGCAATCATTTCCGAAATACCCTTTAATCTTATGTATACAAGCACTGTGCTGTATCCGTTCCATCAGAATGTTGTATGGACACTGATTTTTGGTCTGCTGCTTATCCACTTTATCGAAACCGTGCGGCAGAAAGGCAAAATATGGCTTACTGTGCCTGCGGTGGTATTTTCCTGTGCTTTCGGCTGGCTTATCGGCCATATAGTTATGAGCGATTACTACGGCGCAGGTGTGCTGACAGTGATTGTTTTTTACCTTTTCCACAGGAAAAAGTGGTGGTGCCTTATGGGGCAGGTGTTGTGTCTGTGGTATATAAATGTGGAGATGCTGGGCGGACTTTACTATCCTGTGCAGATGTTCGGCACAACTGTAAATATTGTTCAGCAGTCCTTTGCACTGCTGGCACTTGTGTTTATATGGCTGTACAATGGCGAAAAAGGGTACAGCAAAAGCTGGTTTGGAAAATTCTGCTATGCATTTTATCCCGTACATATGCTGATTATAGCCATGACGGTTATATATTAAAAACAAATCCTTTCATCTTTTTGGAATGAAAGGATTTTTATATGCAAAAATCTTTATATTGCAGGCTTTTTATGGTATATTAAAAATAATATATTCACAGCAAATCGGGCACAATCTGTATTGAAAAAACAGAAAAGGATTTTATATATGGACAAGGCAAATCTTGATATTGTGATAAAAAATGCAATTGAATACGCAAAGGCATACGAAAATACGGGAATGGTGGCAAGCTATATCCCCGAGCTTAAGAATGCGGACAAAAACGCCCTTGGGGTGTGCATTGCTGCCAACAATAAAAAAATATACAAGGCAGGAGACTGCGAAACTCTCTTTACAATGCAGAGCATCTCAAAGGTGGTTTCCCTTATTCTTGCACTGCAGACAGTCGGCAAGGAAAAGGTTTTCAGCAAGGTTTGGGTAGAGCCCACAGGCGATGCCTTCAACAGCCTTGTACGTCTGGAAACACATACCCACATCCCACTTAACCCTATGATTAATGCGGGGGCAATTGCTGTTGCAGGTGTTATCGATGCCGAATTTCCGTTCAGCCGTTTTCTGGCCTTTATGCGCAGGCTTTGCGGCAGAGAGGATATCTGTCTTAACGAGCGTGTTTACCTTTCGGAAAAAGCATCGGGAATGAAAAACCGAGCCATAGCATATATGCTTGCCAGTGAGGGTGTGCTGGAAAGAGATGTTGAACAGACGCTGGATTTTTATTTTAAAATGTGTTCTGTAAATGTAACCGCTGTGGACCTGGCCAGAATTGGCAGTATTCTTGCCAACGACGGCGTGGATATCTTTACAGGCGAAAGATTGATTGAAAGCGAATATGCCCTTATTGCCAAAACCCTTATGGTAACCTGCGGCATGTACGACGGCTCGGGCGAATTTGCCATAAAGGTGGGCATTCCTGCCAAAAGCGGTGTAGGCGGCGGCATAATGTGCTGCGTGGAGGACAATTTCGGCATTGCGGTATACGGCCCAAGCCTTGATGCCAAGGGAAACAGCGTGTGGGGGCTCAAAGTTCTGGAATATCTTTCAAAAGAGCTTAAGCTGCACTACTTTGCAGGCTCAAAGATAAGGGAATATATCTGATTTTTGCGGTATATATTGATTTTTGAGGTAACAGAATGAAAAAACTTGTAGCACTTATAATTGCGGCGGCAATGCTGATTTCCGGCTGCGGCGGCAACCCCAAGGAAGAAAAGACCGAGGTTACCATTTTTCACGCCACAGATATGCATTATCTGTCCCAGCAGCTTACTGACAACTCCGATGCATTTATCGAAATGGTAAAAGCAGGCGATGGCAAGATGACCCATTACAGCGAACAGATATGCGATGCCTTTGTGGCAGATGTTATCAGCCAGAAGCCCGATGCCGTGCTTATCGGCGGCGATATCACCTTTAACTGCGAAAAACTCAGCCACGAGGATTTTATACTCAAGCTGCACAAGATTGAGCAGGCGGGCATAGATGTGCTTGTTATACCGGGTAATCACGATGTGGAATATCCTTTCAGCCGCGGCTATGAGGGCGAATATTCATATAAAGCAGACTATACAACCGAGGCTGACTTTGTGGAATACTACAAGGATTTTGGTCCTGATATTGCATACACAGTTTCTCCTGACGGCCTCAGCTATATTGCAAAGCTGGGCAAAGACATATATGTGGCGGTGGTTTATACGCCGCAAAGCTTTATGTCGGGGGTTACAGGCATAGAAGCAGAAACTCTTGCATGGCTGGACACAGAGCTTGCAAAAATTGATAAAGATGCAAAAATCGTTGCGATGACACATCAGAATATTGTCAACCATTATCCCGACGAAGCTTTCAGCTTTTCCTACACAATACAGAACAACGAGGAGCTTATATCCCTTTATGACAAATACGGGGTGGACGTAAACTTAAGCGGACATATCCATCTGCAGCATATTGAAGAAACCGAAAGCGGCATTGCAGATATAGCCACAGCAAGCATGACAATCCGCCAGTGTCACTATGGTGTTATGCGTATAACCCCGGAAAAAATGTTCTACAACGTGCAGGAAATTGATGTTGAGGGCTGGGCAGAGGAAAACGGCAGCACCGACGAAAACCTGCTGAATTTTGAGGAATACAACAATAAATTCTACTTTGATTCCGCATATCAGAAAGCCTATGCAAATGTGGCAGAGCTTAAGCTGACAGAGGAGGAAAAGGACGCCCTTGCCTCCATGTGGGCAGAGTTTAACGTAAACTACTTTGCAGGCACCCTTGACCGGTACTATCCGCAGATTATGGAAAGCGACGGTTACCGCATAATGCAGGAAAATGGTCTTGGCGAAAACTGGTCCTTTGCATATATGCAGACAGCGGCAGGCGGCAAAACCACGGAAAGAAGCCAGCTTCACTGGGAAAAGGATTTTTCTGTACAGTAGCGTAAATACAATGCAACCGACAGACAGATTGATAGAATAGAAATATAAAACAGGAACATCTTTCTGCGGACAAATTGTCAGAGCGGTACATCGGCTGACAGTATAACTGAACTTACATATAAAAAAGCCGGCAGCTTATGATTTTTTACATAAGCTGACGGCTTTGTTTTTTATTTGTTTTGTGTATGGCTTATTCTTCGTCTGCGTGGCTGATGCGATAGCTTAACGCCATAAGGCTGTCACGCAGGTGAACATTTTCCACAATAAGGGATTTGTCGTAGATGCTGAAATCGTAATGTGTAAAGTTCCATACGCCCTTTACACCTGTAGCGGAAAGCACAGGTGCAAATTTTTCTGCAGCCACCTTTGGAATACAGGCTATTATAAGGTCGGGTTTATTTTCCTGACAGTATTCCACAATTGTGTCGGCATTGAGAATTTTTATATTGTGCAGTGTTTTGCCCACCAGATTGATGTTGTTGTCAAAAATAGCAGTAAGATTTACACCCTCGGCATCATTAAGCACAAAGTTTGCTATTGTTGCACCAAGACTGCCTGCACCCACCAGCACTGCATTAATGTGGCTGTTAGGGAAAAGCAGATGCTCAATTTCGTCGTGGAGCAGGTCAATGCTGTAGCCGATGCCCTGCTGACCAAAACCGCCAAAGCAGTTAAAGTCCTGACGCACCTGACTTGGTGTGGAGCCCATAATTTCAGCCAGCTGGCTGGAGGAAACCCTTGTTTTGCCCGTAGCTTTAAGCTCGGTTATGTATCGGAAATATCTCGGCAGACGACGGATAACAGGTAAAGATGCTTTTGGATTGGACATACTACACCGCCTTTTCAATCAGATTCAATTTATGTTGTATACAATCAATATTTTATTCTCCTATTGTACAATTAATGACAGACTTTGTCAAATTTTTGAACAAGTTTATACAATTTAATATTACAGCCGCCTTTACATATAATAATATGCATAAAAAGGAGGTAAAAAATATGGAAAACAATGCGGAAAATACACTTCAAAGGGAAGAAAACGGCCTTGTCAGCACTACAAAGGGCAAGCATCCCATACACTGCCTTACAATCATAGGGCAGATAGAGGGGCATTTCGAGTCAAACTCGCAGGTAAAAACCACAAAATACGAACACGTCATACCTCAATTGGTATCTGTGCAGGAGGACCCCGATATAGAGGGACTGCTGATAATACTCAATACCGTGGGCGGAGATGTGGAGGCAGGCCTTGCCATAGCAGAGCTTATCTGCGGCATGACCAAGCCCACAGCAAGCATTGTACTGGGCGGCGGACATTCCATCGGCATACCGCTGGCGGTAAGTGCAAAACGGTCCTTTATTGTGCCCACTGCCACAATGACGGTGCACCCTGTGCGGCACAGCGGCACGGTGCTGGCAACAATGCAGACCATGAATTATCTGGATTCCATTCAGGAGCGTGTAACGGGCTTTGTGGTAAAAAATTCCTCCATAACAAAGGCAAAATTTACAAAGCTTATTTCCAGAAACGGCGAGCTGATTATGGATCAGGGCACAGTGCTGGACGGCAGGCAGGCGGTGGAGGAGGGCCTTATCGACCAGATAGGATATATAGGCGATGCACTTGAATTTCTGTATGAAGAAATCGAAAAAAATGACGGCAGACAGCTTCGCCAATAGCTTGCGGGCAGAAAAGCGACACCATTTTGCCGCACACCAAAATACCATAATTTATCTATTTAAATTTTTATATAAATATGGTATTATATAGTGTAAGTTTAATTATATTGGGCTATTATGCCCATTACATATATTTCTTGAAAAATCTTAAAACGGAGAAACGTTATGCCAAAAAAACAGAGCGTAAAAAACACAAAAACGGCTGCAACAGGTAAAAAAAGAGGCAGACCATCCAAGCAGGAGCAGAAAAAGGCAGAAATTAACCGTGCGTGGAGCATAGTTATGTTTGCACTTGGCCTGCTGTGGCTTGGCCTGTGCTTTGTGCCGGGAGAAGCCGTGTGGGAGCAGATTAAAGGTTACACCTTTGGCCTTTTCGGTGCAACCAACTATATAATTGGTATTATCCTTATATACCTTGCGGTGCTTACAGCTAAAGGCAGACCTGTAAAGTGGAAGATGGTGGAATCTGTAATCTGTGTTATGCTGGTTGCCAGCCTTATACATATACTTTCCACTGCATTTACACAGCATGAGGCATGGATTCTCACCGTTAAAGGCCTGTGGCAGAACAGCAAACCATTTACATTTACAGGCGGTGTTGCGGCTTTGGCCACAATTCCTCTTATCACACATATGGGTATTGCACCTGCGGCAATTATCGTAGGTGTGCTTACAGCGGTTTTTGCAATGATGCTTACAGACACAACCCCTTACGATGTGTACAGACGCACAAAAGACGAGGCTGAAAAGCAGAAGGCCGAGCTTGAAAGAGCAAGGGAAGAAAGCCGCGCAGCAAAAGCTGCAAAGCAGGCAGAAAGAGAAAAAGAGGAAAAACAGGCGGAAAAACAGACAGAACAGCCTAAAAAACGCAGCAGAAAGATTGATTTTGAAATTGACGACCCGATTGCAGCACCTGCAGAAAAGGAAGAAATCGGCGAGATTGATAATTTTACCGAAACTTTTGACAATGTTCAGGAACAAAAGCAGCTTGAACAGCAGAAGATTGAGGAGATTATGAAAAAGCTGAACCTTACTTCTCCGTCCGAGGAGGAAAAAGAGGAGGAAGTTCAGCAGACGGCACTTACGGAGGAAGCACCAAAAACAGAAGCAGACTCTGCCGAGGGCGAAAAGACAGAGGAAAAACCTTACGTTTACCGCAAGCCGCCGATAACCCTTTTTGAACGCGGCAGCAACAAAACAAAGGGCGATATCCAGAAAGAACTCAAAACCAATGCAGAGCTGCTGGTAAATACCCTTGCAAGCTTTGGTGTTCAGACAAAAATTATAGATATATCCCGCGGTCCGTCGGTTACAAGGTACGAGCTTCAGCCTCTTGCAGGCGTAAAGATAAGCAAAATCACAAACCTTGCTGATGATATTGCCTTAAACCTTGCGGCAAGCGGTGTGCGTATTGAAGCACCAATCCCAAACAAGGCGGCTGTTGGCATAGAGGTGCCTAACAAGTCTTCATCAAGTGTAAATATCCGTACAATTCTGGAAAGCAAGGAGTTCAAGAACTCCGCATCACCGCTTTCCATTGCACTGGGCATTGATATTGCAGGCAATATGGTGGTGGCAGACCTTACCAGAATGCCACATCTGCTTATTGCAGGCTCCACAGGCAGCGGTAAATCCGTGTGTGTAAATGCAATTATCACCAGCTTCCTCTATCGCTCCACACCGGAGGAGGTAAAGCTTATCCTCATTGACCCTAAAGTGGTTGAACTGGCAGAATACAACGGCATTCCGCATCTGCTTATGCCTGTTGTAACCGAGCCTAAAAAGGCGGCAGGTGCACTGGGCAGTGCCGTTGCCGAGATGGAAAAACGCTATAAACTCTTTGCCGAAACAGGCGTAAGGGAAATCAAAAGCTACAACAAGCTGGCAGAGACAAGGGAAGACCTTGAAAAACTGCCTTATGTGGCAATTATCATTGACGAGCTGGCAGACCTTATGATGGTTGCAGGCAAAGAGGTGGAAGATTACATCTGCCGCATTGCACAGAAGGCAAGGGCTGCAGGTATGCACCTTATTGTTGCAACACAGCGTCCGTCCGTTGATGTAATCACAGGTCTTATCAAGGCAAATATCCCGGCAAGAATTGCCTTTGCGGTATCCAGCCAGATTGACAGCCGCACAATCCTTGACGGCGGCGGTGCAGAAAAACTGCTGGGTATGGGCGATATGCTCTATCTGCCGCTGGGTGCATCCAAGCCTATCCGTGTTCAGGGCACCTATGTGCGTGATGAGGAAATCGGCAAGGTGATTGATTTTATCAAGACAGACTATATTGTAAACTATAACGAAGAAATGATTTCCTCCATGGAAAACATTGCGGCAGCCACAGGCAGCAAGGGCGGTGCGGCAGCAGCTTCTGACGGCGGTGAGCAGCGAGACGAGATGATTCACAAAGCAATTGAAACTGTTGTGGATGCAGGACAGGCCTCCACAAGCCTGCTGCAGAGAAAGCTTAAGCTGGGCTATGCCCGTGCGGCACGCATTATGGACGAGATGGAGGAGATGGGCATTATCGGCCCATACGAGGGCTCCAAGCCACGTCAGGTGCTCATCACAAAAAACCAGTGGCTGGAAATGATGATTAACAACAATAACGAACAATAAGTATACGATAATATATTATGACAGAAAAATTATTACCTATTACCTATGACGAAATGATAGCGGCAGGCTTTACACAGCCGGATTTTGTGGTTGTGGGCGGTGATGCCTACGTTGACCACCCAAGCTTTGGCACTGCGGTTATTGCAAGAATTGTGGATGCGCTGGGCTTTAATGTCTGTGTGCTGCCACAGCCAAAATTCAATAACTGCCAGGATTTCAAACGTTTTGGCAAGCCAAAATACGGTTTTTTAATCGGCAGCGGCAATGTGGACAGTATGGTTACACACTATACAGTGGCAAAAAAACGCCGTGATACAGATGACTACTCCGCAGGCGGCAGGCAGGGCAAACGTCCTGACCGTGCTGTTACAGTTTATACACAGCTGGCAAAAGAGGCTTATCCAGACCTGCCAGTGGTTATCGGCGGCATCGAGGCATCCCTGCGCCGTTTTGCCCACTATGATTACTGGTCAGATTCCGTTATGCCGTCTGTCCTGCTGGACAGCGGTGCGGACTTGCTGTCCTTTGGTATGAGCGAAAGACAGACTGCCGAAATTGTACAGCGTCTGGCAAAGGGCGAGGATATAAAGACAATGCACGATATCCCCGGCACCTGCTGGCTGGGTCAGCAGTGGGAACTGCCTGTTGGCTATGCCGAATGTGCAAGCTTTAAAAAGGTAAGCGAAGACAAGGTAAGCTATTCCAGGGCAACCCGTGTGCAGATGGAAAATCAGGACCATATCAACGGCAAGGTTGTGGTGCAGAAGCAGACAAACGACCTGTACCTTGTGCAGAACAAGCCTGCAAAGCCACTTTACCGCAAGGAACTGGATGCACTTTTTGCACTGCCGTTTACCCGTACATATCCAAAAATTTATGACGAACAGGGCGGCCTTAACTCCATTCAGGAGGTAAGCTTTTCCATCATTCATAACCGAGGCTGTTTCGGCGGCTGCAACTTCTGTGCAATCACAATGCATCAGGGTCGCTTTGTAACCAGCCGCAGCCACGAAAGTGTGCTGGCAGAGGCGGAAAAAATTGCCGCTTCTCCCGACTTTAAGGGCTATATCCACGATGTTGGCGGTCCTACAGCAGACTTCCGTATTCCAAGCTGTAAAAAACAGGTGACAGAGGGCCTTTGCCCTGACAGAAAATGTCTTGCACCGACTCCTTGTCCGCACCTGCAGGTTGACCACAGTGATTATCTCAGCCTGTTGCGTAAAATCCGTGCCATCAAGGGTGTAAAACGTGTGTTTGTCCGCAGCGGTTTGCGATATGACTATATAATGCACGACAAGGACGACAGCTTCTTCAAAGAGCTTGTGCAGCACCATGTAAGCGGTCAGCTTAAGGTTGCACCTGAACATTTTGCACCAAAGACACTGGAATGTATGGGCAAGCCTGCCCTTGGCCTTTACGACCGATTCCAGAACAAGTTCTACCAGATTACAAAGAAAATCGGCAAGGAACAGTATCTTGTGCCTTACCTTATGTCCAGCCACCCGGGCAGCACCCTTAAGGATGCAGTTCTGCTGGCAGAATATCTGGCAAAGAACAAAATAAGACCAGAACAGGTGCAGGATTTTTATCCTACCCCGGGTACAGTGTCCACATCAATGTACTACACAGGTCTTGACCCGTACACATTAAAACCTGTATATGTGGCAAAAACCAGTCAGGAAAAAGCCACACAGCGTGCACTTTTGCAGTATTATAACCCTAAAAATTCACAGGTTGTGCGGGAAGCACTTAAAGCAGTGCACAGGGAGGACCTTATACCTCTGCTGGTGGGCAGCAAAAAGACAAAATCTGAAATTGCATATGCCGCTTCCAATCCAAAACGCAAAAATGCTCCTGTAAAAAACTGGCAGGAAGCACAGAAGCGTAACAGGGATATGCACAAAGGCAAACGATGAAAAGCAAGTTTTTAAAGCTGACATACCTGCTTGTGATTGTAATAATAGGATATTCCCTTACACATCTGGGCAATTTTGGCCCCACAAGCCCAAACCCTGTAAGCATAAATCAGGCAGGAGATTCGGTTTCTGTACTCAGTACAGGTCAGGCAGACAGTGCGGTTATATCCAGCGGCGGCAAATACTGTCTTATAGATGCAGGCAGTACCCTTTCGGGACATACCGATGCGGTTACATATTTAAGCAACTGGGGAGTAACCGAGCTGGAGCTGGTTGTGGTTACACATTTTCATACCGACCACGCCTCCGATATAATTGATGTGATGAATAATTTCCGTATAAATAATATGGTTATACCAAATCTGTCACAGCAGAATATGCCTACAACCTCGTTTTTTGAGCTGTTTCTTGACACAGCGGATAAAGCTTATCCCTGCACGCAAAGGGGATACATATACAGTGGGCAACGGTGTGCTGAAAATACTGGATGACACCTACAATGACCTTACTGTAAACGATACCTCGGTTGCAACTCTGTTCACTCAGGGAGAATTTACCTTTCTCAGCACAGGTGACGGTGAGACGGAGTATGAGGAAAGACTGCTGAAAGTTTTTGACAGCAAGGTTACACTTTTTGTGGCAGGGCATCACGGGTCATCCACGTCCAACAGCAAGAAGTTTATTGAGACAGTACGCCCCGAATTTATCGCATTTTCGGCAGGAAAAGAAAACGAGTACGGCCACCCTCACAGGGAGGTTTTAAAGCTGGCGGAAAAAAATAAAATTCCATACGGCATAACCTTCCGAGACGGAACGATAGTTTATTCCATAACACACAATAAATTGCTGACAAAAGCAGGAGGATAAAATGTTTTATTCCATTGTACAGATAAAAGGCCCTATGGTACTTACGGAGGACTCTTTCGGAGATCTGCAGGTTTTTGCAAGAGAGTTTTTTGACTATGAAGTTAAGGAAAATGACCTTGTATACCTTAAAGACGGTATGTTCCACTATGCACAGGAGGAAACAGAGAAGGTAAAACAGCAGAATTTTGACAGAATGCAGAACCTATTTGACAGATAAACAGGCAAAAAATATACCGCCTCAGACACTATAAAGTGTCCGTGGCGGTATTAATGTTTTTATAAGTGCTGTTTTGTATGCTGCTTCAAAAGACTGTATGCAATTATAAACAAAAAATTTTTATTTGTCGCTTACGTGTTCCTCGTAAAGTTCGTTGCACAGAATCTGTGTGTGCAGCTTGTGGGCAAAGGCTATAACGGTGTTTCTTACCAGCAGTCTTGCCATCTGGTTGCTGTTGCCGCTGTCCTTGATAAGAGGTTCGTTGGCAAAGGTGCATTTAAGAGCATTTTCCAACTCTGTACAGATATAGTTATAGCTGGTTCTGGTATCAAAAATTGCGTGCTGAACAGCAATAAGCTTGCCGATTTCCTGTATGGAATAAATCTGCTTTGCCAGACAGATTTCCATAAGAATAATCACGTGCTCACGGGAATATCTCTTTTTTACTGTAGGCGGCAGTACACCCTGCTTTACATAGTTGTTTACCATAGAGGTGGTAAGGATTTTTTCGCTGTTTGTAATAAGCAGAGGGCTCAGCACCTTGTCAATGTATGCCAGCAGCTGGTCCATATACAAGTCAATATCCGGAATTTCGTCGTATCTGGGCATATGAAAATCCTGAAATTTGTTTGTCATAATACTTTACCTCTGAACAAATGTATGTTAAACTGTTACCAATAAACTTTAATAATAACTTCGTTAAAAATATATTAAGATAAAAATAAACTTTTGTCAATGCATATTTATTGGTTGACATAATTGTTAAAGTGGTGTAACATAGTTTTAAATACTATATATTTATAAAAAGAGGTAAAACTGTATGACTTGGAACATTGTATTGGACTCCAGCTGCGACCTTACAACACAACAGAATTTAAAAAATGCAGAGCTCAGGATTGCACCGCTGACCATCCGTGTTGGCGACAAAGAGTTTGTGGATGACGACACAATAAATGTTCCGCAGCTTCTGGATGCTATGAACAGGGAAAAATCTGCATCCTCCACAGCCTGCCCTCCGCCGAATGCATTTTATGAGCATTTTATAACAGCTGACAATGTTATATGCATCTGCATCACAAGCAACCTCAGCGGTACATACAATGCGGCAGTTCAGGCAGCAGCTATGGTAAAGGAAGAATATCCCGAAAAAAATGTTCACGTTGTAAACAGCTGGTCAACAGCAGGAGAAATGGTGCTTATTGCACGCTATGCCGACAGGCTTATAGGCGAAGGTCTGCCATTTGACAAAATAGTGGAAAAGGTGGAGGAGTACGCAAAGGAAGTAAGACTTGTGTTTACCCTTGAAAAGTTTGATAACCTTATCAAAGCAGGCAGAATGAAGCCGCTGGTTGGCAAGGTGGTTTCAGCATTGGGCATCCATCTTGTGGCACAGGCAAGTGATGTGGGCACAGTTGAACTTATGTTCAAGGTGCGTGGCGACGACAAGACACTTGAAAAGATGGTTGACTATATGAACGAGCAGAAGGATATGACAGGCAAGCCTGTATTTATCAGCCACTGCAACAATCTTAAAGCCGTGGAAAGACTTAAAGAACTTATCAAAGCAAAATGCCGTACAGAAGACATCACAGTTAACCACTGCAAAGGTCTTACAACCTTTTATGCTATGGAAAAGGGCGTTTTAATCGGCTATTAATCTGCGTATATAAAGCAGGTTTTCAGCTTTTGAATAATCAACACCGCAGTATCCGTTCTCAAGCAGGGCGGATACTTTTTTTGTGTCGGAAAGACAGACTTTCAGGGGTTCTGAATTGATATCTGTTCCGTATATGTTTTCCTCGTTGAAAACAGGTTTTACATATATATAATGCACCACCAGATTTTCCAGTCCGCGTATTTTAATCAGCGAATATCCGCAGCAAAACAGCGTTTCGGCACAGCGGCTTTTTTTAACAGGGCAGGCATGCATAATGTATTTAAGCCCCCGTCGGAATGCCTGCATCTGTGCCACGTTTGAAAATGCCTGATACAGCCCGCTTTCGGTTGGCAAATTGCTGCAGTTGCTGCCATAGCTTATATTTTTGTGCTTTATACCCATATAGCCCATAAAGTAGTACTTTCCGGTGCAGTCAGTAAAATCTGCCAGAGCACTGCCGAAAGCGGTATTGCGGAAAAATCCGCTGTCCATAGGAAAATAATAGCAGCAACCGATAATGCTGCCGCCAAGATATGCTCCCCATATTTCTCCGCATAAGAATATGTTTTCCAGATATTCTGCGCTGACAGGATTGTGGAAAAGGGTGTTGTATTCTTCATAACAGCTTAAAATATCTGCTGTATCCTGTTTAAACAGTCTGCGTATTACAATCTTTGTTCCTGAAAGACAATAGTTGTTGTTCATTAAAAAACCACCTTATAAAAATATACATATCAGTATATGCATATTATTGGAGGTTTAACACAGAAAAAGCCGTCCGCATAGCATTTAAGTGCTGCGGACGGCTTTGCGTTTTGTTTTTATGATACTGTACAAGAAGTCAGTATATTATTTATATATAAATGATATGCAGAAAATGTATCTCAGAAATCAAATCTGTGCAAGGCCGTTTGCAAGGTCTTCGATGATATCTTCAGCATTTTCAAGACCAACAGAAAGACGTACAAGACCTGCAGGAACGCCTGCTTCGATAAGAGCTTCAGGGTCGTATGTGGAATGTGTCATGGATGCAGGGTGCTCGATAAGTGTTTCGTCACTGCCAAGAGAAACTGCCAGTGTGCACAGTTCAAGGCTGTTCAGCAGTTTTTCACCTGCAGGCTTGCCGCCCTTGACTTCAAAGGAAACCATGCCGCCAAAGTCACGCATCTGTTTCTTTGCAACCTCGTGGTTTGGATGGCTTTCAAGACCGGGGTAGTAGATTTTTTCAATTTTTGGATGATTTTTAAGAAATTCAACAACCTGACGGCAGTTTTCGCAGTGCTTCTGCATTCTGATTTCAAAGGTTTTAAGGCCGCGGAGAATAAGAAATGCTTCCTGCGGACCAAGCACAGAGCCTGTCATATCCTTAATGCCGAACATTCTTACCTCGTTGATAAAGTCAGCCTTGCCGCTTACAAAGCCGGCGATAACGTCGCCGTGACCATTGAGGTATTTTGTTGCGGAATAAACTATAACGTCGGCACCCAGGGCAAGAGGGGACTGCAGGTAAGGGGAGGCAAAGGTGTTGTCGCATACAACCTTGATATCAGGGTTGTAGCTGTGTGCAATTTCTGCCACAGCAGCGATGTCTGTTATTTTAAGGTTAGGGTTCGCAGGTGTTTCAAGGTAAACACAAACTGTGTTTGGCTTGAGATGACTTTTTACAGCCTCAAGGTCGGTTGTGTCGATAAGGTCAACCTCAACTCCGTATCTTGTCATGCCGTGGCTCAGCAATGCCCATGTACAGCCGTAAAGTGTTTCATCAGCCAATATGTGTGCACCTGCACGGCAGATTGTCCACAGTGTAGAGGAAACAGCACCCATACCGGAAGCTGTTGCAAGGCTTGCTTCGGCACCATCCAGCAGAGCAACCTTTTCTTCCAGTGCACTGGTTGTAGGGTTTGCAAGGCGTGTGTAGATATAGCCTTTTTCTGTGCCTTCAAAGCGTGCAGCACCCTGCGCACAGTTATCAAAAATAAATGTGGATGTCTGATATATAGGCATAGCAAGTGCACCGTACTGTGTGTCCTTGTGCTTGCCGCCGTGTACTGCTTTTGTGCCCCAGCCTTTGTTTTCGTAGTTCATAAGTTTTCTCCTTTATTGAAATTATAATATCCATACATTATCAGCAGATCTGAATGTGTCCGTAAGCTGCTGTGAAAAATAAAAAAGCCACAGGCAAAACCTGTGACAGCATAAAACTTATCTTTCGGCTTTACCGTTGGATTTAGCACCTTACAAATGCAGGTTGCCGGACTTCTCAGGGCCAATTCCCTCCGTCACTCATAATAAGCTGTATTAAATTTAATGGCATTATAACCTCTGTATCCTGACTTGTCAACGAAAAAACAGATAGCTGGATATCGATTTAGCAGATAACACAAGATGAGTGATTTTTAAAGCGTATTTATGTAACTTTGCACAAGGATTGACAGCATGCTGTACAAGGGTTGATTGCACAATCAGGTATTGTTGCAGAGGGAACAGTTAACTTTGCAGTCGAAATCACGCATTTACTGACTGTTTCGTACAGATGGTAATTGTCTCTGCACAAACAAAAACAGGGCTTTTTAAAAGCCCTGTCTTTGCGTAGAAAATTTGTATGGATATTACTGATGTGTCAATATTACAGTTTTGCAAAGCCCTGTTCGAGGTCTTCGATGATATCTTCAACGTTTTCAAGACCAACAGAGAGACGTACGAGACCTTCTGGGATACCTGCAGCAGCAAGTTCTTCAGGACCGTATGTGGAGTGTGTCATGGAAGCTGGATGCTCGATAAGTGTTTCTGCGTCGCCAAGGGAAACTGCAAGTGTGCACAGTTCAAGGCTGTTAACAAATTTGGAACCTGCTGCACGGCCGCCTTTAACTTCAAAGGAGATCATTGCACCAAAGTCACGCATCTGTTTTGCAGCAACTTCGTGGTTTTTGTGGCTTTCAAGACCTGGGTAGTAAACTTTTTCAACCATTGGGTGGTTGTTGAGGTATTCAGCAATTTTTCTGCCGGATTCGCAGTGTCTCTGCATTCTGATTTCAAATGTTTTGAGACCGCGGAGGATAAGGAATGCTTCCTGTGGGCCAAGAACAGAACCTGTCATGTCTTTTACGCCGAACATTCTAACCTGGCTTACGAAGTCAGCTTTACCGGAAACGAAACCAGCGATAACGTCGCCATGGCCGTTGAGGTATTTTGTAGCAGAGTAAACAACTACGTCAGCACCGAGAGCAAGTGGGCTCTGGAGGTATGGAGAAGCAAATGTGTTGTCGCAGATAACTTTGATTTCTGGGTTGTAGCTGTGTGCAGCTTCTGCAACTGCTGCGATGTCAGCAATTTTAAGGTTAGGGTTAGCAGGTGTTTCAAGGTAAACAGCAACTGTGTTTTCTTTGAGAGCTGCTTTTACTGCTTCGATATCGGATGTGTCAAGGAATGTAACTTCAACACCGTATCTTGTAAGGCCGTGAGCAAGAAGAGCGTATGTACAGCCGTAGAGTGTGCCGTCAGCAACGATGTGTGCACCGGCTTTTGCTACTGTCCAGAGAGTGGAGGAGATAGCACCCATACCGGAAGCTGTTGCAAGTGTTGCTTCTGCACCGTCAAGAGCAGCGATTTTAGCTTCAAGAACGGAAGATGTTGGGTTGCCGAGACGGGAGTAGATGTAACCAGCTTCCTGGCCGGAGAATCTTGCAGCACCCTGTTCGCAGGATTCAAATACGAATGTAGATGTCTGGTAGATTGGCATTGTCAGAGCGCCATACTGTTTATCGTGTACATTACCTGCGTGAACAGCTTTTGTACCGAAACCTTTGTTTGTGTAATCCATAGTAATACTCCTTTTATAAAAATGTAAACTGAAATATGATAAGCGCTTATGCGCTGCCTGTACGAAAAGACTGACTGTATTGAGGGTATATGTTTTTGAGATAGCATTTTTAATAAAAACTTTCGCAGAAACATAGCCGCAAATGGTCATTTTGTCTTGTTACTATTATAATAGCACATCAAAAAAAAATATGTTAGCATTTAAATTCTATATCCAGTTATCTGTTTTTTAGATAATATTGGTATAAGGTTATATTGAAAAGCGATAACTTGTTATGCAAAACTGGTGGTTGAAAAACTGTTAATAGTTTGGTAATATAAAATAAACAAAATTGTTATAAAACTGTTCAAAACTGTATAAATTGTACAAAAGATTTTTGCAGGTTATTATATAGTTTTATAATAATATAAAACGTTTACTTATTACAAAAGGAGGATTATCTTTATGGGTAATAATCAGAAAAAAGGTAACGGTTTAGCTTTGCTTCCATTGCTTATCTTTATCGCTATCTACCTTGGTGCAGGTATCATCCTGCAGGCACAGGGTGTTGGTATGGCATTCTACCAGTTCCCATCCCCAGTTGCATTGTTCTTTGCTATCATCATTGCATTTGCAATGTTCAAAGGCACAATGGACGAAAAATTCTCAGACTTCGCTAAAGGTGCAGGCGAAGAAAACATTCTCATCATGCTCGTTGTATACCTCTTGGCAGGTGCTTTCTCCACAGTAGCAGGCGCAATGGGCGGTGTTGCATCCACAGTTAACCTCTGTCTCACATTCATCCCTGTACAGTTCCTGCTTGCAGGTATGTTTGTAATCGGTGCTTTCCTTGCAACAGCAGCAGGTACATCCATGGGCACAATCTCTGCTCTTGTACCAATCGTTGTTGGCGTTGCAGACAAAGCAGGCCTTTCCGTTCCACTTGCTCTTGCAGCATGTATCGGCGGTGCTATGTTCGGTGACAACCTCTCCGTTATCTCTGATACAACAATTGCAGCAACAAGAACTCAGGGCGTTGAAATGAAGGATAAATTCCGTGTTAACGGTATGATTGCAGCTCCTGCAGCTATCATTACAGTTATTCTTCTTGTTATCTTTGCTCCTTCCGCAGGTGTAGCAGACCTTGGTGACCTTTCCTTTGAAATCATCAAAGTTGTTCCTTATATCCTTGTTCTCGTTCTTGCTCTTATCGGCCTTAACGTATTCCTTGTTCTTACAATCGGTATCTTCTCCGCTGGCATCATCGGTCTTGTAGGCGGCGAAATCACAATCCTCAGCTTTGCACAGAACATCTACGGCGGCTTCACAGGCATGTTCGAAGTATTCTGTCTGTCCCTCCTCATGGGCGGTCTGTCCTACATGGTTTCCAAAAATGGCGGTATCGACTGGCTTATGGACAGAATTCAGGGCTTTATCAAAGGACCAGTATCCGCACAGTTCGGTATTGCAGCACTGGCAGCAGCTGCTGACATGGCAACAGCTAACAACACAGTTGCTATCATCATCGTTGGTCCAATCGCAAAAGGCATCTCCACAGAATACAAAGTTGACCCAAGAAAATCTGCATCCATCCTCGATATCGTTTCCTGTATCTTCCAGGGCGCTATCCCTTACGGTGCTTAGATTCTTACAGCAGGTTCCCTCGCAGCAGTTGCAGGCTACTCTGTAAGCCCAATGGAAATCATTCCAAACCTCTGGTATCAGGGTCTTCTCGTAGTGTTCCTCATTCTCTCCTTCTTCGTACCATTTGCTGATGGCTGCATGAAGAAAGACCCATGGGATTGGGAACATGACTGTGCAAAATCCAAAGTTGCTGCAAAATAATAATTAAACAGTAATCGGATTTTTACTTACGATAAAAACGACAGAGCAGCTTTTGCTCTGTCGTTTTTTAAAAAATAATGTAATTCAGACTGTAGAAAAAAACAGCCTTAATTTATACAAATAGCACAAAAAAAGTAAAAAAAGTGCGTCATGGACATACAGTTGTAAACGGCAAAAAAATATTTTAATTAAATTTTTAACAATCCGTAAAAATGTCCTGTTTTACTGACTGTTCAAGGTTAAAAAACCTATTGCCAAAAAGTGCTGTTTGTATTATACTTAAGATGAACCTAAATATTTATTGTATAGTTTAGTATAACTTTTTTTTATGAGCAAAGAAAGGTTATGGCTATCTGTGCGTAAAAATGATGGTTTATTCAAATCAATAATGCAGTTTATTAAATTGCTTTATAATAATAAGCCTTTCTTACATATGTAGCATATGAACATATGTGAGAAAACTTGTTGGAATAACAATTTTTATAAAATTGCCAAAAATTGAAAGGGGATTAAAAATGAAAAAACTCACAGAAATCCGTTGGCACGGTAGAGGTGGCCAGGGTGCTAAAACAGCTTCCCTCCTCCTTGCAGACGTAGCATTCAGCACAGGTCTCTATATTCAGGGTTTCCCAGAATACGGTCCTGAAAGAATGGGTGCTCCAATCACAGCTTACAACAGACTGTGCAATGAACCACTCCGCGTTCACTCCAACATCTACTACCCAGACTATGTAGCAGTTGTTGACGAAACATTGCTTGCTTCTGTTGACGTAACAGCTGGTCTTAAAAAAGAAGGCGCTATCGTTATCAACACAGCTAAGAACCCAGAAGAAGTTCTTCCATTGCTCAAAGGCTACGAAGGCAAGGTTTACACAATCGATGCTGCAAAAATTTCTCTTGCAACAATCGGCAAAAACATTCCAAACACACCAATGCTCGCTGCAGTAGTTAAAGCAAGCGGCGTTATGGGCGAAGAAGAATTCCTTGGCAACATGGAAGCTTCCCTCAGACACAAATTCGCAACAAAACCAGAAGTTATCGAAAGCAACATGGAAGCATTGAGAGTTTCCCTTAAGGAGGTAAAGCTTTATGAAAGATAATTTGATGAAGCACATTAACGAACAGAACGCTTGGCACGAACTTACACCAGGCGGTATGATTTACGGCTCCGGTAACTCCGAACACTTCAACACAGGTGAATGGAGAGTTGCAGTTCCAACATTTATCGAAGACAAATGCAAACAGTGCCTGCTCTGCGTGCCTGTATGTCCAGACAGCGCTATTCCTGTTGTAGATTCCAAACGACTTGACTTTGACTTTGACCACTGCAAAGGCTGTGGTATCTGCTACAAAGTATGTCCATTTGATGCAATCACATTCAAGAAAATCGGCGAATAGGAGGAATTATTAAATGGCTATCAGAGAAAGATTATCCGGTAACGAAGCAGTTTCCATAGCTATCAGACAGGTTAACCCAGATGTTATGGCTGCTTTCCCAATCACACCATCAACAGAAATTCCACAGTTCATTTCTACATATGTTGCTAACGGCACAATCGACACAGAATTCGTAGCAGTTGAATCCGAACATTCCGCTATGTCCGCATGTATGGGTTCCCAGGCTGCTGGTGCTCGTACAGTTACAGCAACATCTTCCTGTGGTCTTGCTCTTATGTGGGAAATGCTCTATGTAGTAGCATCCGCACGTCTCCCACTTACACTTTGCTGTATCAACCGTGCTCTTACAGGTCCTATCAACATCAACAACGACCACTCCGACTCTATGGGTGCTCGTGATGCTGGCTGGGTTCAGATCTATGCAGAAAACGCACAGGAAGCATACGACAACTACATTCAGTGTGTAAGAATCGGTGAACACAAAGACGTTCAGCTCCCAGTTATGGCTTGCCAGGACGGCTTTATCACATCCCACGCTGTAGAAAACATCCTTCTCCTCGAAGATGCAGAAGTTAAAGCATTCGTAGGCGAATACGAACCAGAAAAATACCTTCTCAACGAAAAAGAAGCTGTTTCCATGGGTCCTTACGACATCGCTAACTACTACATGGAACACAAATACCAGCAGAAAGTTGCTCTTGATAACGCAAAACAGGTTATCTACGATGTAGCAGCTGAATTTGAAAAAATGTCCGGCAGAAAATATGGCATGATCGAAGAATACATGATGGAAGATGCAGAATATGCAATGGTTATCATCGGTTCTTCCGCTGGTACAGCTAAAGATGCTGTAGACAAAATGAGAGCAGAAGGCAAAAAAGTTGGTCTCGTTAAAGTTCGTGTATACCGTCCATTCCCAGAAGAAGAAATGGTTAAAGCTCTTTCCGGCATGAAAGGCGTTGTTGTTATGGACAAAGCTGAAGGCTACTCCGCACTCGGCGGCCCTCTCGGTGCTGACGTTAAAGCAGCTCTCTTCGGCAGAACAGACGCTGTAGTTCTCAACATCGTTTACGGTCTCGGCGGTCGTGACGTTAGAGTTGAATCCATCGAAGAAGCTTACGGCAGACTCTTCGCAGCTGTTGAAGCAGGCAGCGTACCATTTGGTTACGACTACCTTGGTTTGAGAAAGTAGGAGGTATAGACAATGGCTTATAATTTTAAACAGGAAATGAATAAACCTGAACGTCTTGCTGGCGGTCATAGACTTTGCGCAGGTTGTGGCGCAGGTATCGCAGTTAGAGGCGTTCTCAGAGCTTTGAAACCAGAAGACAAAGCAGTTATCTGTTCCGCAACAGGTTGTTTGGAAGTTTCTACATGTCTCTACCCATACACAGCATGGAATGATTCTTTCATCCACTCTGCATTTGAAAACTCTGCTGCTACAGTAAGTGGTTCCGAAGCTGCATACATTGCACTTAAGAAAAAAGGCAAAGTTAAAGAAAACTACAAATTTATCGCATTCGGCGGCGACGGCGGTACATACGATATCGGTTTCCAGTCCCTCTCCGGTGCTATGGAACGTGGTCATGACATGGTTTATGTTTGCTACGACAACGGCGCTTACATGAACACAGGTATCCAGAGATCTTCCGGTACACCTAAATATGCTGAAACAACAACATCTGCTGTTGGTAAATGCAGCCCAGGTAAAAAACAGATCCGTAAAGACCTTACAGAAGTTATCGCTTCACACCACATCCCATACGTAGCACAGACAACATTCATCGGCAACTTCAAAGACCTGCATGAAAAAGCTGAAAAAGCTCTTTACACACCAGGTGCAGCATTCCTCAACATTCTTGCTCCATGTCCACGTGGTTGGAGATACAATGCTGAAGATATGATGACAATCACAAAACTTGCTGTTGAAACATGCTACTGGCCACTTTACGAAGTAATCGACGGCGAATACAAACTCAGCTACAGACCAAAAGTAAAACAGCCAATCGAAAACTTCCTCAAACCACAGGGCCGTTTCAAACACCTCTTCAAGAAAGGCAATGAAGAACTCATCGCTGAAATCCAGGCTGACGTTGACAAACGTTGGGAAGAACTCTTGAAACTCTGCGGCGAAGAAGTTTAATTCGCAAGATTTTAAGACCCCTTTATAAAGAAAATGCTGTCGCTTTATGCGGCAGCATTTTTGTTTTGCAACAAAAACTGCTACGGTTTGCAGATTGCACGGAGAAAGACACGGGTATGGTATCATTTTATATATAAAGATTTGCGATGTTTTGCGGATTGAGCGAAAGGCATTTCCTTTACGATTTATATATCAATGTGACTGCGTTACATATTTTTTTTGCAGAAATGGTATAATATAATCAGAAAACAAAAAGGAGAATATACATATGACAGCTAAAATATTAAGTGTGGTGCTGATACCGTTTATGGGCACAGTTTTAGGCTCGGCAGGTGTATTCTTCCTCAAGGGTGCAATGAGCCGCAACATACAGCGTTCTCTCACAGGCTTTGCGGCAGGTGTTATGGTGGCGGCCTCTGTGTGGAGCCTTATAATCCCTGCAATGAACCAGTCGGCCCATATGGGCAAACTTGCCTTTATTCCTGCACTTGTGGGTGTATGGCTTGGTTTTCTGGCTCTGCTGGCACTGGACAGCTTTGTGCCGCATATGCATATAGGCAGCGACTGTCCCGAAGGCGTTGACTGCGGCCTTGGCAAAAATTCCATGATGGTTATGGCGGTGGCACTGCACAACCTGCCGGAAGGTATGGCAGTTGGGGCGGTTGCAGCAGGCTGGCTGGCGGGCAGCGAAAACGTATCTGCGGCGGCTGCATTGGCAATAGCTGTAGGTATTGCAATACAGAACATCCCCGAGGGTGCTATTATCTCAATGCCCCTTAAAAGCGGCGGGATGAAAGGCAGTAAAGCTTTTGGCTACGGTGTTCTTTCGGGTATGATAGAACCGATAGGTGCAATAGTTACAATTCTTCTGGCAAACTATATACTGCCGATACTTCCTTACACACTCAGCTTTGCCGCAGGTGCAATGCTGTATGTGGTGGTGGAAGAACTTATCCCCGAAATGTCGGAGGGCGAGCACTCCAATGTGGGCACAATCTTCTTTGCCATCGGTTTTACACTGATGATGGTGCTGGATGTAGCATTGGGATAGTAAAAAAGACATACTACGGAAGTTTCCTTTCTTAAATAAAATGCATTAAGCATAATAAACCCCGGCCATTCTTATGGTCGGGGTTCTCCTTTTGCAAAAGTACCCGACAGAATGATTTTCTGTCGGGTACAATCCGGTTTTATATGGTTTTGATGCAAATTTAAGGTGTATTGCGGTAAAGTTCAACTGCCGTGATGTTTACGGCGGATTTTCAATGCATTCTGCACCGTCGCATACCGCTATTTTTCATCAAACTGCATATTGTAATACTTGGCATAAAGTCCGTTGTGTGCCAGAAGCTGGCTGTGGCTGCCACTTTCCTTTATTCTGCCTTCTTCGATAACATAAATCATATCAGCGTTGCGAATTGTGCTTAAGCGGTGGGCGATAACAAGGGTGGTTCTGCCTTCGCTGAGCTGTTCAAGGCTGTGCTGGATATATCTTTCGCTTTCGTTGTCCAGTGCAGAGGTGGCTTCGTCAAGAATGAGTACAGGCGGGTTTTTAAGGAATACTCTGGCAATGGAAATTCTCTGCTTCTGACCGCCCGAAAGCCTTGTGCCCCTTTCGCCCACAAAGGTATCGTATCCGTCAGGCAGGCTTGTGATAAAGTCATGGATATTGGCTTTTTTGGCAGCTTCGATAATTTCTTCCTCGGTTGCACCCGATTTGCCGTAAGCGATATTCTCTCTGATTGTGCCGTAGAACATATATACGTCCTGCTGGACAATTCCGATGTTCTGACGCAGGGATTTCTGTGTGATATCCTTTATGTTTCTGCCGTCAAGGGTAATGCTGCCTTCGGTCACGTCGTAAAAACGGGGGATAAGGCTGCAGATGGTGGTTTTGCCGCCGCCCGAAGGCCCTACAAGTGCAACGGTTTTGCCGCTTTCGATTGTAAAGGAAACATTTTTGAGCACCTTTTCATCATCGCCGTAGTTAAAGCTTACATTGTCAAAAACAATTTCGCCGTCGGTATTGCTGATTTCGGCGGCATCGGGGGCGTCCTGAATGTCGGGAACGATATCCACAACCTCTTTAAAGCGTACAAAGCCTGTATAGCCCTTCTGCAGCATTTCGGTAAAATCGATAAGCATATCCACAGGTTTTAAGAATATGCCTATATAAAGTGCGTACAGTGCAAGGTCTGCGGCTTCAAGAGAGCCCTGTGCAATAAAATAGCCGCCTACAACCAGCACACTGGTGTAAAGAATGCCCTGAAAAAAGCCGTTGGTGGCGTGGTATGTACCCATGCAGAAGTAGTTGTTTTCCTTTGTGGTAAGAAACTTGTTGTTGCTTACACGGAACTTTTCCTGCTCTACCTTTTCACCTGTAAAGCTTTTTACAACACGGATGCCTGCAAGGGAGTCCTGCACGGCAGAGTTTACCCCCGCAATCTTTTTGCGGTTTTCCATAAACAGCCTTTTCATCTGGCGGTTTTTGTGTATGCAGTAGACAATCATAACCACACAGATACCCATAAGGATAAGTGTCATGTACACGTTGAGGAACATAAGTATGGCAAAGCTGCCGATTATCTTGATAAGGGCAATAACGATATTTTCGGGGCCGTGGTGGGCAAGCTCGGTAACGTCGAACAGGTCATTTACAATTTTGCTCATCATTTCGCCTGTGTTGTTTTTGTCATAGTAGCTGAAGGAAAGCTTCTGATAATGGTCAAACAGGTCCTGACGCATATCGCTTTCCATCCTTGCACCCATAATATGTCCCCAGCCTGTGATAAAGTACTGGCAGCCGAACTTTACAATGTACATTGCAAGCAGGGCAATGGCTACATATTTAAGTGCCGAGATAACCTCCTGTGGGGAACGGTTAAAGATGTTCTCGGTCAGATAGTCAAGTATCTGCGGAAAGGCAAGGTCTATTGCACTCAGCAGCAGTGCACAGAACATATCCACCCAGAACAGAACCTTATATGGCTTGTAGTAAGATATAAATTTTTTGAAAACTGACATATTTACCTCGTTGAAAATCAGTACAGTACCGGCATTGCCGCTGCAAAAGCAGAAGTGCCGGCATGCGGCAGGGCATTGTACAACCCTGCTGATTTTTATATGTTTTACTGCAAAACAACAGAAAACCCCTTTTTATAAGAGGTTTTCTGCGTATATCATATTTTGTTTAAAGAAAGGCTGTGCAGACTAAAATTCCACAACATCTTCTTCGTTATCTGTTTCTGCACATGCTTCTTCTGCAGCTTCTTCACATTCTTCGCAGCTGCATTCGCATTCTTCTTTTGGCATATAATCTGCAAGGTAGTCCTCGCTGTAGAGCATTTCTTCGTATTCAGCAAGGTTCTGTTCTTTCTTTTTAAGGTATACAGCAACAGCTGCAAGCACTGCAGCAACAGCAGCTAAAAATGCAACAATACCAAAGATACAAGATTTTTTCATAGTTGGTTTCTCCTTATCAATTTTATTTTCATCAGCAGTTTCAGGCTTTTCTGCCACGGTAAATGCGGCATTTTTTGAGGCAAAAGCTTTGCCAAGCTTTGCGGAGGTGCTGTTGTAGGCTTTTACAGCCTTAAGCGCAGTCTCTGCGGCATAATACCGCACCGAAAGCAGCATCTTGTATGCCTCCAGTGCAAAAACAGCAGCATCGCCTGAGTTTCTGGCAATTTTTATCCATAATTTATTATCAGGTAAAAGGTTCATCGCTGCCTCCTGAATTTTATTATATATATTATCGCACAAAATGCAAAAACATACAATATAATTTTAAACTTTTTTATGCTGTTTGATGTAACAAATATGTAACCAATTATACTGTGAATATTGAATAAAATATCTTTAAAAATGTATTAAAATGTGGTATTATATAAGAATAAAATAGGATTAATATGTACTTTTGTGCTTTTTGAATACAAATATCGGAAAAGGTGGTAGAACAATGGATTTCAGCAATGTTTTTTCCTCTGTAATAAGTGTTATAAACACCATTGAAATAGGGGATATAATCGATGTGGGCATTATGACCTTTGTTATTTATCAGGTTATTATGCTGGCTAAAAAGTCCAAAATTGCACAGTTGCTCAAGGGTGTTGCAGTTTTGGGTGTCGTATATGTTTTTGCGGTTAACTTCGGGCTCAAGACTGTGGTTTTCATCCTCAACAACCTGTTCCAGTTCGGTTTTATTGCAGTAATCGTTGTTTTCCAGCCGGAAATCCGCCGCTTTCTGGAGCAGATGGGCCGTGCAAACATATTTTCACTTGCAGTTTTCCAGAAAAAAACACCTGAGGAGGTGGAGATTGAGGAGCTGCGAAAGACAATATCCTCCATCTGTGACAGTGCAAAATCCATGAGTGACACCCACACAGGTGCACTTATTGTTATGGAACGTTTTTCCAACCTCAGCGAAATCAAGCGTGGCGGCACTGTTGTAAATGCGGATATCACACCGGAGCTTATAGGCACAATTTTTTACGAGGGCAGCCCTCTCCACGACGGTGCAATGGTGGTGGAAAACAACCGCATTGCAGCGGCAGGCTGTGTTCTGCCTTTGTCCGACAACTTTGAAATAAGCAAGGATATGGGCACACGCCACAGAGCAGCCCTTGGCCTGAGCGAAACCTGCGACGCAGTAATTGTTGTTGTCAGCGAGGAGACAGGCATTATCTCGGTGGCAAAGAACAGCGTGCTGGTGAGAAATCTCAACAGACAAAGCCTTTTCAATCTGCTCAGCAAGGAATTTGTTGACCCGATTGTGAATGCCTCCGAAAAGGCACATACAAAATCTGCAAAGGAGAAGAAGAATGAAAAAGTTTAAGCTTAATAATTTGTTTGAATCCAATCGCTTTACACTGTTTTTCTCTTTTGTGCTTGCAGTTTTTATATGGGTGGTTGTGGTTACCTTCTTCAGCACCGATGCAAGAACCACCATCAAGAATGTTCCGATAAATGTGGATTACAATGCCACATACCAGAATCTTGACCTTGATATTATCGATATGGATATTGCAACGGTGGATGTTACAGTTGCAGGGCCAAGAAGCGTTATCGGTAATCTTACCAAGGACGACATCATTGTTTATCCGCAGTTCAGCAATGTAAGGGTTGCAGGCAAATACGACCTGCCCCTCAACGCAGTAAAGACCACCTCTATCATGGAATATCAGATAGAATCTCTCAGCAGCTATCAGGTTACAGCACGTTTTGACAGCGTTATCGAAAAAAACTTCCCTGTGGAGATTGATGTTTCCAACATTACAATCCCGGGTGAATTTATGGTGGACAAAATCTACACAACACCTGAAAGCGTAACCATCACAGGCCCTGAAAAGAGCATAAGCGTTATCTCCAAGGTGGTTGCAAAGGTGGAAGCACAGGAAATCAGCCAGACAGCAGTTCTGCCTGCAACACTTGTGATGTATGACGAGACAGAAACCGAAATTGACAGCACACATTTCATCTACGACCAGGACGAATTTACAGTTACAGTGCCAATCCTCAAGGGAATAACAGTTCCGGTAAAGGTTGAATTTATCAACATTCCTGACGGTTTTGACGTTTCCACACTGGATGTTAAATTCTCGCAGACAGAGATTAATATTGCGGTGCCTGCAAGGGTGGCAGAAACAATGACAGAGTTTACAGCAGGCTACATCGACCTTAAAACCCTTGCTTTTGACTCTCCTTATGTTTTTGACCTTACAACACAGACAGGCTACAGATTCCTTGATGGTATCACCGAAATATCCGCTACAGTTTCTGCAGAGGATATAGGCCGTAAAAATGTTTCGGTATCCGAGATAAAGATTATCAATCAGGGCAGCCAGCACGTGGAAGTGCTTACTGAAGTTATCCACAATGTGGAAATTGTGGGCAAGGCAAGCGTGGTTGAAGAACTGGAAGACGACAGCGTTGTGGCCGAAATTGATATGACAAAGGTTTCCCTTGCACAGGGGCAGCAGACAGTGGCTGTGGAAATTATAATTCCATCCACACACGAGGCCTATGCACGCGGAACTTACTATGCAACAATCAAAAATTAAAATATGATAATTGTAAACAACATTAAACTTAATATAGATACACCAAAAGAGCAGGCAATTGATATAGCTGTAAGAAAAACAGGTCTGCCAAGGGCAGAAATTGCCGACAGCTTTATCCACAAGATGTCGGTGGATGCCCGCGGTGATATAAAATTTGTATACAGTGTGGGTATAAACCTTGCCGACAGCCGCAAAGAACAGTTTTTAAACGGCAAAAACAAGGATATCACAGTTAAAAATATCCAGCCGCTTGTTATACCCGTGGGCGAAAAGCTTATGGAAAAACGCCCCGTTATCTGCGGCCTTGGCCCAGCAGGGCTGTTCTGTGCACTGGTGCTGGCACGTCAGGGTTTAAGACCAATCGTGCTGGAGCAGGGCGAGGATGTGGACACAAGAACCGCCACAGTAAAACGTTTTGAAAACAGCGGTACACTCAATACACAGAGCAACGTGCAGTTTGGCGAGGGCGGTGCAGGCACATTTTCCGACGGCAAGCTGACAACGCGTATCGGCGATGCAAGATGCGAGTTTGTAACCGATACCCTTGTGCAGTACGGTGCACCAAAATCCATCAAGCATATTGCAAAGCCGCATATAGGTACCGACCTGCTGGTGGGGGTTATAAAAAATATCCGCAACGAGATTATCCGCCTTGGCGGCGAGGTGCATTTTTCCACAAAGCTGCTGGATATAAATGCAAAAAACGGCGTTGTTCAGTCGGTCGTAACCACAAACGGCACCATAGAAACACAGGTTCTGGTTATGGCCACAGGTCACAGTGCAAGAGATACATTCTTTATGCTCCGTGACAAGGGCCTTGTAATGGAGGCCAAGCCGTTTTCGGTCGGCGTAAGAATTGAAAGCCTGCAGGCAGATATAGACAAAGGGCTTTACCACTCCCTTGCAGGCCATCCTGCACTGCCAAAGGGCGAATATCAGCTGTCCCACAATACAAAGCAGCGCGGGGTGTACACCTTCTGTATGTGCCCTGGCGGCAACGTTGTGGCGGCAGCAAGCGAGGAAGACACGGTGGTGGTAAACGGTATGAGCTACCACGCCCGTGACGGAAAAAATGCCAACAGTGCACTGGTAGTTTCGGTAACACCGGAGGACTTTGGCGGCGATTTTACCAAAGCGGTGGAATTTCAGCGTCAGCTTGAGAAAAAAGCCTTTGAAATGGGCGGCAGAAACTACAAGGCTCCCTGCCAGACTGTGGACAGATTTCTGCAGAACAGGGCAGGTATGAACATCGGCAAAGTGGAGCCTACCTATCCGCTGGGGGTTACAGAGTGCAATATGGCAGATTTGTTCCCTCAGTTTATAACCGAAAGTCTGCGTGGGGCAATGCCTGCCCTTAACCGCAAGCTGAACGGATTTGCGGCGGCAGACAGCATTATCACAGGGGTGGAGACAAGAACATCCTCTCCTGTAAGAATTATCCGCAGTGAAAACTTCCAGAGCAATCTGCAGGGGCTGTATCCCTGCGGCGAGGGTGCAGGCTACGCAGGCGGCATTATGAGTGCTGCTGTGGACGGCGTACGCGTGGCACAGCAGATATGCGGAGAATACAGGTCAAAAATATAAATTAAAATAAATTCAAGAGGTTTAGATGCTTTACAGAAAATGGCAAAGCGAACAACTGAATAAAGACGAGGTGGAATCTCTCAGAAGCAGCCTTGGCATAAGCAGTCTGCTGGCAAAGGTGCTGGTGAACAAGGGCGCAACAACAAAGGAAAAGGCAAAAAAGATGTTTTTTGACGAAACACCTTTGTCCGACCCGTATCTTTTAAAGGATATGGATGTTGCGGTGAAAAGAATTATCCGTGCTGTTGAAAACGGAGAAAAAATTGTTATCTACGGCGACTACGACGTTGACGGCGTATGTGCAACAGCCACACTGTTTACCTGTCTGGAAAATATGGGCGCAAATGTGTTCTACAAACTGCCAAACAGGGAAAAGGATGGTTACGGCCTCAACAGCGATGTGCTGCAGAGCTTTAAAAACAAGGGCGTAGACCTTGTGGTAACGGTGGACAACGGCATTGCTGCCATCAGTGAGGTGGATTTTGCAAACAGCATAGGTCTTGATATCATCGTAACCGACCACCATCTGCCAAAGGGCGAAATTCCAAGGGCACTGGCGGTTGTGGACCCGCTGAGAAAGGACGATGAAAGCCCCTGCAAAACCCTTTGCGGTGCAGGTGTTGCCTTTAAGCTGGTATGTGCACTGGAACAGGCAGACCCTATGGAGATGCTTGAATTCTACGGCGACTTTGTTGCGGTGGGCACAGTGGCAGACCTTATGCTGCTGGAGGGCGAAAACCGCACAATCGTAAAAGCGGGGCTCAATCTGCTCAACGAGGGTATGCGTCAGGGTTTCAACAGCCTTATCGAGGTATGCGGACTGTGGGGCAAGGAGATTACAAGCGAAAGCATTGCATACGCAATTGCACCAAGAATAAATGCAGCAGGCAGAATGGCAGACCCTACCGTGGCACTGGAGCTGCTGCTGTGTGAAGACGAGGACGAAGGACGCCTGCTGGCACAGGAGCTGGAGACAGACAACCACAAGCGTCAGGACATACAGAACAAAATGGCAGAGGATATCACACAGGAAATCCTTGCCGATGCAAACCTTGTAAAGGACCGTGTAATCGTGGTATGGGGCGACAGTTACCATCCCGGTGTTGTAGGCATTGTTGCTTCCCGTCTGGTGGAAACCTACGCAAAGCCTGCAATTGTACTTACAAAAGACGGTGACGAATACAAGGGCAGCGGCAGAAGCGTGCAGGGCTTTAACCTGCACAGGGCACTGGAGGAGACAAAGCACCTGCTTATCCGCTTTGGCGGCCACGAGCTTGCGGCAGGGCTTACTCTGGAGGAGGAAAATCTGGAAAACTTCCGCAAGGCCATAAATGATGTGGCAAACAGTGTTACGGGGCTGGAAAAAACCGAAAGCCTCCGTGTGGACTGTCAGGTTACAACCGCAGAAATTTCGGTGGACAGCGTGTCGCAGATAAACCTGCTGGCACCTTTCGGCAACGGCAACCCAAATCCGCTGTTTATGATTTCGGGTGTACAGCTTGCAGGCATCTATCCGGTAAGCGACGGCAAGCACCTGCGTATAAAGGTTAAAAACGGCAGCGGATACCTGCAGGGGGTAATGTTCAACGTTTCCCCAAAGGAATTTGCATACAATATCGGCGATTATATCGACCTTACAGCCAATCTCTCCATCTATCAGAGCGATATGGGCAATATGGTGTCGGTTAAGATAAAAGAGGTAAGACCTGCAGGTTTTGCCGACAGTATGGTGGACAGCTACGACCTGTATAAGCTGTACAAGAACAACCCTGACATAACAAAACAGCAAAAGGAAATTTTGTGCCCTACACGTCAGGATGTGGCGGATATTTACCGCTATCTTGCACAGGGCAACATTCCAAGCGACGATATCCGTCCGCTGTTTATGCATTTTGATAATATGGACAGCGGCAGAATACAGATTATCATAGATGTCCTGCTGGAGCTGGGTCTTGTGGAAACAGCCCTTTCCAACGGAAAAAATTGTTTTAAACTTGTAAAGGTAAGCGAAAAACGTGACCTTTTTTCAAGCAGTTATATAAAAGATTTACAAAGTTAATTGGTGGTGTAAATTTATGAAATATGAACAGCTTAAACTTTTGCTTGAGGAACATTCAAAGCATCTGGACCTTGATACAATAGAAAAGGCCTACCGACTGGCTGAAAAGATGCACGAGGGACAGTACAGAAAAACAGGGGAGGCATATGTTGAGCACCCTGTTGCTGTTGCTGCAATTGTGCTGGAGCTTGGTCTTGACACAACAAGCATTTCTGCAGCACTGCTCCACGACGTTGTGGAGGACACCGATGTTACCCTTGAGGAGATAGAAAAGGAATTTGGCAAAGAGACTGCCCATCTGGTTGACGGTGTTACCAAGCTGGGTAAAATTGCACTGCTCACACAGGAGGAGGAACAGGCGGAAAACCTGCGTAAAATGCTCCTTGCCATGAGTCAGGACATCCGTGTTATGCTTATCAAGCTCTGTGACCGATTGCACAATATGCGTACCTACGAGGGCTGGAAGCCACAGAAACAGCGTGACAAGGCACTGGAGGTTATGGAGGTTTACGCACCTATCGCCCACCGACTTGGTATCAGCAACATCAAGGACGAACTGCAGGATATCTCCCTGCGTATTCTTGACCCTGTGGGCTACGAAGAAGTACACAACATCATCCAGCGTGAGGGCAATGCACAGAAGATTGTGGATACAATTGTGGAGGAAGTTAAGGGCAAACTGGTAGAGTTTGGCCTTGAGGACGCCACAGTTATGGGCAGGGTAAAAAGCGTTTACGGCGTATACCGCAAAATGTATATGCAGGGCAGAGATTTAAGCGATATCTACGATATCTACGCAGTGCGTATTATCCTCAACAATGTGGCAGAATGCTACAATGCACTTATGCTCATGCACGATTTGTACCGCCCTATTCCGTCCCGTTTCAAGGACTATATCTCCACACCAAAGGCAAATATGTACCAGTCCCTGCATACATCGGTTATCGGCAAAAAGGGCGTGCCATTTGAAATCCAGATAAGAACCTGGGATATGCACCACACAGCCGAATACGGTGTTGCAGCACACTGGAAATACAAAACAGGTGTTCACGGTCAGGACAATATGGAGGAAAAACTCACTTGGGTACGCCAGATTCTGGAAAGCCAGCAGGATTCTGATGACGCAAGCGAAATCCTCAGCAATATCAAGAACGACCTTATCCCTGACGACGTATTTGTATTTACACCAAAGGGCGACGTTATCAACCTGCCTTACGGTGCAACCATCATCGACTTTGCCTATGCAATTCACTCTGCTGTAGGCAACAGAATGACAGGTGCAAAGGTAAACGGCAAAATCGTTTCCATCGACTACAAGGTAAATACAGGCGAAATCATCGAGATTATCACCGCAAAGGACAAAGGTCCAAGCCGAGACTGGCTCAATATTGTAGTAACCAGCGAAGCTAAAAGCAAAATCCGTTCCTGGTTTAAAAAGGAACGCAAGGAAGAAAATATCATCGAGGGCAAGGAGGCACTGGACAGAGAACTGCGCCGTGCACTTATCAACCTTGAGGGAGAAGAATATACAAAGTTTGTTGAAAATCTGGCAAAGAGAAACAAGCTTAACAATGCGGAAGAAATGTTTGCCGCACTGGGCTATGGCGGTCTGCAGCTTTCCAAGGTTATCTTCAAGGCCAAGGAAGACTATGCAAAGATGCAGAAGGAAGCAAGAGCAAACGAGCCTGCAAAAATCAAGACAGCACCTATCAAACGTACAAAGAGCTCCAACGGCGTTATTGTGGAAGGTCTGGACAGCTGTCTGGTCAAGTTCTCAAAATGCTGCAATCCGCTGCCGGGCGACCCTATCGTGGGCTTTATCACCCGTGGCTTTGGTGTTTCTGTTCACAAACAGAGTTGTGTGCACGCCCGTCCAGAACTGCGTGACGCAGAAAATGCAGGCAGATGGGTAAACACCTACTGGGCAGAAAACATCCGCGAGGACTTCAAGGCTACACTGAACATCATTGCACTGGAAACACCTATGATTGTGGGCGAGGTTTCCATGATGATGACCAACAGCCGCATACCTGTTTTTGCACTCAATGCAAGACAGATGTCTGACCACCGCATCGAGATGAGCATTACAATCGGCGTAAACAACACCGAGCATCTCAGCAGTGTTATCAACAAACTTTCCAAAAACAAAAATATTATTTCAGTAATAAGAGGATAAAATGAGAGCAGTAGTTCAGAGAGTAAAGGACGCATGGATAACTGTAAACGGCGGCGAAAAACAGTATATGGAGCAGGGACTTGTAGTGCTGTTTGGTGTAAATGACACCGACGAAGCCGCAGACACAGCGGTGCTGGCAAAAAAGATAAGCGAGCTGCGTATCTTTGAGGACGAAAACGGCAAGATGAACATTTCGGCACTGGACAAAAACTACAGCTGTATGGTTGTAAGCCAGTTCACCCTGTTTGCCGACACCAAAAAGGGCAGACGCCCGTCCTTTATCAAGGCCGCCCGTCCCGAAAAGGCAATTCCGATTTACGAAAAATTCCTTTCCGAAATTCAGACAGCAGGCTTTAAAAAGGTTATCCACGGTGAGTTTGGTGCAGATATGCAGATAAACCTTACCAACGACGGCCCTGTTACAATAATTTTAGACACAGACGAATGGAAGGCACAGTAGAATATGAAAGTTTATCATCTTATGGGCAGTGCCCCTTATTACACAAACTGCTACCTGTTTACAGACAACGAGGGCAACGCAGTGCTGTTTGACTGCAGCATCAGATGGGAAAAAATTGAGGCAATCCTCAAAAATGACAATGCCCAGCTCAAGGCAATCTTTATGACACACGGCCACCACGATCACAGAGAATGCTGGGACGATGTACGCAGCCATTGCGATGCACCTGTTTATATGGGCAGACACGACATCCTTCAGTTTCATATGGAGGATGTAAAGGAATACAAGGAAAAGGAAACCTTTGAAATTGGCGAGATGAAAATCTTTGCATTCCATACCCCTGGCCATACACAGGGTGGCTATTGCTTTAAATGCGAGGATATGCTTATCTGCGGAGATACACTTTTTGCAGGCACCATCGGCAGAACCGACCTGCCGGGCGGCGATTATCCTACAATTATGGAATCCCTCAAGGTTATTGCAGAGGTTGTGGGCAAGCAGAATCTCAAGGTTATGCCCGGACACGCACATTTTTCCACCTTCAATCAGGAAAAAATTCAGAACCCTTATTTAAAAGAGGCAATTAAGTGCTTATAATTCTCAACAATCTGGAAAGTCACTACGAAATTGAACAGCTTACCCGTATGTACACAAAGGATTTGTCTGTTGTGCACGGCACAAAAGAAGAAAATCTTGCAGCGGATACTGCACAATGGCTTTATGTGTCAAAAAACGAACAGATAGATATTCAGCTTTGCTGCTGCGGCAAAAGCCTGCAGGACAGCATAGCAGCGGACGAAAACGAAGAAAAGATGTATCTGGACATCTGTGCTGTGCTGTACGGAATGTACACCGACGCCTTCGACAAAAAGATGGCGTGGGGTATGCTTACGGGGGTACGCCCTGTGCGGCTTATGCGCAATCTCTACGCAAAGCACGGGGATGCGGATGCTGTCTGCAGCCTGTTTAAAGACCGATATTTTGTAAGTGATGAAAAAATAAAGCTCTGCAGGGATATTTTCTCTCTGCAGAAAGATATTATTGACGGCTGTTCACCAAAGGATTACAGCCTGTACATCTCCATACCTTTCTGCCCCACAAGGTGCAGCTACTGCTCCTTTGTTTCGGTAGGCAGCACAGGTGCTTCAAAGCTTATGGGAGAATATGTGGATAAGCTGTGCGAGGAAATACGTTACACAGCACAGACAGCACATAAAGCAGGCTTAAACCTTAAAACCATCTACATCGGCGGCGGCACGCCGACAGCGGTTTCTGCACAGCAGCTGCGTAAGATTATGCAGACGGTAAAGGATAACTTTGACCTGTCAAAGGTGCTGGAATACACTGTGGAGGCAGGCAGACCTGACTGCACAACAAAAGAAAAGCTGCAGGTCATCAAAGACCTTGGGGCGGACCGTGTTTCCATCAATCCGCAGACCTTTTCTGACGATGTGCTCCGTGCAATCGGCAGAAGGCACAGCCATCAGGATTTTATCGATTGCTACAATATGGCAAGGGAGATTGGCTTTAAAACCATCAATACCGACCTTATAGCGGGCTTGCCGCTGGATACTGTGGAGGGCTTTGAAAATTCCCTCAAAGGCTGTATAGCCCTTGGTGCGGAAAATATCACAGTGCACACACTCACCTTAAAGCGTGCGTCAAACATTGTGGTAAACCGTGAAAACAACGATTACAGCGATGTGGCACAGATGCTGGAAAAATGCAGTATGCTGGCGGATAACGGATATATCCCTTACTATATGTACCGCCAGAAATCCACTCTGCAAAGTCTTGAAAATGTGGGCTATTCACAGATTGGACACGAAAGCCTGTATAATATATATATAATGGAAGAAATCCAGACAATAATCTCCTGCGGTGCAGGCGGCGTTACAAAGGTTGTGGGCCCAAAAGGAGAACTTAAACGTATCTATAACTACAAATATCCGACAGAGTACATCAGGGACTTTGACACAATACTGCATCGGAAAGACGAGGTGATAAATGTATGTCAGCAATTTGGATTCCTAAACGACTGGTAGAAATAAAACTGGTAAATGCGGCAGCGGCAGACAAGGTAAGCTTTATCCGCCACTGCGAATTTGAATACGAATCCCGCATTTATGCGGCAGCCAAGGAGATTGTGGCCTCGGGCAAAAAAATTGTAATGCTTACAGGCCCGTCAGCCAGCGGCAAAACAACCACCAGCAACAAGATTGCCGAAAAACTGCGTACCATGGGCAAAAATGCACAGGTGATTTCCATGGATAACTTTTTCAAAAATCCCGAGGTTTATCCCCGTCTTGCAGACGGCAGCAAAGACTACGAAAATGTTCAGGCTGTGGACATTGAACTTATGGACAAATGCCTTAAGGAAATTATCGAAACGGGGAAATCCGTTATGCCTGTATTTGATTTCAAAACCGAACGCAGGGTGGAAAATGCCATAGAGATGGATATTGGGGACGGCATTATAATTGTGGAGGGCATCCACGCACTCAACCCGTTGGTGCTGGGCGACCTGCCAAGAGAAAATGTATTTACAATCTATGCAGGCTTAAGGGAAGAATACTCCCATCAGGGTCAGCGAGTGCTGCCCACAAGAGATATCCGCATGGTACGCCGCATGATACGCGACTATAAGCACCGCGGACACTCGCCCGAAAAAACCATTGCAATGTGGCAGAGCGTATGCGACGGCGAGGACAAATATATCAAGCCTTTCAAGCAGAATGCGGATTTGCTGCTGGACACATCCTTCAGCTGCGAAATTCTGGTTATGAACTCGGCACTTAAAAATCTGTCCGCAGGGCTGCGTGACGGCTCGGCGGAAGCAGAGCGGCTGGAAAAACTGCTTAAGATTTTCAACAACTGCGATTTTATCCCCGAGGGCTATCTGCTTGCAAACTCAATGCTCAAAGAATTTTATTGTTAGAACAATTTATATAAAGGAGAATCACTATGGGTTTATTTGACAATATACTTGAAAGCTCTGCAAAGGTTGCAGATAAGGTTGCAAAGGTTACAGGCGAATACATCGACAAGGGCAAGGACAAACTTAACGAGCTTTCTCTGGAAAACGAACTTTCCAAAGCACAGAAACAGCTTGGTGCACTTGTGTATGCACTGCACAAAAACGGTGAAAGCAATGAAGAACTGGTAAACCAGTACATCGAAGAAATTGCAAAAATTGAAGCACAGCTGGAAGCTGCAAGAGCAGAAGCCAAGGAAGAAGGCACTGTGGTTATCGACATCGAGCCTGAAGAAGTAAAGGCAGTAAAATTCTGCCCTACCTGCGGCAAGGATGTTGACGAAGACGACGCCTTCTGCAAATACTGCGGCAATGCTGTAAAATAATATAATGCAGACATTTTTCTCCGTGGGAAATTTTCCTGCGGAGATTTTTTTGTCGGTCAGGTAAAATTCAGTTATTATTCGTAATATTTTTGTGAAAATGTAGCACATTACAGATTAATTGTGGTATAATATTTCCGAATATGAGCAAATCATATCTTATTGAGATTATTAACTTACCAAAGAGGATATAAATATGAAATTATTATCTGTAGCAATTCCTTGTTACAACTCCGCAGCGTATATGGCAAAGGCAATCGACTCCTGCCTTGTGCTGGGCGAAGATGTGGAAATCATCGTCGTTGACGACGGCTCCGCAAAGGACAATACGCTGGAAATCGGCAAGCAGTACGAGGAGGAATATCCAACCATCGTAAAATGTGTTCATCAGGAAAACGGCGGTCACGGTCAGGCTGTAAATACAGGTCTTAAAAATGCAACAGGCCTGTATTTCAAGGTGCTGGACAGCGACGACTGGTTTGATACCGATGCACTCAAGCAGGTGGCAGCAACCCTGCGTAAGCTGCGCAGCCACAATAAATATGTGGATATGTTTATCGCAAACTATGTTTACGACAAGCCAAGCGAAAACAAGCAGAGCCCTATCAGATATACAAATGTGCTGCCGCAGAATCGGATTTTTGGCTGGAGCGATATCAAAAAATTTCTTCCTCATCAGAATCTGCTTATGCACAGCGTAATCTACCGCACACAGATGCTTAAGGACTGCAATCTGGAGCTTCCAAAGCACACATTCTATGTTGACAATATATTTGTTTATCAGCCACTGCCTTTTGTACAGACAATGTACTATATGGATATCAACCTTTATCACTACTTTATCGGCAGGGAAGACCAGTCTGTAAACGAAAAGATTATGATTTCCCGCATTGACCAGCAGCTGCGTGTAAACAAGATTATGATTGACTGCTGCGATGTTATGGCACTGGAAAACGAGCGTCTTAAGCAGTATATGATAAAATATCTTACAATGATTTCTTCCGTTTCCACCGTTCTTCTGGTAAAGGCAGGCACAACCGAGCACATTGCCAAAAAGGACGAGCTGTGGCATTATATGAAACAGAAGAACTATCCGCTGTACAAGGCGGTTAAAAAGACTGCTATGGGTGCTGCAATGCAGATGGACAGCCTTCTGGGCAGAAAAGCAATCATTGCAAGCTACGCAATTGCAAATAGAATTTTCGCATTCAACTAAATAGCTTTAACAGGGAGGTTTATCGGGGGTTATACAATTTCCGACAGACCTCTTTTTGTTTTTTGGAGGACGGCACTATGACACTGAAAGAACTTTACGAACAGGTGTGCACAAAGAAGAATATAGAGGCAAAGCTGAGCGAGCTGTACAGCCAGAAATCCCACCTTGAAAGCAAGATAAATCTGCTCAGGTCCAAGTATGACAAGGAACAGAAGGATGTGGACAGGCTGGAAAAGGGCAGTCTTTCGTCATTGTTTTATTCTCTTACAGGTAAAAAGGACGAAATGCTGGACAAGGAAACACGCGAAATGCTCAAGGCAAAGGCAGAGTATGACACAGCGGTGTTCCAGCTTGATGGCATAACAAGGGATATCTCCCGCTATGTTCAGCAGAAATTTGATATAAAGGACTGCGAGGCACAGTATGAGGCTTTGCTTAAAGAAAAACTGCAGACTATGGGCGAAAAGGACGAAAATGTTCTGCAGATGAACAGACAGCTGGCAGAAAGCGAGGTTGTATGCAGGGAACTTGACGAGGCAATTGTTGCAGGACGTAAAGCCCTTGACAAGGCAATGCAGGCGGAAAAAAGTCTGAATAGTGCGGACAGCTGGGCAATGTTTGATGTGTTTGGCGGCGGTTTTGTGGCAGATGCTATGAAATACAGCAGGATGGACAGTGCACAGAATACCATATATGAAATGCAGAGCGAGCTGGGTCGTTTCAAAACAGAGCTGGCAGATGTGGATATCCATACAGATATAGATATGTACATAGGCGATTTTCTCAGAATTGCAGACTTTATGTGGGACAATATTTTTACCGATGTGGCGGTTATGAACAAAATCCAGAATGCAAGAACAAAAATCTTTGATGTGATTACCCAACTGGAAAAATCCATATATAATCTTGAAAATATGGAAAAACAAGAAAGGAAAAAGCAAAACACTCTTAAACAAACCCTTACACAGCTTGTAATGGAAAAGGATATATAAAATGTAAACCCGTATTGTCAGAATACGGGTTTTTGCATAAAATGTGTTGGTGCAACTGCAGGTTGCTAAAATTTTAAAGGCGGATTGATAGACTTTGACGGGACAACAGGGTATACTTAAAGCAGAAAAAACAGCGGGGTAAGATATGAACATAGGCGAAAGAATATACAGTTTAAGAACCGAAAAGGGAATGTCTCAGGGGGACCTTGCAGAACTGCTGGAGGTATCCCGTCAGTCCATTTCCAAATGGGAAAACAGCAGTGCTGTGCCAGACCTTGATAAAATTGTAAAGCTAAGCGAAATATTTGATATAACCATAGACGAACTGGTAAAGGGGAATGCCGGCACAAAAACAGAAAAAACTGCGTATACTGTTCCAGATGCAGAACCAAAGGTGGAATATATCTATGTACAGCCGCCAAAGACTATGGAGGGCAGAAAAATTGCAGGCATAGTTCTGCTGTGTATGGCGGCACTGTTTACATTCGGCATACTTTTTGCAACAGGCAGCCTTGGCGGAATATTCTATGCAATTCCCTTTATAATCTGCGGCATCATCTGCTTTGCCGTAAAGAAAAATACGGGTATATGGTGCGGCTGGGTGGTATATACCATGGCAGATTTGTTTATGCGCTGGGGTACAAGCATCAATCCTAATCTTATTTTTATGACCTTTCAGTTTACACCGCAGATGAACTATACAAGGCTTGTTGCGGCGTGGGTGTGGGTAATTCTGCTTATACTGCTGATAAGCTTTACTGCAGTGAGACTAAGAACCGAGCCTGTAAAGGACATCAGAAAGCTGAAAACAGGGCTGATTGCAGGCTGGAGTGTATACATTGCACTGTATACAGGCCGTATGCTTCTGGCAAGGACAGAGATGTACAGAAATATGATTTTTAAAATGATAGAGTCGGGTGCAGCCACATTTTCGCTGCTATCCCACATTGTAAATCTTATATGCATATTTATCATAACAGTGCTGATTGCATATACGGCAAGATATCTGTATAACAGAAACAGAATATAAATTATAAAAACTGTGTGTACCAGAAGTTCACACAGTTTTTTGTTTTGACCTTTTTACAGCTATTGAAATATAATATAAAAAGCTATAAAATAAAAATGTTATGAATAATTGAACTTAATGTATAATTTATAAACAAGGGAGGTAATATCAGTGAATATAAAGGCATTGTTTGCACCCTCTGATATGACAGAGGGCTCGCCTGCAAAAAAGATTGTTCTTTTTACAATACCAATGCTCATAGGCAATATTGCCCAGCAGCTTTACAATACAGTGGACAGCATTGTTGTAGGCAAATATGTAGGGGACAACGCCCTTGCGGCTGTTGGTTCTGCCAGCCCTATCTTTAACCTGCTGCTTGTTCTGTTTGTGGGTATTTCCACAGGCGCAGGTATTATGGTTTCCCAGTATTTTGGTGCCAAGGAGAGGGAAAATCTTTCAAAAAGCATAGGCAACAGTATAACGCTGACAATTATTGCTACCATTGTAATTATGATAGTTTCTGTTTTTGCAGTTGACCCTATACTTCATCTGCTTGGTACACCGGACAGCATTATCGGCTGGTGTCACGACTATCTTATGATACTTATGATGGGCGTTGGCGGCATGGCGTTTTATAATATTCTCGGCGGTATTCTGCGAGGCCTGGGAGACTCCACCTCGGCACTTGTATACCTGCTTATCGCAACGGTTATCAACATTGTTCTCGACGTTTATTTTGTTGCGGTGCTTGGCATGGAGGTTGCAGGTGTTGCACTGGCAACGGTTATTGCACAGTCGGTTTCTGCAATTCTCTGTCTTTTCAAGCTGCTCCGTATGAAAACTGTGTTTGAACTTGGCTTGAAGGAGCTCAAACCTGTAAAAAGATACACAATGGAGGTTATCGGCCTTGGTCTTCCATCAGGGCTTACACAGGCAATTTTCTCTATGGCAATGATTGTGGTGCAGTCCCTCACCAACAGCTTTGGAGAAATGGTTATTGCCGCAAACGTTATAATTATGCGTGTTGACGGCTTTGCGATGATGCCAAACTTCTCTTTCGGCACAGCACTTACAACCTTTGCAGGGCAGAATGTGGGGGCATGCCGCTTTGACCGTGTGGAAGAAGGTGCAAAGGTTGGCACACTTATTGCAGTAGGTGTTGCAGCGACAATCACGGTTATCATTCTGCTTTTCGGCAATATCCTTATGTACGCATTTACCGATACAGCAGAACTGGTTGACCTGAGTATGCGAATGATGCGTGTATTGGCAGTTGGTTACATTGCAATGGCGGTTACACAGTGCTTGTCCGGTGTAATGCGCGGTGCGGGCGACACAATGAGCCCTATGTGGATTTCCATTATAACAACAGTTTTTATCCGTGTTCCGCTGGCTTATGCAATTGCATATCTCACCAGAACACCGGAATTGCCTACAGGCTCTTATCAGGCACTGTTCATCTCTCTGCTTACAAGCTGGGTGATGGGCGCGATTATCACAGCTATTGCATACCGCCGCCGCAAATGGAAGCACAGAGCAATGGTTTATAACGGAAAATAATGAAAATAAAAAAGTCTGTACTGAAAAAGTACAGACTTTTTACTTTAAGCAGAGAAAATGATTTTGGTATGGCGGTGGGGAACGATCCCCACTTTACAATCGCCCATGTGTGAATACAGGTTACGCCATCTTTCCAGCCAGCAGATACCAGGTTCACACGCAATTACTGCTGACAGGATGGCACCCCCAGCGAGAATCGAACTCACAACTAACCCTTAGGAGGGGTTTGTTATATCCATTTAACTATGGAGGCATAAATTTAGTAATTGTACAAACGTTTGCTACTGCGAGGCAGAGCCGAGCAACATGGTTCTTGCGGCTGAAATCTTTGATTTCAGCAATGCAAAGCATTGGTTGCAAAAGCAACACGCAAGGTTCATATATCCATTTAACTATGGAGGCATAAATTTAATAATTGTACAAATGTTTGTTATTGCGTCCTGAAATTTGCACAGCGGATAGAGCATACGTCTTCATGAAACGCTATATAATAATACACCATTATGCAACAAAAATCAAGCCGACATTATGTCGGCTTTTCATTTATATCGTCAGCATAAATACCAAAGGTATAGTCACAACGCACATAATATGGGAGATAATAGCCATGCCTGCGGCGTGGCTTGTGTCCAGTCCGTAGGCACTCGGCACAATTATATTGTTTGTGCCAAGGGGCATTGCAAGAGCACATACTGCGCAGATAAATGTTGTCTGTGACACAGGGATAAATCTGAACACCAGAGCAAAAAACAGAGGGATAATCACAAGTCTTGCCACGGAAAGGGCATATATTTTTACATCTCTGAATGTCTGTTTAAGGTCAATTGCAGAAACTGTAATACCAGTCAGCAGCATTGCCACAGGAGACATACAGTTGCCCGAAACTGTTATTGCATCGCGGAGAAAATCGGGCACAGGTATCTGCATAATACCGATTACCATACCGATAAGCATACCTGCAAACATCGGGTTTACAAGATTTTTTGCGGTAGCTTTCAGACTGTGGCTGCCTTTTTCGCTTGGAATAAGGTATCTCGGCACCGCCCACATCTGCTGTACCACCCAGAACGGCAGGGTAAAGATGAGATATTCAAAGAAAATTTCGGGGAACAAAGCAAGCATAACAGGGTTGCCCACAAAGCCGAAATTGGGGATAACCAGACCATATGCAGAGATTTTCTGCAGATACTCATCCTTGCCGATTACAAGCCGTGCAATAATTGCGGCAATGGGGATAATTGCCAGTTCAACCGCAAAACCTGCCAGCAGGATTTTCCAGGTTTTGCCTATGGTTTCCAAGGTGAATTTGTCGATAAATGTGCCCATAACCAGTGCAGGCATAAACAGGCAGTTTTCCAGCTTTGACAAAACAGAAACGCTGTTGTCGGGAACAGATTTTGTCTTTGCCAGTATAAAGCCTGCCGCCACAAAGCTTAAAAGCAACAGGGTCTGGGTGAGTGTTTGTGTAAAAAGAGTCATATGTAAAAGCCTCTATAAAAAGATTGAAAGGATAAGCGGCAGGGTAATGCAGGACAAAAGGTGAGAAACTATAACCAGCCCGCTGCATATTGGTCTGTTTTCTCCGTATGCACTTGGAATAACCACAATATTCATACCAAGCGGCATAGAGATGGAAACCACCGCACAGATGTATATTGTTCTGCTTATAGGGATAAAGGACAGAGCAAAGGCAAATGCCACAGGGATTGCAACAAGACGGATAAGGGAGATAAGGTATATCTTTGCGTTGGTAAAGGTTTCCTTAAGGTCAATTGCCGATACTGTAATGCCTGTAAGCAGCATTGCCATAGGGGACATACAGTCGCCTGCTGCGGTTACTGCAGAGGTGAAAAACGCAGGAAGAGGAATTTCCATAATGCCCACAATCATACCGATAAGCATACCTGTAAACATAGGGTTTACAAGGTTTTTCAGCTTTTCCTTTAAGGTTGGCTGCTGGCTCAGCGGCATAAGCAGACAAGGCATTGCCCACAGAAAGTTTACAACCCACAGCGGCAGGGTAAAGATGGTGTATTCAAAGAAAATTTCAGGGAACAGACCAATCATAACCGCATTGCCCATAAAACCCCAGTTGGAGATGGCAAAACCGTAGGTGGTCATCTTCTGTATATATCTGTCGTCGGTTATAAGCTTTGGCAGATATATGGAAATCGGGATTACCACAGCTTCAATAAGTGTGCTTACAAGTATAAATTTCCACAGCTCGCCCAGACTTTCACGGGTGAATTTTTCAAAGAATGTGCCCATAACAAGGGCAGGGATAAACAGACAGTTTTCAAGTTTAGACAGCACAGCGGTGCTTTTCTGGGTCATAACGCCGCATTTTGCAAGTATGTAGCCCGCTGTTATAAAGGTAAACAGAAAGGCCGTCTGATTGAGTGTGGATGAAAAGATTGTCATAAAAGGCGGAAAACTCCTTTTGCCATAATTTTACTAATCTATGATAGCACTATTTTAATTTGCTTGCAATATTTGTAAAAAATTCTGTTTTTGTCAAAGGTATATGTGGTATTATAACTACAGACAACTGTGAATTTTAAGGGAGGACAGACAACTATGAGACTGGAAACAGAAAGACTTATACTGCGTCGCTGGGAAAAAACAGATGCCGAAAGCCTGTTTGAATATGCAAAAGACCCTGATGTGGGACCCATTGCAGGCTGGCCGCCCCACAAGGACACAGCTGAAAGCCTGGATGTTATCATAAACGTACTAAATGGTGCCGAATGTTATGCCATATGCGAAAAGAACAGCAACAGGGCAATCGGCTCCATCGAGCTTAAACCGGCAGGCCGCACGGATATGACGGATAAAGCAGACGAGTGCGAGCTTGGTTACTGGCTGGGAAAACCTTTCTGGGGCAAGGGATATATGCCCGAAGCGGCAGCGGAATTGCTGCGTCACGGCTTTGAAACACTTGGAATGACCACCGTATGGTGCGGATATTATGACGGAAATAACAAATCGCAGCGTGTGCAGCAAAAGGCGGGTTTTGTATATCACCACACCCGTGAAAATGTTCCTGTTACGCTTATGAATGAAATACGCACCTGTCATATAAGCTGTATTACCAGAGAAAGATGGATGTTAACGTGCAGGAAAAATAAATAAAGCCATATAGTAAAGCAACAGCAGGTTGCTTGTTGTGTGCAGGATATCACAGTATAATTATTGTGAGGTGATAATTTTATGGAAACTAAAAATATTATTCTGGAACTCAGAACAAAAAACGGTTTGTCCCAGGAGGAACTTGCCGAAAAGGTATATGTAACGCGTCAGGCTATATCCCGTTGGGAAAACGGCGAAACCACACCAAATACCGAAACGTTGAAGCTGCTTTCCAAACTGTTCGATGTTTCCATCAATACCCTGCTCGGCTCTCCAAGACAGCTTGTGTGCCAGTGCTGCGGTATGCCCCTGGAGGACAGCAATACCAGCAAGGAAACAGACGGATTTTTTAACGAAGAATACTGTAAATGGTGCTATGCCGACGGAGAGTATATGTATCACGATATGGACGATCTGATTGATGTGTGCGTAAAGCATATGGCACGTGAGCATTTTCCGCCCGAGCAGGCAAGGGCATATATGCAGGAGATGCTGCCAAAGCTTAACTACTGGAAGCAGTATACAAATCTGGCAGGTGCGGAAAAGTTTGCGGAATTTAAAAATCAGCTTATCGGCGAAATAAATGCCCTGCATATTGACGGAATGCCTAAAGTGGAAAAACTCAATGCACTTGTGGGCGGATACATCAACCTTGAATATCGGCTGCCCAACGGAAAAACTGCAAAGTTTCTGGATGACGGTGCAACCTACCTGGGAACACAGCTGGAATGTGAGTTTGGCGGCAACAGATGTTTTGGCATTGCCGCAAATATGGATTTTATAATTGTATCCACATACGAAGAAAACGGAGAAAATCCGGAGTTGGTTATCTACAAAAAGAGATAGATGAATTTGACAAGGTGTAAAAATGAAAAAATCGAAAGAATATAAAATTGGTTCTATACTTTTCTATGTATCATCCGTATTGTTCTATCTGGCATCTGTTATAAATGTTGTTGGTGGAAACGATATTTATATAGGCATTGTATGGATGTGCCTTGGTTCTGCATTTCTTTGTCTTGGTTCGTTGCTTTTGAAAAAAAGCAACGATAACGAGGAGAAAGAACAATAAATTCCGATTTATCTGACTGAACAAAAAAACAACCCGACAGTAAAAGCTGTCGAGTTGTTTTTTTTTCGCATTGAATCTTCAATGGTGATTTTCAATTAGCCTGTGATGTATTCAGGTGCTTTTTCTTTAAGCATTGCTGCTGCAGCTTCGTCAACAACTACGATAACATCATTGTGGAGCTGAAGAACAGAAGCAGGAATCTGTGGTGTGATTTCGCCAGCAACCATTTTGTAGATGATTTCAGCTTTGCCTTCGCCGTTTGCAACGAGAAGGATTTTCTTTGCGCTCATAATTGTTTTGATGCCCATTGTGTAAGCCTGTGTTGGAACATCTTCTTTCTTTGCAAAGAAACGTGTGTTTGCATCGATTGTGCTCTGTGTAAGGTTGATGATGTTTGTGCCTTTTGCAAAGCAGTCTGCAGGTTCGTTAAAGCCAACGTGACCGTTGTGGCCGATGCCTAGAAGCTGAAGGTCTACACCGCCGAGATCTTTGATAACTGCATCGTATCTTGCACATTCTTTTTCAGCATCTGGTTCTGTGCCGTCAGGAATGTTTGTGTTTGCCATATCGATGTTTACGTGTTTGAAGAGGTTTTCATACATAAAGTATGCGTAGCTCTGGTCGTTGTCTTTTGTAAGACCTACGTATTCATCAAGGTTTGCAGCGTGGCATCTGGAGAAGTCAAGGTCGCCGTTTTCGTATTTTTTGATAAGGTTTTTGTATGTGCTTATTGGGGAAGAACCTGTTGCAAGACCAAGAACGCTTTCTGGTTTAAGTGTAACCTGGGAAGCAATGATGTTTGCAGCAACACGGCCCAGATCTTCATAATCTTTAGTAACGATAACTCTCATGGTGAAAATTTCCTTTCAAATCAAATATATAAGTTTATAAGCGAAAATATAACACAAAATTATTTCTGTACTTTACCTGCAAGTACAACAAGTTTAAGGTTAAGGTCTTTGTCAAGCACAACAACGTCAGCCTGTTTGCCTTCTTTAAGGCTGCCAACTGTATCAAAGAGGTCTGCGGATTTTGCAGGGTTGATTGTAGCTGCTTTGATTGCACTTTCAAGTTTAACGCCAAAGCTTACTGCACGGCGTACGCAGTCGCTGAGGACTGTTGCACTGCCTGCAATTGTGCCGTCTTCAAGTGTTGCTTTGCCGCCGTTCATAAATACCTTCTGGCCGCCAAGTGAGTATTCGCCGTCAGGCATACCGCAGGCTCTCATAGCGTCGGAGATAAGGCATACTCTGTCATCGCCAAAGAGACGGAACACTGTTCTCACGATAGCTGGGTGGAGGTGGATGCCGTCAGAGATAATTTCAACGTAGCTTGCCTTGTCCTGTGCTGCACCAACAACGCCCGGGTCGCGGTGTGCCATTGGAGGCATTGCGTTGAACAGGTGTGTAACGTGGTCTGCACCGTGTTCAAAAGCTGCTGTTGCCTGGTCAAAGTTTGCATTTGTGTGAGCAATGCTTACGTGGCAAACCTTGCTTGCCTTTTCGATAAATTCAAGGGAACCGGGAAGTTCAGGAGCAATGTCGAGCAGACGGATGTTATTGCCGCTGAGTTCAAACAGACGGCTGAACATTTCCCAGTCTGGGTCTACGATATATTTTTCTGCCTGAGCACCTTTTTTTGCTTTGTTGAAGAATGGACCTTCCATGTTAACGCCGCGCAAAGTTGCCTGACCATTGATTGTTTTGTTGAAGAATGGGTTAGCTGTTGCGAAGATACCGCTGAGGATAGGTTCGTCAAAAGCCATTGTTGTGCCCAAAAAGCTTGTAACACCCTGAGAAACAAGGTATTTGGCAATTGTGTTGATGTCGTTTTCGCTGTTGTCGCAGAAGTCACTGCCGTATGCACCGTGGATATGTACATCTACAAAGCCAGGGATAACGTAGCAGTCTGTTGCGTCAAAAACTTCTTCACCGGAGAGATTTTCGCCGATTGCGTCGATTGTTGCACCATTGAATGCGATGTCCTGTTTAACAAACTGTGCGTCTTCTGTAAACAGATTACCGTTTTTAATAACCATTGGTAAGCCACTCCTTTAAAATATATTTTTAAAATAAACATTTTAATACTGTCTATATTTTAAACTTTTAAAATGTTTAAAACAATAGCAAACGTTTGTGTAATTGTGCATACTTTTGGCATAAAAGTGCCAAGTGCAAAACCACATACTTTGCTATCTTTAAGTATAGTACAAAACGGTGATAAAAACAAATATATTTTGTTAAATAGATGTGTAAAAAAGCAGAGGAGAAAATTATAGAAACTGTACAAAAAAATCGCAGCCGGTAAACTGTGGAAAACACAATTTAAAAGCTGCTATAGAATTGCTGACGAAAAACAGATTAAGATGCAGCGGAATGCCGTATGGCATATTCCGCGTTCTTCTGCGGGGGTAACAGTAAAATTTTCACCCTTTGTGGTGGAAATTTTATGTCGCTTAGGGGGTACGCCACCTGCGAAAAAAATGCAACCCATAGAACATGAAAACCACATTCTGCAGGTTGCATTTTTTGGTCTGAGTGACCCGACTTGAACGGGCGACCTCTACCACCCCAAGGTAGCACGCTACCAGCTGCGCCACACCCAGTTACCAAATGATATGATAACAGAAAACTGATTAATTTGCAATAGCTTTGACAAAATAACCTCTTTTAAAACAAAAGTGTACACCGCCTGCATCAGACAGTGTACACAGTATAATTTTACAATTGAGTTCAGGTTTTAGATAATTTCTACCTTTTCCATAACAACCGGCTGGCTTGGTTTGTCTGCCCAGCCTGTTCTTACGTTTGCAATTTCATCAACAACGTCAAGACCGCTTACAACCTTGCCGAATGCAGCATACTGGCCGTCAAGATGCGGTGCAGCTTCGTGCATGATAAAAAACTGGCTGCCTGCACTGTTTGGGTCCATTGTACGTGCCATGGAAAGCACGCCCTTTGTGTGTTTAAGGTCGTTTTTATGGCCGTTTGCAGCAAATTCGCCTCTGATTGTCCAGCCAGGACCGCCCATGCCGTTGCCGTTTGGACAGCCGCCCTGAATCATAAAGCCTTTGATAACTCTGTGGAATGTAAGGCCGTTGTAGAAGCCCGCTTTAACCAGTTTTTCAAAGTTTGCACAGGTTTCAGGTGCAATTTCAGGATAAAGTTCAATTTCCATTTTTTTGCCGTTATCCATTGTAATAACTACCATTTTATTAAATCTCCTTGAATTATAGTTTATTTAAAAAGTGTACATTCAGTATGTGAAAAAACTGTGGCACACCTTACATTATACTGTTTTTGTAATAGCAGTACAAGCCTTTGAGCAGCAGATTGTTGTCCACTGCAATCTTTCTGCGGCAGTGGGGGATAATAAACTGGCTTACACCGCCTGTTGCTATAACCGAGCATTCTCCCTGACCGATTTCTTCTTCAAAAGCCTGCACAAGTCCGTCTATGGCGTATGCACTGCCAAGGATTATGCCGCTGTCGATGCTTTTCTGGGTGTTTGTGCCGATGGCTTTTGGCTGTGCCTTTATGTTTTCCTCAAATGGCAGACCTGTTCTTTCACGCAGGGCCCACATGGAGGTGAAAACGCCTGTGATTATGGAAACACCAAGCACGTTTGCGTCCCTGTCCATAGCTGTTACGGTTGATGCTGTGCCCATATCTATAACCACACAGGGCATGGGCAGCATATCCTTTGCCGCCATGCAGGAGGCAATTATATCGGCACCCACTTCGTATGGATCCTCTGTAAGGATATCAAGGCGGCAGGTCTCGTCGTTTTTAAAGATAACGGGCACACAGCCGAACAGCTGTTCCATAGCAGCCTTAAGTGCCTCTGCAGTGTCCAGTGCAACACAGCACAAAAGACAGCCGCTGATATGGGAAATATCGATATTTTCGGCAGCCATACTCTCTTTAAGCAGGGCATAATACTGCTCTTTTGTCTGTTCCTTTTCGTAGTCTATGCGGCAGGTTTTAACCAGCTTGTCGCCGCTGAAAAGTCCTGCAACAAGGTCGCTGTTGCCTGCGTCAAAACATATAACCATAACCCAAGCCTCCCAATATAACTTATAGGAAAATTGTATCATAAAAATGCACCAAGGGCAACAGCAGCACAGATACAGACGGACAAAAGCATATAATCCGCATTTTTGTCATAGATATAAATCAGGAGATTTAAAGGAGGAGTTACTGTATGTTTGTTATTACAATCAGCAAAAGGAAGATAGTAAAAATCGTGGCAGTGGCGGTGTGTGCTGTGGTTGTAGGTGCGGCGGCTGTTGGGGTAAAAGGCTTCTTTGTGCAGGACAGCACAACGGCAATTATGTCCAAGGGTACCAGACTTTCCACAACGCAGGATATGATAGATTATATCGCCTCCAAGGGCTTTGCTGCAGATATCCAGACCGCACAGGTAACGGAAGTGGAGATACCCAAAAAATTTGATGCCAACTTTGAGGTGTTCAATGAAAAAATAAAGCAGACTGATGGTTTAAGCCTTGAAAAGTACAAGGGCGACAAGGTGAACAAATGGACCTTTGACCTGCTGGAATACAATAGCGAAAGCGGTGCGGCAGCGGTGCTGCTTATACGCAAGGAAAAGCTGATAGGTGCATATATCCTTGAAAAGCCCGACGGGGTGGCAAAGGCTATGGTAAAGACAGAAGTCCCGCAGGCAACATTGTAGGCATACTTTACAGAACCCTGCACGCAGACTGTTTTACGGAAAACACAGCACGGCACCGATAAAGCCGCATTTTGCTAAAGGTTTGTGTTTTACGCATACGGTCTATGCAGGGTTCTGCTGTAAGTCTGAGGTAATTGCCGCAAAAATATTTAAATTATCTTTTAAATGTAGTATAATATATTATTACAGTGTATAAAAAATATTTCAAAAGGAATACCTTATGCTTATAAGACTTGATAAATACATATCCGATGCCATGGGCATATCCCGCCAGGATGCAAAAAAGCTGCTTTCAAAAGGGGCGGTTGCAGTTGACGGCAAGGTAATAAAAAAAGGAGATGCCAAGGTAGGTGATGCCAACAGGGTAAGCGTAAACGGCAGACAGCTGGATTACAAGCAGTTTGTGTACATTATGCTCAACAAGCCAAAGGGAGTGGTAAGTGCCACCGACGACAAAAACGACACAACGGTTGTGGACCTTGTAAAAGGGGATTATCCAAAACGCAACCTTTTCCCTGCGGGCAGGCTGGACAAGACCTCCACAGGCTTTGTGCTGCTTACCGATGACGGCGACTTTGCCCACGATATCCTTGCACCCAAAAAGCACGTTTCAAAAGAATATATTGTAACGCTTGACGCAGAGATAAATGACGAAATTATCGGAAAATTCAACAGCGGCGTAACCCTTGCGGACGGCACACTGCTAAAGTCTGCCGTGCTGGAAGTCACAGGTGAGCCCATGGTTGTAAAGGTGGTTTTAAAGCAGGGGGTATATCATCAGATAAAGCGTATGTTCGGCGTTTTTGATATAGGTGTAAACGAGCTTCACCGCACACATATCGGTGCACTGGAGCTGGATAAAACACTTGCCCCGGGGGCATACAGAGAGATTACTGCGGAAGAACTGGAAAAAATTGTATTCAATGAAATTGATAATTAACATTCCGTTAAAATATTTTACACACAGATGTTGTATACTCTTATATAACATCCTGCAGGCAATTTTTGCATTTTGCACTAAAAAACGAGATTTTTTTGTAAAAAAATGTTGCATTATATGAATTTCTTGTGTAAAATATAAATGATTAATCCAAACAATTGTGTAAAATTACAATAAATTGATAAATAGGAGCTTATTATGTCTAACAGGATGTTTCAGGGCGTTATATACCAGATGAAAGATGCTATAGGTCGAGTAGTTGGTGTTACAGATGAAATGGGTGTTGTTATTGCCTGCAGTGAACTTGGCCAGATTGACAGTATCAAGGACGGCGTTCAGGCAGAGAGAATGGCAAACAGCCAGAGCTTTGTGCGTGGCGGATATACCTTTAAGGGATTTTCCAACAACAAACGCAACGATTTCTATGTGTTTGTTGAGGGTATAGACGAAAATGCAGAAAGATTTGCTGCCATGCTCAGCATCTCACTCCAGAGCATCAAACAGTTCCACGATGAAAAATTCGACAGACTTAACTTCATGAAAAATGTTGTTATGGACAACATTATGCCTGGTGATATCTATGCAAAGGCAAGAGAAATGCACTTTGTAACAGATGTGCCAAGGGTTGTGCTGATTATCAGAGTTAATCAGCAGAAGGATATGTCCACCTTTGATGTTATCCAGAACCTGTTCCCGGACA
>JAFSFT010000064.1 GCA_017435045.1 Oscillospiraceae bacterium
AAATTCTGTCCGGCTGTTTTCAGCCATTGTAACCATGCCTGTCGGTGCGACTGTATCTTTTACAGTTACTGTAACTGTGCCTGTTGCTTCTGTGCAGTTTTCAAGATCAGCAGGGGTAAAGGTAAATCTGACTGTGTTTTCGCCCCATACAAGCACATCAGGTGCTGTGACTGTATAGTTGCCTGCAGCTTCTGTCTGCCCCACTGCTGCTCCCGAAAATACAATTTTGCCGGTATCATTTTCGTTTTCAGCGATTATTGCTGTCACACGGGTTAAATCCGGTGTTGCTTTTGTGATTGCAAAGGTTTTTTCGCTGCTGCCGGAATAGTTGCCTTTCATTTCAACTTTTACAGTGCCGCCATCGTTTACTGCGGTGTTGCTGCCGTAGATAACAGTATAGTCTGTGCCTTCGGTCAGTATGGTTTCACCGTCTTTTACAGTTAATTGCGGTTTAATTTGACTGCCGGTGTAGGAATAACTGTCATTTATGCCGTTTATTACAGGTGTCACCTGTTTTGGTGTAATAATATAAGTTGATTGAAGTTTGCCCACATAATAGCTGTCGTTGGCACCGAAAATTCCTTGAACTGTTACTGCTTTATCTCCTGCATTTGTTGTGTCCTCGGGCCAGGTAACAGTATAATGTATGCCTTCTTCAAGGGTTTCATTTTTGTATGTCACCAGTACCAGCGGTTTGTGGCTGTTGCCGTTAAATGTGAATCCATTTTGTTCCAGAGATACTGTACCGCCGTCAGCAAGGCTGTGGCCCAGCACAATTCTGTTGTTTGCGCTGTCAAGAATCTTTTGATAGGCTGCATCTGCAGGAATTCCAAACTTTGCCATATCGCTTGCAGTAACAGTGTAACTGTCTGTGCCCTTTGCCACAATATCACCTGCTTTATAGTTTGCAGACGGAATAACAGCCCCGTCTGTCAGTGGTGCGGTGATTATTACATTGTCCAGAATCTCATCAGTAGCAGTTACATTATAGTTTTTATAAAGCTCATAGTTTTCTCCACTGCTTCCGTTTCTTGTATTGTTTTCTATCACAGGGCTGCCGGACAGATAAAGTGTTGAATTGGAAGTTAAGAATATTCCACTGCCCTTTTCGGCTTTGTTGCCGGAAATTGTACCACCGGAAATTGTGGAGGAAAAAGACTGCAGCCAAACACCACCGCCTGAAGCTTCTGCAGTGTTATCGGAGATTGTGCCGTCGTGCATATTAAAAATACTGCCTATGATATATACGCCGCCGCCGGAGCCTGCCGCAGTATTGCCCAAAATTGTACCGCCGTACATATTGAATTCAGACGGCTGTGTATTCCTGTAATCCTGTATACAAACACCACCGCCGGAACCTGATGCAGTATTGCCGGAGATTGTGCCGCCGTACATACTCAAAGTACCACCGTATACATTTACACCGCCCGCCTGATAATAATTGGTGCGGTTGCCTGTGATGGAGCCGCCGTATATATTAAGAGTGCCTTTATTTACACATATACCGCCGCCCGCATTGTATAAACTTCCCTCAGCATTTTGTTTTGCAAGGCCGTTTGTGATTTTGCCTGTTCCTGTTGTGCTGCAGTCGCAGAGACTGAGGGTTGCCCCCTTGGAAATATGTATAACCTGAACAGAATTGTCACCGCTTATTGAGTGTCCGTTAAGGCACAGATTTACAGCAGTGTTTTCAGGTATTGTCCAGGTTTGTGTCAGTGTTATATCTGCGGTGAGATAATAGCTGCCTGCCACTGTCTCTGCAGGCACAGCTGCGATACCCGTCCATACAATGGATTCACAGCTGCCTGTGTGGTCGCCGATATCGCTGTGTACCGCCCCGCATACAGGGTGACTGTGTGCATCAGCAGCAAATGCCGTTACAGGCTGTGAAGGAATAAGCATGGCAGCCATAACCACAGCTGTGATAAAGCTGACTGCTTTTTTTAATATTTTTTTGGGTTTAAAATTCAGAGATTTATTTTTCATATCTGTGCCCTCTCTCTGTTTATTATTTTCTTCTGCGACCGGCAAGCATTTCACTGAATGCCTGCTCGTTTGTTTCGTTTATATATTTTACAAATTCGGCAAGAACTTTTCTGCCAAGTGTTCTGCAGTCCATCTGCAGTACCCTGTCAATTTCCTTCTGCCGTGTTTTGCTGTCTATACCATATATATTCAGTATATATTCCAGTGCACCGCCAATTCGGGTTTTCAGCGGCAGGATACTGTCATCTGCTGTTATGGTGGTGTACTGAATTCCCATTATCAGCAGTTCCGCCTGTACAAAATCCTCGTCTGTCCAGTGGCTGCAATGGTCTGCAAAAATTCTCTTTGCCCTGTTTATATGATCATTGCGCAGATAATCGCGGCACATTTTGCTCTGGAAAGTTGCCGTGAAAAAGTCGCAGGCAATTTCGTTTTCCTGACAGGCTGCCGCAACTGTCATTGTCTCAAGACATAGAGAACCCACCGATTCTATCCCGTACTCTGCTTCTATGCCCAGCAACTTCCACTGAAATTCACACAACATCTTCACTACAACCAACAAAAGATGTTCTTTTGTTGGAAAGTGATATGTCAGATTACCGGGGCTGATGTCCAGCGCTGATGCAATCATCTTTGGGGATGTGGCAGAATATCCTTTTTCAAAAAAATATTCGCAGGCCACCTGTATTATTTCTGTTCTTGTTGTTGATCTGCTTACTCTTGCCATAAGCTTCTCCTGTTTATTTGTATAGTATTTATACTATTATCGTATCGGTACTATTTTACAATATATGCCAATCTTCTGTAAACATATTTTTACACATAATTATGTTATATTTTTTGTGGTGTTCTACAAAAATTTTATCGCTGTTTTTTCAGATTTTCTCTAACAAAAACTATGGATTGCCTATTTAATATTTATAGTAGATTTATCATTAATTCATAGTTTAAAAACAGTGTAATAATTGGAACTAAGGGAAACGTATAAGATAAAAAATGTGTAGATATTTTAAAATATCTACACTGTTTTTTACGATAATTCAAAGTTCTAATCTGTTAGACAAATTCAAATTTTTCTAACTGCATTATACCAAACAAATGTGTAAATTTCTACATACCAATCTATTCGATAAATTCAAGTTTATCTGACTGCTTGTCCTTATTTTAACAGCAGGCACAGCAGACCATACCGCCGCACCTGTAACTGTCTTATGGGCATCGCCCCTTTTAGCAGTTAAACAATGTCACCGTCGTCAAATCTGTCACCGCATTCAGGACAGAATTTTGGTGGTGCCACACCTTTTTCAGGTTCCCAGCCGCATTTGTCGCATTTGTATACAGGAACGCCTGCTGGTTTTTTTGCACCGCACTCAGGGCAGAACTTGCCTTTGTTTACAGCACCGCAGCTGCAGGTCCAGCCTTCTGCTGCAGGTTTTGGGCTGCCGCATTCAAGGCAGAATTTGCCTGTGTTCTGTGTGCCGCAGCTGCATACCCATCCGTTTGAAACAGGTTGTGATGCCGGCTGTGGGGGCGGTGTCATAGCAGCGTTCTGTACTGCTGCCTGATGTGCAGGATTTACAACACCTTGATGATTCTGCTGCATCTGATAAAGTGTCTGCATTGTGCCGTCATTGATGTTGATAACCGAGCCGTTTGTGATGATATTGTCGCTGCCTTTTGTGTTGCTGCTTCTGCCGGAATTACGCTTCTGTCCTTTTACAACAAGAACATCTGCAGGTAATGATTCACAGTAAAAATAGTCTTTCCTCTGGTCAGCAAGTACGCCGCCTGCCGAGCCAAGTGCTGCTTTAATAAGTCCCATAGTAAACTCCTTTCTTGTGATGAAATATATCTAAAAATTATTTTATCAGTGTAAGTCTGCCGTCTGTGTGATGGCTGATATGCTGATGAAATGCAAGATATTCTCGAAGAATATCTCTTATCGATGTGGCAATTATACGGGCTTTGCCGTTTTCCTCGATTTCTGCAAGGTCCACATCAAATATTTTTTTTAAATTGGTGTACTGATATTGCGGTATGCCCATAGTAAAGAGCTGTGTATCGTTTATAGGCTGTCCGTCAGTGCCTGTGCCAGCCTGAACGATAAGAATGTCGTTTACCACTGCAGGTTCTTCGATAAAGGTGTGGCTGTGACCGCCGATTATAATATCTACACCCCATGCAGGGTCCGGTTCTTTCTGATAAATTGCTTTCAAAACAATTTCTTTTGCTTCGGTTTCGGCTGTTATACCTGCCTTTGAAAACTCCACAGGTGTGCTGGTCCAAAACTGTCCGCATACGGTACAGGAAACTGTGAACACAAAACGGTTCCGGTCAGAAAAATTTTCATATTGTTGACAATTGCGTTTTTCATCGCAGAGCCTCCTTTCACAGCTGTTCTTACTTTATTTATACCAATGCGCCTTATATATAACTATTACCTTTGTACTATTTGCAGGGGTGATTTTTAGGGTGATATTGAAATATCCGTGACTTTTCAGGATGACAAATCAAATGTGAAAGTGGTATAATATAATTGATTTAAAGCGTATAACTTAGTGAAATAGCATCATCATATCCGCAAATACATAAAGAGCGGAGATGCATACACAACACAGCAGGATATCTGCGGAATATTGATGGAGGTATCTGCGAATGATTATCAGAAAGGGAAAATACATTATGGCAGCATTGTTTTGTGCGTCAATGGTACTGGGCTTTTGTGGCTGCGGAAAAACAGCTCAAACAGGAGAAAAAACAAATGGCCCCGATTACAGTGCACCCAAAATTATCAAATCGGACGAAATTTCCGGATTTTATGCAGATTTCTTTCTCGGTAACCGATGGACAGCAACGGACAGCCATAATTTCTGTTTCAGGATAGATGCAGATGAAAATGGTGTATTGACTGTGCACGAAGATGTTTTGCAGATAAGCCACCCTGCTGACAGTGAAATAATGGCGTCTTTGCAGGATGTGATAAGTGAAAACAAACTGTCTGAAATGAATGGTATAAACTCAGTGACAGCCAGTCTTGCCCCAGGATACCAGCGGTGCAGTGTGACAGTTGATTATATTTCCGGTGAAAAATTGCAGTTTGATGTAAACAATGATCCCCATGCACAGTGGGCCGAGGATGTGTACACAGTGTTTGCCGACTGGTTTGCCCAAAATGGAAACAGTATGTTGTATCCAAAAGCAGAAACATCGCCGATTGAAAGCTTTGTATTAAAATATAAGGATGACAACCAAAGCTTGCGTTACAGAACAAATGTAAAGGTTTTTGAAGAAACAGAATCGGTTTTTATTGAAAAGACAGTTTACGATATACTGACCGACAAAACTGTTTCAAGTATCACAGTTCCGGCCTCCAACGATTATTATAAAGACATAGCTGAAATTATTGATAGCTGCAATCTTGTAAGAAATTATGATTTCAGCCGTTATGACCATTATGCAAAAGACTATGGCAACCATGACAGAGGCTATTACGGTATGGGAACAAGGACAGACGCAGACGAAAAGGACGCAGACAATCTTCTGGTAAACATTTATATAAAATACCAAAGCGGAAAAACAATAAATATTAAAACCTCCAAGACAAGCGAAATCGAAGGTATGAAACTTTTGCTTGCAGAGCTTGTGGAGTATCACAGCTCGCTTTTCTGATTTCATATATAAAATCAATAAATATCAGCTGATAAAATTAAGCAGTACATTTATGCATACAGCATAAATGTACTGCTTTTTCGGTTATATTACCCTTTGGGTATAATAAATCACCCTTTTGTCGGCAGAAATCACCCCTTTGGATAATTTAAATATCATATATAAATAGCGGATAATATAATTAAGAACTTATATTAAATGATATGAAAGGCAGGTGAGCAACTGATGAGAGATAAAGACAACAATGGCGAATTCATACATAATGACGAGTGTACATTTTCAGACGAACAGTTTTTTCATGCTGATGAATTTAACACACAGGCGCATACCGCCTTGCACAGAAAAGACAGCTTCAGGCAGCCATTGTTCTGAATGTGGCAAAGTACCTGTGACAGAAGAAAACATCTACACAGCACGCAGGATTATGCAGCGTGAAATAAAAATATCCTTTGAAAAGGCAAACCTTTCGGTGCCTTGTCAGTCATAGTTTGTAAATGCAAAGACAATCCTTTCGATGTCTTGTCAGATATAGTTTGCAAAACAGAAAGCGGTGAATTTATGAAAACATACAAAAAAATACTATCAGCTATAACCATTCTGGCACTGTCGATTGCTCTTGTGGCATGTGGAGCGCCACAGCAGCCACAACCCTCAGCTACACCAGAGGCTGACGCACCCGTTATAAGTGAAACACCTGCGTTTTCCATAAAGTTCTTTGATGTTGGCCAGGGCGATGCTGCTCTTGTGGAATGCAACGGCCATTATATGCTTGTAGACGGCGGTAAAAAAAGCGATTCCCGCCTTATGTACACGGTGCTTAAAGAGGCAGCAATAGAAAAGCTGGACTATATATTTGCTACTTCTGCAGCCGAAGACCATATTGGCGGTCTGGCGGGAGCACTTAACTATGCTGCAGCAGATATGACATTCTGTGCAGTAAGCGATTACAGCAGTGAAGCTTTTAAGGATTTTAAAAAATATGCCGATAAAAACGGCGGCGGTATAGAAATTCCTGTTGAAAACAGTTTTTACCGTCTTGGCGATGCCGATATTGAAATTGTAGATGTTGACAAAGAAAATGCTAATCTTGTAATAAAAGTTATTTACGGTAACACCTCTGTTTTGTTTACAGGCGATATGACAGCTGAAAGGGAATCACAGATTATAGAAAGTGAAGCGTCTGTCACATCTACAGTGCTCAAAGCGGCAAATTATGGTGGCAATCAGTCCTCATCTGCAGATTTTCTGCGCAGGGTTGCCCCAAAATATGCAGTTATCTCTGTTGGCAAGGAAAACGACAACGGTTATCCGCACAAAGACCTGCTCACTTTGCTGGATTTTGCCTCAATTGGTCTGTACCGCACAGATATGCACGGAGATATAATCTGCACATCAAACGGCGAGAGCCTTTTGTTCCGCACCGAAAAAGCAGCAGATACAGCAAAAATATACAACGAAGGAACAGCAGCAGATGTTGCACCGCCAAAGGTTACACCAAAACCGACAAAGCAGCCTGAACCAACATCTGCACCGGCAGAAACTGCAAAACCTACATCAACACCAACTCCTGCACCAAAAGCTACCGCAAAGCCAAACAAAGCCGAAACCCTTGGCAGTCCGTTCAGCATTGACGAGCTTTACGAAGCCAATCTGATGACGGTTATTATAGCAAACCATGATACCGCCCAGACCGAAAGCTATTTTATGGGTACAACCTATTATGACGGCACATTTTTGGTAGACGGCAGCATTGCCAAGCTGAATACATATATCTACGATTCAGGTGCGGCAAGCTACAACGGCTGGTACAACGGCTACACATTCTATGTAAACCACATGGGCAGACCTGTGCAGACTGTATATATAGAAAACTTTGGCGGCGACCAGTATTATCCATATCAGATGGATCTTGCCACCTATTTTATGAATCACGAAGAAGTTAAGTTTAAGGGTAAAAAAGGTAATGACTATATATACCAGATAAACACATATCCGTCCGAATATAATGTAACGGTGGACGGCAAGACAATGGCAATAAAAGAAATTGAATTTGGCGGCGAAAAGGTGGTTTATACCTATGGTCAGCGTGTACCTGGACAGGATCTGCTGGATGCATGGTACGGCGGTCTTAAAGCTATAACTGTTTATGCCGACATTTATGACGGCAGCGAGCATCAGCATCTTGAGCGCACATTCTATATTCCGCTCAACTGGGAGCTGGAAGTTTCCAGCCTTGGTACAGGTGTAAATGTGTACCTTAACAAAAATTATACAGAACCGTACATTTACCCTGGTGACGGTGTAAGCTGCGAAATTTTTGTCACAAACGCAGTAGGATAGGTTTTATTTAAAACAACACTATTTAAACCATTGAAAAATGCATTTTATAACAGAATGGGGTGAATATTTTGAAGATGATAAAGTTAATACTTGCAGTTTTTGTATGTACAGTGCTCACTTTGGCGCTTGCTGGCTGTGACAGAGAGCCACTGCCAAAAGATCATCCTGCAAACAGCAGACCTGTTCTGCCAGCTAACATATCGATACCAGACGGTAATAAAAATGCAGACTCAGAAAGCGAAAGCACCGAAGAAACTGACAGCGGAGATTTATCCGTACTTATGACACCGTTGGAAGAATACGGCCTTACCGTCGAAAATATCGAATGGTCAAATATGATGATGTATCTGCTTAACAGACACAGTTCGGTAAAAACAGTAAAATGCGAGGATGGCATAAAATATGTGGAGGGTTATATTAAATGTAATGACAATACCGCAAGTATCTTCACAACCATATATCCAGACGGCACAATGGAAAGCAACGGCTTCTTTGACAGATTTATCTGGGCGCTGGAGGACGGCAGGGTTGTAGCAAGAACATACATTGAATATCTTGACGACGAATACTACACAGCAACAGACAGCGAATATGTGTTAAGCTATTATTTTATGGATGCTGAAGCGGAGGTTATCTCTGCAGATAACAATGAATATACGCTGTATGTGCACAATTTTTTCAATGACTATATAATCACTCTGGACAGAAACACACTGGATATTAAACGTGTGGAATATGACGCTGGAGAAGATAATCCTGTTGTGGTGGAATATATCTATGACGAACTTGTTGAGGGCGGCGAGTTGTTTGATACCTGGAACGGAGAGAAAAAACACGTAACGGTTGTTTCGGATATGTACTATGATGACAGCACAATAAGCATAACCAAAACCTTTGAAATTGCATCTGACTGGGAACTGCTGCCTGACAGCTGGGAAGAAATAAGCCTTTACGGTAACGAAGAATATACCGCACCTTATGAATATCCCGGTTTTGCACAGGACTACATGGTTTATGTTACAAACGCAAAAGGCTGATGCCGATATATTTATTGAGAGTAAGGCGGTGTAACAGTGAAATTTTCAAAGATTATCAAAATATTATTAATTGTATTGCTTGTTTGGGCAGTAATTCTTGTGGGGGCTTTTATGTTTGTTAAAATTTTTGGCAAAATGCATATACTTGACGGCCCGGGTATGATAAACACCCGTGAAGGCGAGATTACAGGTCTGTATTTTGAATGCGGTGGCGGGAAGGACGGCGAATATACAATGTTCAGCCTTAAAGAGCAGGCGGACAGAACTGTGCTTATGAAATACGAATATCGCCCGCCGCTGGAAGACAGTAAAGAAAAAATCAGCAAAATACTGCCGGAAGGCACACTTGACCCATTCAGATATATCTGCCGTGAAACAGAGTGCCTTATCAGTGCGTGGGACAGCAAGCCTGGTGATATGATACTGGATGGTGCGACAACGACAATAATCTTCTATCTTGATAGCGAGGAATTTGTACTCAGCACTGACTGTGTATATCCCGAAATCAGCGACAGTGTGTTCAGCGATGTGCGTACACAGCTGGAACAGCTTCTGGAGCAATAAAACCATAAATCAAAGGGACAGATATACCCTGAAAGGAGAAAACTATGGCTTTTTTTGATAATTTAAAACGTCAGGCAGAACGAAAACTTAAACAGAGTGCCCAGGACGCACTGAAAAAAGGAATAAACAAGGCAGTGACAAATATGGGCAATAAAAGCGAAAAAATTGTAATAGCTGATATTCCGCAGAGCCTTGAACAGTTTAAGGCCCTGCCACAGGCAGATTTGTCCACACCTTTTAAAACTGCTGCGCTTACCGTTGTGGCTCTCTGCAACTATCCAAAGGACAGACAACTTTGCTTTGATATGCTGGCATTTCTTAAAGGACCTGCAAATTTAAGCGGCGTGGACAAACAGTTTATCAACGACAGATTTATGGACAAGGATTATGTGCCTCGCAGCTATTTTGAGGGTGCAACACCGGAAAACAGCTATCAGCCTGCACTGCCGTACACAATTACGGTAAGCGACAACCCATATTCCTATCAGAACGAAGGTTATGCAACTTTATATATTAAGTCTGGCGGGGCAGACAGTGCACGTCAGGTTCAGCTGCGAAAAGCAAAGGACGGAAAATGGTATCTGTGGGAACAGTTTCTTCTGTCTGATATACGCAAGCCTGAAAGCGAAAACCCTTGGGCATAAACAGATTAAATAACTTGCAGATAAAATCTAAGGAGGTATAATATGAGAAAATTTATTATTGATACTGATACAGGCAGCGATGATGCTTCCGCCATTATGATGGCAGTTGCTTCCCCCGATGTTGAAATTTTAGGCATCACAACACTTGCAGGCAATATCTCTCTTGAGCAGGCAACAAAAAATGCTCTGCAGACACTTGAAATATGCGGAGAAGATATAAAGGTGTATCCGGGTGCCGCAGCACCAATCCGCCGTCCTCTTGTTATGGCAGACGGTGTACACGGCAAGGATGGTATGGGTGACCAGGATCTTGTTCACCCTAAAGGAACAGCCGAAACAAAACACGCAGTAGATTTTATTGTGGAAACAGCGCGCAAATACCCGGGAGAAGTGGAAATTGTTGCCCTTGGCCCTGCTACAAATATTGCCCTTGCGATTATGAAGGACCGCGAAGCTATGAAGATGGTAAAACATATATGGTCTATGGGCACAGCAGGTTTTGGCCCAGGCAACTCATCTCCTGTTGCTGAATTCAACGTTTATGTTGATGCCGACAGCTATGCTGTAATGCTGGACAGCGGCATTCCAATTACAATCGTAGGTTTTGACCTTTGTCTTGGGCCTGCTGCACTTAACAAAGAAGACCTTGAGGAACTTGCAAACGGCACTGTTATGTCCAAATTTGCAGTGGACTGCACAAAGGCGCTTTTATCCTACAACCTTAATAACAGAGGGCAGCATATTGTTGATCTGCCTGACGCCGTAGCTATGGGCGTTGCATTGTGGGATGATATTGTTGTAAACTCCCTTTCTGCATATTGCTACTGTTGCACAATGGAAGAACCTGCCTATGGTCAGGTTATTATATATGATGTGAATGCACCGCTTTCTATCGACTATAAAGTGCCTGATGCAAACAGCACAGTTATAAGAACTGTTGATTATCAATTGTTTAAAGAGAGACTTAAGAAATCACTGCTTGGTGAAAAATAATTTTATATATAAATTTCTTAAGGTGGTATAATATGAATTTATTTACACTTACAAGAGGCAGCGTAGTGTTTGCAGCAGCATTTATCGCAGTTGTATTTGTATCCACAGCTATGCTTGTAGGCTGTGCAGGTAACAAAATTGAAAACGATGTTAAAATATTGCCTGCCGGTACAATGCTTATAGATTATTACCGCAAAGAAAGGGCTGCCGACGACAGCGGATACTTTGAACTGGTGCTTTACACAACAGAAAACAGTGATACACTCAGACTTAGTGTGTACAGCAAGAAGGATAAAGATAAAGATGAAAGTCTCACAGAGTATCTTGTGCCTTATGAAGCGGCAGAAAGTTGTTACAAACTTATAGAAAAACATCACCTTAACCGATGGAACAAAAATGAAAACGCTGTCAGTGAAGATGGTGTGCTTACTGTGTGCAAATACTGCAGCGATGGTGAATATGTGCGTGTATCTAACGAACAGATGCCTGAAAACGGAGCTGAAATTTTGGACAGCATAGCGAATATTATGTTGTCATACGCAAAGGAAGAATTTATCGTTGAAATACAGGATATAGAGATTAAAGAGTAATGAACAGGAAAAATATGTGTACGGCATTGCTTCTGATGTGTGTATTTATCTTTTCTTCCTGCAAAGCGGGCACGATTACCAATACAGACAGCGCTCAGATACAATCACCAGCGGCTGAAACAACACCTGCGCCTAAAGCGGACAGATATATAGTTATTTTCGAAGAAAATGAAGCTTTTTCTGATGAAATTTCACAGAGAGCAGCACAGCACATCGACCCGTATATAAAGCAGGCAGTAAAGCTGATGAACACAGTAAGAGAAGATGCTTATACCTTTGAAGCATTGCAATGTGATTATGATGCAAGGAAAAAGGCCAGAGATACCATAACCGATCCGCTTTCTCTTAAAATGTATGATATAATGGTGCAGAAAGCCTTTGACTTTGAGGACTGCAGCTTTGACAGCAGCTTTGCTGACGGCGATCTGTTCAATGCTGCAGTAACAGCAAACGACGCAGTAAGGCTTGATTACCCATACCTGCTGCTTTACAGCGATATGGTAATAAAAGGAAATACATACAGTCTGGGTTATTATCTGCCGGGAGACTGGATAGACAGCCTGTGCCATGACAGAGAAAAAGTAAAAAACGAAGTTGCACTTTTTGACCGTACGGTTGACCGCATAACTGAAAAGATGCCGGAAAATCTTACAGACTGGGAAAAATGTATGTATTTTGCATTTGTTATTGCATCAGCTGTGGAGTACGATAATGAAATGGAAACAATGGACAACAGTTACCAGGCCTATGATGCACTGGTAAAAGGCAAAGCACTGTGCGGAGGTTACGCACTGGCTTTTTACTATCTTTGTCAGCAGGAGGGTATTGCCTGCTGGTACTGTATCGGCGAAGCCCCATACGAGCTTGGTTACCATGCCTGGAATATAGTAGAAACGACAGACGGACCAATATATATTGATGTAACATGGTATGATGAAGAAGATATAACCGACAGTTACAGACAAGGCAAAACCAACTATCTTTTTATGACACAGGAAGATTATGATTATTATGAATATGCGGAAAAAAGCAGAAGATAATCCTGATGCGAAGATACTCTTTGCTGCCGTTTGTTTGTGAGAAATGACTTTTGGCATTTCCCATGAGGCATATAAAAGTTAAAAAATCATGTTGCTGTTAAAGTATAAATACAACAAAAATGGAGCAATCACAACATCTGTGAATCGCTCCATTTTATTGTTTTTTTAAAATTTCAACATACCAATCTGTTCAACCTATTCAAATTTATCTGACTGCTTGTCCTTTGTCAAAACTTCCGACTGTTTGACAAGGATTTGTAAAACAGCAAAAGCCAGACTGCATCAGCAGTCTGGCTTTTATCCTTGTCCGCATTATACGGAATATTGCAATATATATAATTATGCCCTTACTATCAGATAAATTGGAATTTGTTAAATAGTTTTACATATTGAAATTATTTGTCTGACCAAAATCTTTCTTGCAATATGTTCATTTTATCGTTATCTGATTTTATAAGCATATCCTTTGTGTCACGAGCTCCCGTATTTGCTGAATTTATCGCTATCAAACAGTAAATATAATAAATAATCAAAGGAACACAAATATATTCCAATGGTACATATCTGTTGTATCCGTTAATTTTATGGTATATAACATCATATGCTATACTCAACGCTCCAAAAGCTATTCCAAGATAAGCACCAAGTTTTTTACCTTTGCACATCATAATTCCTGTTACTACCATAAATAATATGATAATCCATAAAGTTAAATTAAAAATATTTTCTGTATCACCATATTTTACAAAATCAATTCCAAAAAACAAAATAAGCAGGATAGCAGGTAAAAAATATAAAAATTTGAATTTTTTCATTATATTCACACCTCCAAATTCAAGTTTACAACTATTCGATAAATTCAAGTTTATCTAAATGTTCAATAAAGGATTTACAGAACCATTATCATAGTTCCCATTCCAATAAGTATGCAACCTACTAACGATTTCATTGTAAATTGTTCCTGTAAGAATACAAATGCCAGAACCAATGTAATTACAACACTTAATTTGTCAATTGGAACAACCTTTGATGCGTCACCTAACTGTAATGCTCTGTAATAGCATAACCATGAAGCACCCGTTGCCAAACCCGACAGAATTATAAACAACCAACTTCGTTTGCTTATTTCAGCTATTCCGTTTTGTGCATTTGTGAGAAACACCATTCCCCAAGCCATAACAACTACAACAACGGTTCTTATTGCCGTTGCAAGATTTGAGTTGACACCTTCTATGCCAACTTTAGCCAGTATAGAGGTAAGTGCCGCAAATATTGCAGATAATAACGCAAGTACAAACCACATACAATATTACCTCCTGCAAATTCAAATTTTCCTAATGGTATTATACCAAACAGATGTGTAA
>JAFSFT010000065.1 GCA_017435045.1 Oscillospiraceae bacterium
ATCAAAGAAGGCGAAAGAGAAAGAATTCAGGTGTTTGAAGGCACAGTTATCGCTAAAAAACACGGTGGTATCAACGAAACATTTACAGTAAGACGTGTTGCTTACGGTTGTGGTGTTGAAAGAGTATTCCCAATCAACAGCCCATTCGTAGAAAAAGTAGAAATCGTTCGCTCCGGCCGTGTTCGCCGTGCTAAACTCTTCTACCTCAGAGACCGTGTTGGTAAAGCTGCTAAAGTTAAAGAAAGAATCAAATAATTACCGAAAAGAGGACACGTGTTGTCCTCTTTTTGATTATACAGACTTATTAAAAGGATTTTGCTGATATGAAAAAATTTCCGATTAAAGATATATACGAAAACTGCGAAAGTATAATGGTATCACTTATTGTAATTACATTGATTATTGTTTTTGCATTCCGTGCAGTTTCTGTGGACGGCGATTCCATGCTTCCAACCCTTCATCACGGCGAAAGACTTATAACAACAAATCTTTTTTACACTCCCGAAAAAGGCGATATAGTTGTACTTGATAAAAACAACGAGCTTGGCAAGCCTCTCGTAAAAAGGGTTATTGCCACAGAAGGGGACACAATCCGCATCGACTATACCACAGGCGATGTATATGTAAACGGCGAACTGCTGGAAGAATCCTATATTCTTGAAAAGATAGAACCTGTTTCCATAAATGATATCGAAACAACCATAAAAGAAGGATATGTATTTGTTATGGGCGACAACCGCAACGATTCGCTGGACTCACGCAGTCAGAATATCGGTCAGGTAAACACAAAAAACATTCTCGGCAAGGCTTTGTTCAGAATATATCCTTTTGACAGCATAGGAGGTTTGTATTAATGAAATACGAAGAATTTGAAATTCTGCAGGAACACAATGTAAACCATCAGCAGATACACTGGTTCCCCGGACATATGATGAAAACCCTTCGCCTTATGGAAAAGGAAATAAAAAACGTTGACGTTGTAATTGTCCTGCTGGACAGCCGTATTCCGTTTTCCAGCCAGAACCCGGAAATTGAGCAGATTATCAAAAATAAAAACAGAATATATATCCTCAACAAACAGGACCTTGCAGACCCGGAAATTACTGCAAAATGGATTAAATATTTCCGTGACAATGGAACAGGTGCAATTGCCTTAAACAGCAAAACAGGCAAAAATTTCGGCACTGTAAAGGCACAGATTGAAAAGGAACTTAAAGACCTGCTGGAAAGAAGACAGAGCAGGGGTATTGAGGGTGCAAAAATCCGTGCAATGCTCTGCGGCATCCCAAACGTGGGCAAATCCACATTTATCAACGGCTTTGCAGGCCAGCAGCGTGCAAAGGCAGCGGATAAACCTGGTGTAACCCGCGGCAAGCAGTGGATTACAGTGGACAACTTTGAACTGCTGGATATGCCAGGTGTGCTGTGGAGAAAGTTTGACAATAACAACATTGCTTCAAACCTTGCGTTTATCGGCTCCATCAAGGACGATATTCTCGACATAGAAACCCTTGCAATGTCCCTTATCGACCAGCTTAAAAAAATCTATCCTGCAATGCTTATGGAAAGATACAAGCTTACAGAAGCAGATCTGGAGCTGGACAACTACGATATCCTCCGCAAAATTGCAAGAAAACGCGGTATGCTGCTGCCGGGTAACGAAGAAAATACCGAGCGTGCAGCAATTATGCTCTGCGATGAATTCAGAGCCTCCAAGCTTGGCAAAATAACACTGGAAAGGCCAGAGGATTATGTCTGAGTTATACCTTTACGATAAAGCCCTTAAAACCGATTTTCCGCTGCTTTGCGGTGTTGACGAGGCAGGCAGGGGACCATTGTGCGGTCCTGTTTGCTGTGCGGCAGTTGTTCTGCGTGACGATTTTGTCTGCGAAGAAATAAACGACTCCAAAAAGATCAGCGAAAAGAAAAGGGAAAAGCTGTTTGATATTATCATCGAAAACGCCCTTGCATACAGCATAGTTTTTGTTGACCCAAAGACAATTGACGAGATAAATATCCTCAATGCATCACTTCTGGGGATGAAAAATGCTGTAAAGTCTCTTGGCCTGACACCGGACCTTGTTATTGTTGATGGCAACAAAGTACCGCCGCAGATGGATGTACAGACAAACGCTGTGGTTAAAGGCGATGCAAAAAGCCTTTCCATTGCTGCTGCCTCAATACTTGCAAAGGTAAGCAGGGACAGATATATGGAAAAACTGCATCAGGAATATCCGCAGTACCGTCTGGACAAGCACAAAGGCTATCCTACAAAGCTGCACTATGAATTGCTTGAAGAACACGGTATTCAGGACTTTTACCGCAGAAGCTTTCTTAAAAACAGACCGGAGCTGTTAAAATGAACATAGCAAAACTTATAGGCAATAACGGAGAAAATAAAGCGGCAAACGCATACAGAAAACGCGGCTACAAAATTATAGCCCGCAATTTTTCCTGCCGTTACGGGGAACTGGACATTGTTGCCCAAAAGGGAGATACTGTTGTAATTGCCGAGGTTAAAACCCGCAAAAATGCCAATTTTGCTCAGGCAAAAGAGTTTGTGGATTATAACAAGCAGAATAAAATACGCAAAACCGCATTGCTGTTTTTGCAGAAAAACAACCTTCTCGACAGTACAGTCCGCTTTGATGTTGTGGAGGTTTATACCGAATACAACACCATAAATATTATTGAAAATGCTTTTTAAAGCACCGATTTTTCAGCCGTCTGCAATGACGGCTTTTTCTTTTGCACTTTTTTTAGAAATGAAAATTATGTAAAATTTTAATATATTAAATTTTCTTCACTTGAAAAGCAGTGAAAAAATGATATACTTTAGTTAACAAAAATATTTTTCTTTATATATAAAGGAGGAAAAAACTATGGCAAGTATTTTAAGCAGATTTAACGATATTCTCAAAGCAAACATCAACGAATTACTTGATAAGCTTGAAGACCCTTCCAAAATGATTGACCAGTATCTCCGTGATATGATGGAAGACCTTGCAGAAGTAAAGGAAGAAACAGCGGCTGTTATGGCAGAAGAAACACGCACAAAACGTGCTGTTGACGCCAATGTTGCAGAGGTGGAAAAATATCTTGCTCTTGCACAGAAAGCACTTGCAGCAGGCAATGAAGATGATGCACGCGTGTTCCTCTCCAAAAAACAGGAGCTTGAAACAGCAGGTGCAGCACTGCACACAGCTTATGCAGTTGCACACGAAAATGCAATGAAGATGCGTCAGCTTCACGACAAGCTTACAAACGACATCAACGACCTCAAAGCAAGAAGAGAAGCTATCAAGGCTAAAGTTGCTGTTGCAAAAACACAGGAAAAAATCAATAAATTCGATGACCATACAGATGCTGCTCAGGATGCAATGGCTGCATTCAGACGCATGGAAGAAAAAGCAGACAATATGCTGGACAGAGCAAATTCCATGGCAGAACTCAACTCTAAACCTGTTGACGAAGCTAAAGAACTTGAAAAGAAATATGCTACAAGCACACCTTCTGTAGAAGACGAACTTGCTGCACTTAAAAGCAAAATGGGCCTATAATCTGACAAGCAACTGAAAAGATGCAGCCTTATAGGTTGCATCTTTTTGATTAAATCTATATTTGGAGGTACCGTGTATGGGTAGAGCCGGTGGCAGAGGCGGTGGCGGCGGAAGCCGTGGCGGCAGCTTTGGGGGCAGTCGTGGCGGAAGTTTCGGCGGTGGCAGAAGCAGCCGCAGTTCAGGCAGCTTTGGCGGCAGCAGCCGCAGCAGCTCCAGTTTTGGCAGCAACCGTTCATACTCCTCGGGTAACAGAACTCACACTTCAGGCGGCAGTTTCTGGGGACCGAGAACAACAGGCCCTATTATAATCAATAACAGCGGCAACAGAACAAACCGCGGTTATGGCGATTACAATAATCAGAACCGACCTGTCTACAATGGTTCTGGCAACAATTCAAATAACAATTCCAACAAACCTGCAAATCAGCAGAACAGTTCAGGCTGTCTGCATCCGTTGCTTATCATGCTTATGGTGATAAGTATTTTTGCAGTTCTGTCATTTGCAATGGCATCAATCGGTGCCAAATCAAGCGAAAAAACAAAGCTTGTTGCGGATGTAAACGTAACATCTTACTACACAGATGAACTTGGCTGGATAGACAATCCTTCTGTTCTTACAGATGGTATGGAATACTTTTACGAAAAGACAGGTGTTCAGCCGCATCTGTATATCACAGACAATGTTGGCGGCGATTTCTACGATTATGCCGAAACTTTTGCCAACAGCAAATACGACCAGCTTTTTACCGACGAAGCACATCTCTTGCTTATATTCCACGAAAAAGACGGCTGGTACGATACCTACTGTCTCTCCGGCAGTACTGCTGACACAGTTATAGATTCTCAGGCAAGGGTAATTCTGCTGGACGAAATTGACAGCAACTACTACGATTCCTCTATGGATGATAACCAGTTTTTCAGCAAATCCTTTGAGGATGCAGCGGATAAAATTATGAAAAAGAATCCGTCCTATACAGGTGGCATAATAATTTTCCTGCTTGTGTTCCTTGCTGCTTTGGCAGCGGAACTTTATCTGCGTAAAAAAGAAAAACAGGCAAAACGCGATAAAGAACTTAAGGAAATGCTGGAAAAACCTTTGGAAACCTTTGGCAGCAGCGAAGCCGAAGAACTGGCAAAGAAATACAGTGCCGACAATGGACAAAGCACAGCAACTGCCGAAACAAAGTATGATGCAGCAGCACCGCAGGCGGAAATAAAAACAGAAACAACTGCAGAACCACTTGCTGAAACAAAGCGGGAGACAGCAGCAGAAATGCAAACAGAAGCCAAAACAGAGGCTGCGGGAACAAAATCATATGCTGATACAAAAGCAGAAACAGCGGCAGAACCGCTTTCTGAAACTGCAGTGAACAGCGATTATAGCGGCAGCACAGCAAGATTCTGCACAAACTGCGGCAACCGCGAAAATGCAGACCACAACTTCTGCAGCAGATGCGGAACAAAACTTAAATAAGCATATACATTAAAAGACACCTGCATACCAAAAGTATGCGGTGTCTTTTTTTCTGTGTCTTAATTTTATTTCCAATCCTGCGGATATGCAGCTTTAAATTTATTTATACAGCAAAAATTCCTCTGGAATATATTTGTAAATTACATTTTCCATAAATTCAATGGAGAACACAGGCTGGAAAGCTCTTACCCCATGACCTGCCGCCATTTCGGCTGTATAATCCTCAAGCAGATAGTTGCGTACATTGGAATAGTTTGCATCGTAATGGGTAACAATCGGTACAAATTTGGGGTTTTCAATGGTTATTTCGTAATTGTCATCAAGGTCTGTGTATGTCTTTACAATATCAAAACGGAACATACCGCCAAGCATTGTGTTTGCACTGGATTGTGCAGATATAAAGTTGCCGAGAGAATAGCAGACAATTGTTCTGTGGCCGTTTTCAGGATTTTCAATCCATTCCACAGTCTGTATAACGTGAGGATGGGTGCCTATAATTGCGTCAACGCCAAACTCATTCAGCTTCTGTGCAGCTTCCTTCTGCTCGTCTATAATCTGGTTTGTTTCTTCATAGCCCCAGTGACAGCTGGCAATTACCACATCAGCGTTTTCCTTTGCAATCTTTACCTGACGTTCAATAGTGTCGTAATCATAGGTAAAAACTATTTTTGGGCAGCTTTCATCGGATATGGAAAGACCGTTTGTCCAGCGGGTGTATGCAAGGAATGCAACTCTGATGCCGTTTATATCAAGATACTTTATTTCGTTTTCGTCATCACCTGTATAAAAACCAAAATATGCAATATCTTTGAACTGACTCCAGAAATCAAGGGAAGATCGTATGCCTGCCGCACCCATATCGTAGGAGTGATTGTTGCTCATGCCTATGGCATTAAAACCCATATCCACAACCTGATAGCCCATATCAACAGGGGTGGAAAACTGCGGATATGTGGCAGGGCCGAAAGCATCGTTTACCAAGGTTTCCTGATTGATAAACTTTATATCGAAATCATCAAAATAGTGTCGAATATTTTCGTAAGCATAGCTGAAATCATATCCGTTTCCGTTTGCTCTGTTTGCAGCCTGCAGATAAAGCATGCCGTGAATAAGGTTGTCTCCCACACCGACAAAGCTTACAGTTTCTGCAGGTTTTATTGTAGGTTCAGGCTCCGGGGTAGGGGTAGCCTGAGGTGTTTTGTCGGTAACAACAAAGCTTACACCTATTACATCCCAGCTGAAAACAGCCTTATATGCCACAAAAGCAAGCGACAAAGCAAGAAATACTGCAAGAGCAGCAATTATTTTTTTATTTTTTCTCATACCTTTAACCTCTGTATTTGTTATGGATATTTTACATCAAACATAATATATATTCAACTTTTTATTATTGATGTTTCACTTTTAATTTAAAGGCAGGTATGTTACAATTATAAATAATCATTATAAAGTTGGTGGACGTTATGAGACAGATAGTAAATTTAAACGAAGGCTGGATGTTTTCCAAGGTTAATTCTGCTTGGGAAATGGTGGATTTTCCTCATACATGGAACGGATTTGACGGTCAGGACGGCGGAGATGATTATTTCCGCGGCACCTGTATGTATTCAAAACCTGTACGCAGAACACTGCTGCCAAAAGCTGACAGATACTATATTGAATTTCAGGGCACAAACTATGATGCCACACTTTACATAAACCGCAACAAAGTTGCAGGCCACAAGGGCGGCTACTCCACATGGCGTGCAGATATCACAGATGCACTATATGGGGACGAAATTTCCACATTTCTCATAAAGGTGGATAACAAAATTACAGAGGAAATGTACCCTTGCGAGATGGATTTTCCAAACTATGGCGGCGTTTACCGTGATGTGAATATTATCTGTGTAAATGAAAGCCATTTTGAACTTGGATATTATGGCGGTCAGGGAATAAAGGTTACACCTGAAATCAAGGGTGCAGATGCTGATGTGGAAATTGAAGTATTTACAAAAAATGCAAAACCACACCAGCAGCTTATATATGTAATAAAATCTGCCGAGGGCGAAATTATTGCAGCAAAAGAACTTGCTGCAGACCAGACCAAAGCAGTTATAACACTGGAAAATGTGCATCTGTGGAATGGCGTAAAAGACCCTTATCTTTACACAGCAGAAGCATATATTGCCGAAAACGGAGAAATCCTTGACAATGTATCGGTAAAATTCGGCTGCCGCAGCTATAAGCTGGATGCAGACAAGGGTTTTATCCTCAACGGAGACCAATATCCGCTTTATGCGGTTGCACGTCATCAGGACAGATGGGTAAAGGGAAACGCCTTGTCAGCAGAAGATATGGACGAGGATATGGATTTAATCCGTGAACTTGGCGCAAACGCTGTGCGTCTGGCACATTATCAGCACAATCAGTATTTCTATGACCTTTGCGATAAATACGGCCTTGTTGTATGGGCAGAAATTCCTTATATCAACAAGCACGTGCCAACAGCAAAGGAAAGCACAAGAAGTCAGCTTAAGGAACTTATCATTCAGAACTATAACCATCCTTCAATCATCGTATGGGGGCTGTCCAACGAGTTAAGCCTGGCAGATGATTATGATGATATGACAGCAAACCATAAATATCTCAACGACCTTGCACACAGCCTTGACAGCACACGCATCACAGCCATCGGCAGCATTGCTTCAACCCCTGAAAATGACCCGTTTATCCGCATTACCGATGCGGTGGGTTACAACCTCTATTACGGCTGGTACGGCGGAAATATCGAGGATAACGGCCCTTGGCTTGACAATTTCCACAAGCTTAATCCCCATATGCCAATCGGTGTTTCCGAATACGGCTGCGAATCTCTCAACTGGCACAGCGGCAATCCTGTTGCATGGGACTTTACCGAAGAATTCCACGCACATTTCCACGAGGAGCTTATAAAACAGCTTTATACCCGTGACTATCTGTGGATAAGAATCTGCTGGAATATGTTTGACTATGCAGCGGACGGCAGAAACGAGGGCGGTATGCCTGGACAGAACCGCAAGGGTCTTGTTACGATAGACAGAAAATATAAAAAGGATGCCTTCTATGCTTATAAAGCATGGCTTTCTGATGTACCATTTGTGCATATCGGCGGCAAGCGTTATGTGGACAGACACGAGGAAGTTACAAAGGTTACAGTTTATTCCAACCAACCGCAGGTTGAACTTTTTGCAAACGGAGTTTCCCTTGGCGTAAAGGAAAGTGATGACCATTTCTTCTGTTTTGACGTGCCTAACACAGCAAAGCTTACACAGCTTAAAGCCGTTGCAGGCGAATGCGAGGATACAAGCGAAATTCGCAAGGTTAAAGAACCTAATCCTGCTTATATTTTCAGAAAATAACTTATTTATAAAATCTCTTTGGTTAATTCCAAAGGGATTTTATTTTGTGTTATATCTTGAAATTAAAGGGTAAATCTAATATAATATATTAGTTATAAACTAAAGAGGATGTTACAAATGAAAGATTTGATGAATACAGCTTCATACCATTTTGACCTGCCGCAGGAGCTTATTGCACAGACACCTGCAATTCCCCGTGACAGCTGCAGAATGTTATGTGTAAATAAAAATAAAATCGGTGACTATCAGGATAAAGTGTTTACCGATGTACTTGATATGCTTAAAGCAGGGGATGTGCTTGTACTTAACGACTCCAAGGTGCTGCCTGCACGTCTTTACGGCAATAAGGTAACAGGTGCCGCCTGCGAGGTGCTTATGCTCAAGCAGAAGGAGCAGGACATCTGGGAATGTCTGGCAAAACCGGGCAGAAAACTGCGTAACGGAGATATTATCAATTTCAGCGACAGCTGTTTATCTGCCGAAATTGTGGACACACTTGAAAATGGCAATAAAATTATAAAATTCCGTTACACAACACAGACCCTCTTTGAAGCCCTTGATATTGTAGGCAAGCTGCCTTTGCCGCACTACATTACAAAGGAACTGGAGGACGGCTCGCTCTATCAGACCGAATATGCCAAAATTCTCGGTTCTTCCGCTGCACCAACAGCAGGACTGCACTTTACTCACGAGCTTATGGCAAAGCTGGAAGAAAAGGGTGTAATTATAAAATACATCACTCTTCACGTTGGTCTTGGTACATTCCGCCCTGTAAAGGTGGACAATATTCTCCAGCACGAGATGCACAGCGAATGGTTTACAATCCCACAGGATACTGCTGATGAAATCAAAAAGGCAAAAGAAGAGGGAAGACGTGTTATTTCCGTAGGTACCACCAGCACAAGAACACTGGAATCCTGCTATAAATTCCACGGCGATATCAAGGCCTGCAGTATGGATACAAATATTTTTATCTATCCGGGTTACGAGTTCAAGGCAATTGACGGCCTTATCACAAACTTCCATCTGCCGGAAAGCACACTTATTATGCTTGTAAGTGCCCTTGCAGGCTATGAAAACTGTATGGAAGCCTATAAGCATGCTGTAGAAGAAAGATACCGTTTTTACAGTTTTGGCGATGCTATGATTATTCTTTAAGAGGTAAATATGTCATATAAACTTATCAAAAATGTAAATACTGCAAGACGAGGGGAATTTACAACAGTTCACGGCACAGTACAGACCCCTGCGTTTATGAACGTTGCCACAACAGCGGCAATCAAGGGCGGTCTTTCCACAAAGGACCTTGAGGATATCCGCTGTCAGGTTATGCTGTGCAACACATACCATCTTCACCTCAGACCAACCGACAAGGTTGTTCACGATATGGGCGGTCTGCATCAGTTTACAAACTGGAAAAGACCAATCCTTACAGACAGCGGCGGTTTTCAGGTATTTTCTCTTGCAAAACTGAGAAAAATAAAAGAGGAAGGCGTATACTTTTCTTCCCATATAGACGGCAGAAAAATCTTTATGGGCCCTGAAGAAAGTATGCAGATTCAGTCCAACCTTGCATCCACAATTGCAATGGCTTTTGACGAATGTGTGGAAAACCCTGCACAGTATTCCTACTCCAAGGATTCCTGTGCAAGAACAACACGCTGGCTTAAACGCTGCAAAACAGAGATGAACAGACTTAACAGCCTTGATACGACAATCAATAAAAATCAGATGCTTTTCGGCATCAATCAGGGCTGCTGTTTTGATGACCTGCGTGTAAACCATATGAAGGAAATACGTGAGCTGGACCTTGACGGTTATGCAATCGGCGGTCTTGCTGTGGGCGAGCCAAAAGAGGAGATGTACCACGTTATTTCTGTGGTTGAAGAACATATGCCAAAGGATAAAATAAGATATCTTATGGGCGTAGGCACTCCGGGCAACATTATCGAGGCAGTACGCCGAGGTGTTGATATCTTTGACTGTGTAATGCCAAGCAGAAATGCACGTCACGGCCACCTCAACACATGGAACGGCATTATCAATATCAAAAATGCAAAATATCAGCTGGATACAGAGCCAATTGACCCTGAATGCGACTGTCCTGTATGCAGAACATATACAAAGGCTTATATCCGCCACCTTTTCAAAGCAGACGAAATGCTTGCAATGAGACTGGCAGTTATGCACAACCTTTATTTCTATAACAATCTTATGGAAAAGATAAGAGCATCGCTTGACAACGATACCTTTGAGGATTTTTATAGAAAATATGTGAATTTGTTGGATACACGTATATAAATTATTGCAAAATATTGTAAATAGTGTTATAATTTTATTTAGTCTATTAGGAGGTAAAAAGCTATGTACTTTATGTTGGAAACAGCAGCAACAACAGGTGCTCTCGTAAGCAGCATTCTGCCATTCGCTCTCGTTCTCGTTCTTATGTACTTCATGATTATCCGTCCACAGAAGAAAAAGGATAAGAAAATGGAAGAAATGAGAAGCAGCATCGAAATCGGTGATACAGTAACAACAATCGGCGGTATTGTTGGTCTTGTTGTAGCAATCAAAGAAGATACAATCGTTCTTGAAACAGGCACAGACAGAAGCAAAATCCGTTTCAAAAGATGGGCTATCTCTGAAGTTAACAAACTTGCAGAATAATTAAAAAAGAATAAAAACACCTTTTACCGAATACAATGTACTGTGTTTGGTAGGAGGTGTTTTTTTGTTACGCGAAATTATCTTTGATAAATCATATATTATAAAAGCTGTTTTCAGATTTTTGGTTATATCTGTATTATGCTTTTTTACTGTTTTGCTTTTTATGTGCATCACGGCGGCAGTAATATCAAAAATGAACTTTTCCTATGATATGCTTATGCCGGTTACTGCTGCGGCAATTGCACTTTCTGCCGCATTGGACGGCTATGTTTTATCCCGTTATTTCAAGGAAAACGGGCTTATTTGGGGTATGTTTGCAGCAGGGATTATAGTTGTGTTTTTAATTATTGCCTCGGCAAAATACGGCACATTTGCTTTGTCTGACCGGCTGTTTACTAAAATTGCAGTTGCTGTTACAGCAGGTGCAATAGGAGGCATAACAGGAGTAAATATAAACTGATAAAAGGGAACTGATATGGTAAATAAAAAATTCAGCAGCAAAAAACACATTAATACCGATAAATATATTTTTATGCTTTTGCTGTTAAGCTATATAGCAGGAATATGTATCGGCAGTTTCTTTGTTTTAAGCGATAGCGAAAATGCCCGTTTTACCAATGTAATACTGTCCCAGAGAAACTTTAAGGTGCTTTTATATTTTATAATGGCACTGCTGCTTAAATATTCAGGGGTTTTAAGCGGTATACTTGGCATCCTGCCGCTTTTTATAGGAATACAGAACTCGGCAGATTATTGCTGTGGCATATTGAATAAAACTGATATAAAATACGAAACAGCACTTACAATGTTAAAGGATACCTCCATTGTAATGCTGCTTGTATTTTACATAATAGTTATAATAAATCAGATAATAAACAAAAAATATAATTTAAAAAAGGATATAAAATATTTTTCGGTTTATTTTATGGCCGCAACGGCTGTTCTGATTATGGAATATGTGCTTAAAACATTTATTTTTTAGGCTTTTTAAAGGTGGCAAGGGGAGAAGACTTTGCTGCTTTTTTTATTGCATCATCGGAAATATGTGTGTAAATTTCGGTTGTGGAAACGTGTTCGTGACCAAGAATTTCCTTGAGTGCAAGCATATCTGCATTGCCTGAACGATACAGCAGTGTTGCGGCTGTATGACGCAGCTTATGTGCCGAAAAACCCATCTGGCTTAAACCTGAACGCTGCAGACATTCCTCTACAATCTGTTCTATGCGTCTTGTGGACATACGCTTCTTTGTTTTTTTGGATATAAACAACGCAGGTTCGCTGGCAGGGGAAACTATTGTATTTCTTACAGCAAGATAGTCATTTACCGCAGCAAGGCAGGCATCATTTAAATATACAAATCTTTCTTTGTTACCTTTGCCGATAATTCGCAATACATCTTTATTTATATCTTTAATATTAATACCTGCAAGCTCGGACAAACGCATACCGCAATTTAAAAACAACAGTATAATACAGTAATCTCTTTCTGAAAATGAACTTTGTGTATTATTTAACAATTCAATAGCTTGCTCAAGAGTAAGATATTTAGGCAATCTTTTTTTCATGGCAGGCATTTCAATATCATCAGTAGGGTTTGAATCAAGCTGATTTGTCTTGTTTGTAAGATATTTGAAGTATCCACGCAAACTGCTTAATTTTCTTGCACGCGATGCCGGCGAATTTGAACGCACCGAAGTTACAAAATATAAAAATTCCAGAATATCTGATTTTGAAATCTTTGAAACAAATTCAAGGTCAATTGTAGAAATATCTACTGAGTCTAAAGTTTCATTTTCAATACAGTTATAGCGGCGTTGAATCATATATCTGAAGAACAGCTGTAAATCTATAAAATATCCTTCGACAGTTCTTGGTGACAAACCTTTGATTGTCTGTGAATAATAAAGAAATTCTTTTAATACACTTGGTGCATTGGAATAATCTGAATAGATCTTGGTTGAAGTATCAGGCATATATATGTATTAAACTCCTTTCTGACTCCTCTCAATTTCGCTAAATTTTTATTTAGCGAAATTGCGACGCCTAAAAGGTCTGTGCTCCCATATAGTTTACTTCAATGATATCACACATTTTTTTCTCCCGCAACCCTGCTCCGCATAGCTTTTTTTTGCTTTTTCATTTTAGCTTTGGCAATTTCCTTACTCATACAATATATCACAGTTGTGTTAAGGTTATCATGGTTCAGGTCTTTCTGCACCTTTGCCAAATCTCCGCTTTTCTCAAACAGCTCCACAGCATACAGCTTTCGCAAACTGTGTGGAGACACAGACACACCCTGCTCACGCAGGGATTTGGCACTCCGTGCCAAATCTTTCCACACAGTTTGCCTTGTCCTATGTTTGTAGCTGTCGTTTCTGTGCTCAAAGACATATAGCTCCCCTGCCACAAAAAGCAGCTTTTCAAGCTGCTTTTTTGCAAGGTGCACCTTACGCACCTTGCCTGTTTTCATTTCTTTCACAGTCAGCCACCCATTTTTGCTCACAGCCGTGAGCACGTCATTTGTGTGCAGACTGCACACGTCATCAACACGCAGCCCTGTGTCCATACATACTTCACAAATCAGCCTATTGATAGGCTGCATTTGTTTAAAGACAGCTGTCGCTGTCTTTCTGTCTATAAAATCTGCTCTCATTAACCCCCCATTATAAATGCCAATAAGCCTTGTACCCAAAGTATTGTGTACAAGGCGTTTTTAATTGTATGTGGAACTGCTTGTCAAGCAGCCGCAGCAGCGACAACTTGACAAGCATAAATCGGGTAAACAATATTGAAACTGTAAAATTATTTGCTTTTTACACACGGATATAAAAAGTTGAGCAAACTCAACTTTTTATACCGTGGTGTCGCTTTTCGGCTCAATTAATTGATATTTCCACCATATATTAACGTTATTAAAGTTGAATGCATTCACCTCTATATCGTCAAAAGCGGCATGGTAATATTCTACTTTGGGCTTTTCTAAATTGGAACTGTGAAGATATATTCGCCCGCCGATTTTCTGCAAATCCTTTTCAAGATATTTGCCAACATAGGCAGCCACGGCTGCACGACTGCCATAAAGAGGTATAGCTGTTGTAAAGCCATACTTCCAGTCGCTGACATTATAAACTGTGTGAAACGGCTTGCCATTATGATTCCGTTTGTATGTACTCATTTTGATGGGCTTTTTCAGCCCATCAACTTTAACTGTTCCACTATCAACAAGCCGCAAGGCGTCTCCGTTAACAACTCCGTGCAAGTGAATGCTTTTGCCATCGCTGTGCAGCTCTGGCACAAGCACATACTTTAACCCTTTTCGTTGAACTCTATTATCAAGCCATTTGTTAAGCGGCTTAATAATTGCCCCCCAGTCAGCTCTGTCGAGCTGCTGCGGGTTAATCGTTATTGTCACAAAGTGCGTAAAGTCATTACAAAGGATATAATCTTTTATTGCTTTCTGTGCTCTGCGTATACTTCTTTCATTGAGTGCACTTTGTTCCGTGTGCGTGTCCTCGTTGCACTCGGGCACGGTTGCAGCCTTACGGCTGCTGCTTTCAATCCCCTCGGGATTGAATATACCTTTACTGCACACAAGCAGCTCCTGTGTGCCGTCGGGGTAGATTTTAACCCGGGCATTTGGTAAACTGATTGTATTAAATTTACTGTCTGCGTAATTCATATTTTTTACGAAGACCTATGGCGTCGACACGCCCGCACTCCCGTGCGTGTTCTTGAGGGTAGGACAGCTCCCCCGCAGCTGCTCTCGCAGCTTTGAGGGAATTCTGTCCTATATATCAAGTAGACGCAAGCCCTGCAAAGCAGGGACTTGCTACCACCGCAGCAGCCATAGGCTGCTGCTGCGGCTGCCAGAGTGGGCTGCCATACTCACCCACCCCCGCCGCCCTCAAGGGCGGTGCGCGACTCCTCAAGATTAATCTCAAGGCAGACACACATTTGTTGCTTACTTCAAAATGCTTCAAAATGCTTGACTACCACGGAAAGACGTGCTACAATGTAAATGCGACGACGAGAGATTAATCTCAAAAATAAATCTTTGGCACTTATTCCCTTGAGTGAGGAATACAGCTTGCCGAAGATTTATTTTTTTGTTCTTTTTCCGCTCCCACGCCTAACCCTTTGCTCAATCGCCCATAAAGCCGCTGAACGTTCAGCAGCTTTGCGGGCTCAATCGCAGAGGAACAGACAGTGGTCGCTGTTTGTGCTCCCCGCCACTTTGTAGCAATTTCGCTAAATAAAAATTGTAGCGAAATATCAAGGGCAGCTCTTCACCCTGCCTTTGTCAGTCGTGCAGCAGCTGTCGCCCTAACACGCCTGCCTGCAGGCGGGGCTCTTCGCTGCGGCACGCTGCCTTTGCCGCAGCCTTGCGGGATAACTCCCGCACGCTGCGTCGGCAGTTGCTAAAGCCACAATTTTGCGGGCTCACGCCCCGCTAAATAAGCGGTTTAGCGAAATTGCCTTGCGGCAATTTGGCGGGGCAAGCCCCCGCTAAACTCATATTTAGCGAAATTGTCTTTGCCAGCCAACGCCAACAAAAAAGCAGCTCACGCACATTGGTGCCCTCTCGGGCTCCTGTCGTGCGTCGCTGCTTCAACGTTGCGTTGTCTCCTTGATAAGTCGCTAAATTGCTATTTAGCGAAATTAACGTATAAAAATTATAGCACATTACCTTTCATTATTCAATACCTCAACAGCCCCTCCTATGTCTGTAAGCTGCATATTTTCTATCCATTTAATATCACAATTGCATTCTTTACAGAAAGCTTTGATTTTTTCAAAATCCGGATGCTTTGAAATATCGCCGAAGAATAAAAGTTTTTTTACTGCAGATAAATATGCAGATGCACCGCCTATAAAACCATAGTCATAGCCATCAAGTTTTACATATCCTTTGGTAATTAAAAGACATTTTCTGCCGCTGCTGCACAATGCACGGTATATCCCCTCGTCTTCTGTTATAAAACAGTTGTTGGCCAGAACGATTGTGGAGCATTTTGTATATCCCTGTTTTACATATATAAGCTGTTTGTTTTCTGCAAAACAGTCTGTGCTGACAGACGTATCGGAATTATATACAACACAGTCCTCTGAAACAGCAACATTAAGCCTGCATTCGGTTTTATAGCCGGGTGCAAGCTTTATTTTTGTTATGCTGTATCCGTATTTATCAAGCAATTCAATATTATTTTTCTGACATTGGGATATAAATAACTGTTTTGGTGCAATTTTCAGATATAAAACATCTGCATGCAAAGAAATCGGCTCACTTACATCAGCCGATTTTTCTGTTGGTATACAGATATATCCGTATTTTCCCAGCATATCTGCTATTCTTTTGTCTTCGGTATTAATTATACAGTAATGTCTCATTATTCCCTGTTAAGTGCTTTTATCGGCGGCATTCTGGCCGCCTTGAAGCTTGGAAGAAAGCTGAAAATTGTTGTCAGTACAATTGTAGCAGAAATGCTGAACACTATCAAGGAATAGTCTGCAGATACAATATAGCCTGTAAAATACTCTATAACAGCTATAAGAATAAAAACTATTGCAAGGGCTATAAAAACACCTGTAATGCAGGCCATTATTGCCGCTGCAAGAAACTCTCTGGTAATGTCAGCCCTGCTTGCACCGATGCTCATTTTTATGCCGATGTCCTTCTGCTTTGTTATAACCGCAGTATTTACACTTGATGCAACCGAAATGCTGCATACAATAACGGCAACGCAGGACACTGCAAACAGCGATAAAAATGCAGTGTCTGTTATATTGCTTATCTGTTCTTTATGCTGTGAAAGGTTTGTAAGCTTAACGGTTTTATTTTTGTAACGGTAGCTTATATCTGCAAGCTGCTGTTTAAATGCAGCCGCTTCTTTATCTGTATTTTCACTTGTAAAAATAATCTGGTCAAAGGCAGACTTTGCAGACAGATTTTTCATTGTTGTATAAGGTATATATATAAAATCAGGCACCACATCCCCCGTCAGATTATTTAGAATATTGCTGCCCTTTTTTACAGTGCCTGCAATCTTAAAAGGTATGGTGTTATCTCCTATTGTAAGTGTTACTGTTTTACCGCATATATTTGAACGTTTGTATATCTTTTCAGCCAGACTTTCGTCTATAAGACAGACAAAAGCATTGCTTTTTATATCCTCTGTATTTATCATTCTCCCATCAATCAGCTTTATTGATACAATATCGGATGCCTGTTCATTTATTCCCCACCCCATTGCTTCAACCGATACACCGTTTGGGAAAACTGCAGTAATTGTGTTTACTATGACAGGTGTTGCATTGTCGGTATCATGCATTAGCAAAATGCTTTCATACAGGTCGCTGTCTGTGATATTTTCTCCTGCAGCGTTGAACAGCGATACTGCCATACCATTCATCCCTATGGCATCCATTTCGTGGGTAATTATGTTTTTTCCGCTTTCAGACACCGCAGAAACTGTTGCAGATGCCACCACAGATATAACAACCGCTGCCACAGCCGCTTTGAAAGGCAGTATTTCTTTTATATATCGGTACAGTATTCTTTTAATTTTCATATTTTAAAAGTAAATTTCCTTTTAAATCCTGATTGTTCTTTATAAATAATGTATCATCACTGAAACTGTTGAGAATTTCCGCATTATCTTCCATTTCAATGCCTGTTTCCACATATATTTTTTTGGGTGAACCGTCCGCGAAAATAGTTACATATTCCCCGTTTTCGTCCTGATTTATATATTCATAGGGCAAAGTATAAATCTCCCGTACGGGTTTGGATACTGTGCCCGATACCTCAAGGCCGGAAACAATAAAATCGTCTGCGTTGGTTATCTGTGCAAAGATATCCACCACACTTTTGCTGCCCGTAAGAGAGGTTTCCCTGCGTATTTTGGCGGTTTTATCTGTAATTATGGCAGCATAGCTTTTATTAGGAGAAAGATTTGGGCAGAACTGCACTGTATCTCCTACAGCAATACGGGAGTAATCCTCCTGCCCGAGTGTTATTTTCAGCATAATGCTGTCATCGGATTCTATAACACACATATCTTCATCCGACAGTACAATTGCACCGTCAACAGCGGTTAAATTGCGGATAAATCCGCTTTCAGATGCATAAATACTGCTGTTTATATCCAGAAAAGTGCTTTTATTCAGAGAAACAGCCGCATCTGTGTATTCTGTAAAGTTATAATCCTTTACAGCGTTTTCCATTTTTTCTGTATCAAGGGTAAAAAGCAGCTGACCTTTATTTACAAAACTGTCCTCTTTTACAAAGCTTTGCTTTATATATACAGGGTATGACATTTTTACGGCGGTGGATTGCGAAGCCTCGGTTACACCTGTTATCTCCATTTTGGGCTGATAAGCTGTTTTTTTTAGTCTTGTCACAATAACAGTTTCTGTATTTCTTAGATAAAAAAACGGCAATGCTGCGCATATGAGCATTACTGATAATATTATTTTCAAATAAACTTTATACATAAAAAAACACCTCATCTATCCTGCAAATTAATTATTGCAGAATAAATGAGGTTTAATCATTGTATCGGTTTTATTATATAAGCTTTATTGCCTGCTTGATATTGCTTACACCATAAATTTCCAGATTAAATTCATCGGTGTTTATTTTGTTCATGCAATGGTAAGGTATAATGGCACGTTTAAAGCCAAGGCGTTCAATTTCTCTCAGGCGGGAGTCAATGTTTGTAACTGCCCTTACCTCGCCGCCAAGCCCAACTTCGCCTATGACAACCATATCTTCCGGGATGGATTTTTCACCAAGACCGCTTATTACACTTAAGATAACAGCAAGGTCTATAGAGGTTTCGTCCAGTTCCAGACCGCCCACAACGTTTACATAGATATCAAGGTTCTGCATATAGTATCCTGCCCTTTTCTCCATAACAGCAAGCAGCAGGTTAAGACGGGTATAGTCTATGCCGCTGGAAGCACGCCTTGGTGTACCAAAGCCTGTTTTGGTCGCCAACGCCTGAATTTCGGTCAGAATAGGCCTTGTTCCCTCGATGACACAGGTAACACAGCTTCCGCTTACAGAGGTGCTCCTGCCCTCAAGAAGCAGCATTGAAGGGTTTGTTATCTCCACTATGCCCTTGGCTGTCATATCAAACATACCTATTTCGTTTGTAGAACCGTAACGGTTTTTGCTGGCACGCAGAATTTTATAAGGCAAGGTTCTGTCACCTTCAAAATAAAGCACAGTGTCCACAATATGCTCCATAACCTTTGGACCTGCAATTGCACCGTCCTTGTTAACGTGCCCTACAATAAACAGCGAAGTACCTATTTTTTTTGCTGTGCCAAGCAGCAGTGCTGTGGATTCCCTTACCTGTGCAACACTGCCCGGACTGGAAGAAATTTCTGCATAGTTCATCGTCTGGATGGAGTCGATAACCATAACGTCAGGCTTATGCTCCTCCATACTTCTGCAGATGGACAAAACATCGGTTTCGCTGGCAATGGCAATGTTTCTGCCGTCAATTCCAAGTCGGTTTGCACGCAGTTTAATCTGATTTACCGATTCTTCGCCGCTTATATATGCAACCTTATGGGAGCTGCAGATATTACCGCAAATCTGCAGCAGCAGTGTGGATTTGCCTGCACCCGGTTCGCCGCCTATAAGCATTCCTGCGCCCTGCACAATACCGCCGCCAAGCACACGGTCAAGTTCGCCTATGCCTGTTTTTATTCTTATGTGATTGTCGTCTGCATCAACCTCGTGCAGCTGCTTAAATTCAATGGAATTTGCCGAAGCAACAGTGTTGCTGTTTTTGGAAAAGGAGGATTTTGACTGCTGAACAACAACGTCTTCCTCCAGAGTATTCCAGGCTCTGCAGCTGGAGCACTGCCCCTGCCATTTGTGGTAGGTTTCTCCGCATTCAGAGCATACATATACAGTTTTAAGCTTTTCTTTCATTTAAAACCTCTTACAATACAAATTAACAACTACTGGTTGTATTTTAAAACATATTGTCTGCTTTGTCAATATACAGATAAAAACAGCCGCTATATAATTATAACGACTGTCGGAAAATATATACTTCAGCTTTACATAGCTATGCTTTAACTGTTTTTGGTTTTCCAGTGTTTGTATTCTGCACATACATATCTGCCCTTGTCCTGTGTGTCATTACGTACATTTATTGCCTGTTTTGGGCAATGGTGCAGACAGGCCAGACATCCTGCACAGTTGGTGCTGAAAACAGGTTTTCTGTCCTTCATTACTATATTGTTTACAGGACAGCCGGAAACACATTTGCCGCAGCTTATGCAGTCGGTATCCACGTTAAAGCTTTGTTTTTTAACCATAAATTTATTGAAGCCCGCATTGACAACCGAGGACATTACAGCAGCAAGAGGTGTTTTATCCTGCTTTTTAAGCGGTTTGTCATTGGTTATTGCTTCTGCAATTTTATCAAGATAAGGTACAACGCTGTTAAGTGCCTTGAAAGCATCTCTGGCCTTTGGCATTTTTTCCATAAACAGATAGTTGTTCTGCATAACAACACCTGTATACCCTGTAAAGTTCATTCCCTTGTCAGCGAAGATTTTACGCAGATATTTATCGGCATTGCCGCTGTTTTCGCCCATTGTAGCTATACAATATACTGATTTACAGCCGTTAAGCTGAGATTTTTTAAGTAAATTTTCTACAACAGCAGGAAAACGCCATGCGTATATAGGTGCTACGATAACATATGGTTTTTCGCTGTTGCAGATAAGGTCTTCTCCATTTTTAAGGTATTTATTTATAGAAACTGTTGTATCTTCAAGCTTGTCGGCAAGATAGTCAGCGACAAATTTGCTGTTGCCTGTACCTGTAAAATATAAAATCATTTAAAAATTCCTCTTTCTTTTTTATCAGAAGTGTATCTGTGGCATATTTATAATTATTGTACAGCTTTATAAAATCAAAAGCCGTATAATACTCTTTACCATATAAATGGTATTAATCGGTATTTTACTTTTTCCGTATATTCTGCATAGCCATCAAGCTCTTTTAAAAGCAGCTTTTCCTCATCTCTTATGCGGAGCACAATTGCAAAGGGATATACAAGCATAATTGCAAAGGAAATCCAGGAGCCAAGCACCAGCGGAATGGATAAGAACAACAAAACTGTTGCTGCATACATAGGGTGACGTACAATGCTGTAAAGACCTTTGTCCACCACTTTTTGTTCCTGCTGCACTTCAATGGTGCGGGAAAGATATGCGTTTTCACGCATAACCTCTGCGTATAATGCGTATGAAACAAGCAGAATTACAGCTGCAACGGCAACCATGCCTCTTGGCACGCAGGTAATATCTAAACGAAAATCTATTCCTGCTGTTATAAAGGACAGTATAAATGCCAGAGCAGAAATTTTTACAACAAGGGTTTGTGCAGTGCGTTCTTCTTTGGATTTTAATCTTTTTTCAAGCAGTGATGGCGATTTTACAAGCAATACAAGTCCAAGCATCAGCATAGGTATAAAAAGCAGTGATATAAACAGCCATCCGTTTGGATAATGCAGTGTTCCCGCAGGGACAAACAGCAGCAAAGCTATAATAATCAGACCGGCAATATATTTTATAAGTGCATTAACGGCAAGTTGTTTTCTGTTCAAATGTATCCCCTGCCTTTCATAATTATCTTTAAAATATTATAGCATAAAAAACAAACCGCTGTAAATCGTATACAGCGGTTTGTTGTGTATGTGTTATTCAACTTCGATAAGTTCGTATTCTCTGCTGCCGTAGCCAAGTTTGCCTGCAGCTTCAACTGTAAGCACACCATTGCGGCTTTCAATTCTTTCAAGCAGGTGGTCTCTGCCAGGGTCATCGGAAGCATAAACAAGGTCAAGACAAGCCTGATCGATTGCAATTGGGTCTGTGGATGCAAGAATGCCGATATCTGCCATACATGGGTCTTCTGCCTTTGCACAGCAGTCGCAGTCAACGGACATATTCATCATAACATTGATATATGCTGTGTTGCCTTCAAAATAGTCTACAACGCTGCCTGCTGCATCTGCCATGGATTCAAGGAACAAATCGTGTTCTGCTGTCCAGATTTTTTCAGGTTCGCCTGCACCGTGGATATATGCCTTGCCAAAGGAGGATGCCACACCGATGGAAAGCTGTTTGAGTGCACCGCCAAAGCCGCCCATTGGGTGGCCTTTAAAGTGGGAAAGCACCAGCATGGAATCGTATTTAAGCAGGTTTTTGCCTACATAGTTTTCCTTGATGATTTTGCCGTTTGGAATTGGCAGAATAACATCCGGACCTTCTGCGTCCATCAGGTCAAAGTCAAAATATTTGCTCCAGCCGTGTTCCTCGATAAGCTTAACGTGTTTTTCTGTTGTGTTGCGTTCGCCGTCATATGCTGTGTTGCATTCTACAACAGTACCTTTAACTTCGTCGATAATTGGCTTCCAGAATTCAGGTTTAAGGAAGTTCTGATTGCCTTTTTCGCCTGAATGAAGCTTGATTGCCACTTTACCCGGCAGTTCCTTGCCAAGCATATTGTAAAGTTCAAGCACTTTTTCAGGTGTTATTGTTTTTGAAAAATAAACTTTTGCGCCCATTTATATGTCCTCCATTTTATGCGGATTTATATTCTGATTTAATTGTACTAAATACAAAACAATATATCAAGCCGTTATTTGCTTTTAATTTTTTTGGTGATGAATTTTACAAATTCTTCGTCTGTGCCCTCTGTAAAAGCACCTTTTTCCACTCTGAGTACAGCATTTTCATTCTTGAAAAGCAGATAATATCTGTCATTTTCATCGAACTTTTTGTACTCATGATATTTGAAGGTTGTAACTGTGTTGCCGTCAGTTACCTTTATATCTTTATCAAAAGTAATTGTTCTGTACCATTTGCCATCGGGCTGATTTTCAATAATTTCTTTATACTGTTTTATGCCTTTACGCTTTAACTGAAACATAAGTTTATATAAAAATGCACACACAAGCACAAGCCCGATAACTGCCAGTGGCAAAGCATCTGAAATATAACATACAACAGAATATACAATTGTTACACCCATCGCAAAAATCTGCAGCATTTTCCAGTTTTTAAGTTTTTTCTTTGCTTTTTTACCTATAGGGTGACTGAGCAAATAAAGATATTTTTCCAGTGTAATTTCTGATTTATTTTCAAATCTCATTTGTATACCTCATATATTATTTTATTCAACGCATTATATTATAACGTCAATTGGTTATCTTTGTAAAGCCATATCAGTTCCATAATATGACCAATATTTCCGTAACCTGCGTATTTGCTGCTGTCAAAAAAGTTTTTATCCAGTTCTGACCAGTAAAGAGGATGTTTTTCTTCTTTAAGCACCACATTGCAGTTAAGTCTGCCTGTATAAACTTCAACATAACAGTTATCAAGCGGATAGGTAAAATCCACAAGGTGTGTCAGGGAGATGCTGCCGCGTGTTATACCGCTTTCCTCCTCCATTTCCCTGTAAGCAGCGGCAAAGCCGTCTTCCCCTTTTTCAATTTTTCCGCCCACAAAATTGGATAAACCCTTATATGGTTCTTTTGTACGGCGGCACATCAGCATTCTGTCCAGTTCTTTATTGAACACTACAATTACATTATATCCCTGCATATCATTCTCCTAAGTTAAAAATAAATATTCCATCCTCATATCGGTAATTATAGCTTGTATAGTTACCGATAACATTTTTCCAGAATAAATATGCTTTTTCACTACCGAGTGAAGGCGAAATCTCCCAAAAACCTTTATGAGAATTAAAAATCTCAAAGGCAGCCTGCTTGCCTATCTTTTTCCTGCGATATTTAGGAATAATCATAAATTCTGCTATACTATGCCCTTTTGGTGATTTTTTCATATATGTATTTATCATTGCAAAACCCAACAGCTTATTTTCTGCAGATTTAACAAAATAAGCTTCTCTGGTTGCATCTGTAAAATAGCTGTCAAAATATTTATATTCAAATACTGCAGTATCATCCATTTCGTTTAAGTCTGTTTCGCTTTCTTCAAACAAAGAATACTGTAAAAGTCTGTGAAGTATTTCTTTTTCCGATATATTTACTTTTACAAGTTTACAAATCATCGCATTACTCCAATATTATTTCTTCAACAGCTTTTTCCCAACAATCTTCTGGTATATTGGGATATTCACAAACTTTATTTTTTATTTTACATATTTGCATAGCCCGGTTAAGAACCTGTGCATGAGAAATCTTTCCATATCTTAGCATATTTTCACTTACTATGCACCAATACGGAGCTTTTATATTAAGTTCCGCTTTATACAGTTCACTGATTACTTTTTCTACATCGTAATCGAGTGATATAAACTCAGTTTTCCACCTATTATCTGCCCACTCCAGTATCATAAACTGTGTTTTTCCGTTACTGTTCAGTGGTAAACCTACTGAACCGGGGTTATATACTACCCGTTCACCACAAATTATTTCTCTCTGAATATGGGTGTGTCCACAAAGTATAATGCTGTTTTTATCTTTATAAATTATTTCATTTGTTCTTTCATTATATGGCAGCATTTTTTCACTTACATCATACGGAGAACCATGACAAATTGTAATAGGAGGAATATTGTCAACACACACTTCAGCTTTATAATCCAAAGACTTAAAAAACGAAATATCTTTCTTGGTAAGATTATTGTATGTATATAATAGTGAACCTGTTGTCGAATCTTGGTAATTCCATCCGCTGCCGTTATATTCAAGCCAATAGTTTTCCTTATTGCCTTTTATAAAATTACAATTAAAACTTTCTTTTAAATTATATAGTATTTCCATCGTATTTTGAGGAAACGCCAATTCACCAACATAGTCTCCAAGAAAAATAAAATCTTTTATATTTTGTTTTAAAGCATATTCTATACACCGTTTAAACGCTAAATGGTTACCATGTATATCAGATAATACTGCTATTTTCATAACTATTCCTCTGCCTTAAAAACAATCCATTTGCCGTCAATAACCACAACGATTGTATCCTCTGTACCATACTGATAACCATAGCCTGTGCCAAAGTTGGACTGGTTATCCTTTTGTGGCAGCTGCCAGCTTTCCACATCTGAGGTTATTTCGCCGTCCATTACACCGCAGGTGGGATGGTTATTAGTTTCTTTGCCTGTATCGTAATACAGAATACCATTTACCATTACTGCAGGTATTTTATCCCACAGGCGTTCGTTTTCCTGGCTGAGTATAACTGTTGCAACACGCACAGTATCACCCTTTATGGTGTCGCCAAGATAAATTCCCTCTATAATATCTCCTTCCAGTAAATCAGATGCTGTTTCCGGAATTAAATCCATTTCAAAATAAAATTTTTCCGGCAAATGCGGTGCAAGAAAATCTGCATTGTCCTCAACTGTCTGAGCAAAAACCACATTATCTTCAATTGAAAGAATAACCGCTTTAAAACCGATTTCGCTGCCTGCCCTGCCAAAACCGAAAATCAGATATATTAAAACAGCAATAGCCGCTGCACAAATAATTAATTTCTTTTTCATAGATACTGCCTCCTTGCCGTACTATATCAGTATTATAACAAAAAACCCGCTGTCCGTATATAGCTGTACAGACAGACGGGTATATATTTTACTGTTGCGGAACAAGGCTTGAAATATCGGCAAGTTCAGGGAAGAAAAGACCTTCTGCAATGGTTACAAACATACCTTTTTGCTGAATAGGATATGTTTTATCTTTAAAGAACAGAACATCTTCATTTGCTGCTACCTCTGTAACATTACCCTTTTTATCGGTATATTTGATTGTTACAATAGGTTCGCCTGCTTCACCTTCAATATCTTTAAAAAGGCTTTTGTTAACATAGGATACTATATTTCTTGCATACTCAATATATTCTTCATCTGTTACAATTACGCTTTCATCTGTAAGTCTTGGAGAGGAAACCTCCACCTGAACTATACTGCTTTTTGAAGGAACACCCATAATAGGCATACCGAACAGAGTTGTATAAATTGTTGCGGATACAGCAACCATAAAAGCACCCATTGCAAGAACCCTTACAAGAACCTGCATATTGGACATATGTCTGATGCGTTCCAGTGGTTTGTCGTATTTTTCTCTCAGCTCTTTGGATGACATTTTAACAAATTTGTTATCTGACATTTTAAAATTCCCCTTTGTACGGATTGTTAGTCCGCAAATATTAATATCAATTTATTATACTACATTATTTTAATTGTGGCAAATAAAATATATGTGAAAAACAAATAAAAAAACAGCAACCTTACAATTTTTCCATAAGGTATGCTGTTTTTGCTGATAAATTATTTAGTTTTTACAATGTCTTCTCCACTGTCCATAAACTGCAAACGGTGTTTGTTTGCCGTCCAGAATGTTCGGAGCTGCTTTTTGTGATGACACAGTTTTTCGGTGCAGTTTGCACAGGAAAGGCTGGCGTTGGTATTTTCCGAAAACCATTCCGGGTGCAGTTTATAGGTGATTTCCCATCGGATAAGCAAAGCAACCGCACATAAAAGAATGCTCCAGTAAAAAGGGCTTTTTGTAAACACCAGCGGTGTAAACATCATTGCATAGTCCCAGTTGTAAATGCGGCAGGTAGTGCAGCATTTGTTTTTCATAAACCAGGTCTGGAACGGACAGAAGAACAGTATACATATCATATCGCAGGCAGAATATGCAAGACTTATAAGCAGCAGGATGCCTTCGTCTATTATATTGTTGTAATATAAAAAGCCTATAAAACCGTTAAGCCCTACCCATGCAGCAACAATGCTGAAGGTTGATTTCCAGGAAATATTTTTAGGTTCTGTTCTGTTTGTTGGTCTGAATGCCTTTTTAAACTGTTTCTGACAGCCCATGCTTTCCATACCGGAAGGAAAAAAACGCAGTATCATTTCAACAACAAAGACAATCCAGATAAATGACAGAATAAACGGACGTTTATCCAGACCTCCAAAATATTCGCCCGTACCTGTTATACGGTTATAAAGGTATACCGCAAGTGCAACCAGAAAAAGTGTTGAGCGGAAAACCAGCTTGGCATAGTGCATTGCAGAGGTTTTTGACAACACAACTTTTGCCTTTTGTTTTGTATCCATTAATAATCCCCAATAAATTTTACTTGTTATATGTATTTATAATATGTCAGAATAAGCTTATTGTCAAATTGACAAATTATTCTTCGTAAAAATATATCAGTAATAAAATTTGTACCCTGTTTTGTGATAGTAGCTTTCGCCGCGTTTAAGCATCATATTCGGCAGATGGCTGTGGTTAAGGTTGTTTGGCGGCAGCTGTGTTTCTATGGCTATACCGCTGAATCTTCCTATATCAACGCCTTTTGCGGACATATCTGTGATAAAGTTTCCGGTATAAAGCTGTGCACCGCACTGATTGGTAAATATATCCATTTTGATTTTGTCATCAGAGGATGTCAGAGTACCAAACCGGCGGTATTCCGTAACTGAAGCATCGCAGAAGAAATGATGGTCTATGCCGCCAACAGAAGGCTGCAGCTTTTCGGCTGCCAATATATTGTCTCCAAGCAGTTTTTCCTCTGTAAAATCAAATGGAGTGCCTGCCACAGACAGTACATTACCGTTTGCAGATACATCATCATTTACAGCAAGATAAAAATGGCTGTTAAGCTGTAGTTTGTGTGACAGGATATCCCCCTTGCCGTCCAGATTGAAATAGGAATGATTTGTTATATTTACAGGACAGGCAGCGGTTGTTTTGGCAATATATTCTACAAGCAGCAGTCTGTTTTTAAAGGTATATCTTACACTTAAGGACAGATTGCCGGGATATCCTTCTTCTCCGTCAGGACTGAACAAGGAAAATGTAAGGCTGCCGTCATCACAGTTTGTAAGCTCGAAAAACTTCTTGTCAAAGCCGCATTTTCCGCCGTGGAGGGAATGATTGCCGTTGTTTTTATAAAGGTTGTATTCAACTCCTTCAACGTAAAAACGGGCATTTTCCACGCGGTTGGCAACACGTCCGCATACAGCACCAAAATATGTGCGGTTTTCATCTTCCTCATACTGGGAAAGTCTGTCAAAACCAAGCACAACATCCCTGCCGTTTATTACAAGACTTTGTACTGTTGCACCATAATTAAGTATGCTGACAGAGTTGTTATCGCTGTCATAAATTGTATACTTATATATTTCATTTCCGCATTTATCTGTGCCGAAATATTCTCTTTCCATAATAATACCTGCCTGCTGATTTAATCTATATTGATTATAGTGCAAATGTAAAGCTATTTCAATTAAAAAAGCGTATAAAAATTAAAAGGTCCCAGATTACTCTGAGACCTTTTGTGGAGGCGCCAACCAGATTTGAACTGGTGAATAAAGGTTTTGCAGACCTCTGCCTTACCACTTGGCTATGGCGCCATCCATTATTAAAAAATGGAGCGGGTTACGAGGCTCGAACTCGCTACCTCCACCTTGGCAAGGTGG
>JAFSFT010000066.1 GCA_017435045.1 Oscillospiraceae bacterium
ACAACTTCGCCAAGAAGTTCTGCAAATTTGGAAGCGTGTTCTGCTTCTTCCCAGGCAGCTTTTTCCCAGTAGAGGCAAATTTCAGGATAGCCTTCGCGGTGTGCAACTCTTGCCATTGCAAGGTACATACCAACTTCTGTGCATTCGCCTTCAAAGTTAGCTCTCAGGTCAGCGATAATATCTTCCGGTGCACCTTTAGCAACGCCAACTACGTGTTCAGCAGCCCACTGTCTCTGACCGGACTGTTCGATAAACTTTTCAGGACCAACTTTACATGTTGGGCAGAATGCTGGTGGGCAGTCGCCTTCGTGAACATAACCGCATACAGAACAAACAAATTTTTTAACCATAATATAATCCTCCAAAATTTTAAATAAATTATTAATTAACCTAAATATTTTCGCCGTGTCGGCATTTATCACATTTGCCGTAAAAGGTCAGGCTGTGATGATTAGCCTCAAAACCGTGGTCTTTCTGCAAGGCTTTGTACATCTCGCTGAAAGGCTGCGGTGTTTCTACGTCTATTACGTCTTTGCAACATTCGCAGATAAAGTGTGTATGTGGGTCAGCAGTTGCATCGTATCTTTTCTGACCGTCAACCGTGGCCACTGCAATAACCTCACCTGTTTCTTCAAAGAGAGCAAGATTTCTGTAAACAGTGCCAAGGCTTATGTCTGGGTAAATTGGCTTTACCTGACTGTAAATCCATTCAGCTGAAGGGTGACAGTCGGTGGAACGTATTACCTGCAGAATAGCATCACGCTTTTTGCTGTGCTTCTGTACTGTTTTCATCTGCTCACCTCCAAAACAATAATAAGAATTATTACTGATTTTAGTATAGCACATTTTTTTATTTTGTAAAGGGTTTTTACAAAGTTTTTTCTGTGACTTAATCACAAAATTGTAAATATATGGTTTAACAAAAATTATTATGTAAAAGTATAAGCGGCTGTTATTTATATATAGGATATGATAATATAAATATATAATATATATTAGGAAGAGGGTGAGGTTATGCATTTTGTTGACGCAAAGGGTATACTTGGCAGTAATAATGGTATGAATGTGTATCGGGGATGTACTCACGGATGTATATATTGCGATGCCCGCAGCAGATGTTATGGCTTTACCCATCATTTTGAGGATATAGAGGTTAAACAGAATGCACCCGAACTGCTGGAAAAAGCACTTAAAAGCAAACGCAAAAAATGTATGATAGGCACAGGTTCAATGTGCGACCCGTATATGCATTGTGAGGATGAGCTGAAAATTACCCGCCGGTGTCTTGAGATTATCGACAGATATGGTTTTGGTGTGACAGTGCAGACGAAATCAGCACGTATTATCAGGGATATTGACCTGCTTAAAAGCATAAATCAAAAATCAAAGGCTGTAGTACAGATGACGTTGACAACAGCAGATGAAAACCTGTGCAGAATTATCGAGCCTAATGTCTCCACGACAAAGGAACGATTTGAGACACTAAAAATTTTAAGAGACAACGGCATACCAACTGTCGTGTGGATGTGTCCCATACTTCCCTTTATAAATGATACCGAAGAAAACATAAAGGCTATACTTGATATGTGCATTGAGGCGGATGTAAAGGGGATAATCTGTTTCAATATGGGAGTTACTTTGAGAGAAGGGGACAGGGAATATTTTTATGCTGCTCTGGATAAGCATTTTCCGAAAATGAAAGAAAAGTATATTCAAAAATACGGTTACTCTTACGATGTCACAAGTGATAACAACAGACAACTTATGCAGCTGTTTATGGAAACCTGCTACAAAAATGGTATTATGTATACTCCCGAAAAGTGTTTTGAATACCTTAAAGAGTTTCCGGAAAACGATATGCAGTTGTCACTGTTTTAAAATATTGTATGGATGTTTTACAGTAAAATAATTTCAATTAAAAAGTTGATAAATCAACGACAAAAAGTGGTAACGTTTCCAATTTTGAATGGTAACGTTTCCAATAATATTTAGTATCAATAATGGGTGATTTTTGGCTGAATTTTATTACAAATTGTTTAAAATATACAAAAAAATTAAACTTTTACTTGCGATTTTAGGCAAAGTGGAGTATAATTCAGTTAGTGCTAAAACGTAAAACGCGCAAATAATTTAAGGAGGAAGTTTTATGAAAAAATTATTAGCTCTTATTCTCGCAGGTGCAATGGCTCTTTCTATGGTAGCATGTGGTGGTTCTGAACCAGCACCAGCACCAGAAGGCGGCGACGCTCCGGCAGAAACAGTAAAAATGACAATGGGTACTGGCGGTACAACAGGTACTTATTATGCATTTGGCGGTGTTATTGCTAACGTTATCAACGCAAAAGACGTAGGCGTTGAAATCAACGTTCAGTCCACAGGCGCTTCCAAAGCAAACATCTATCTTGTACACGACGGCGAAGCAGACCTTGCTATCGTTCAGAACGACGTTATGGACTATGGCTACAATGGTACAGACCTCTTCGCAGCAGAAGGCAAAGCTGACGGCTTCCGTACAGTAGCAGCTCTCTATGCAGAAGTTTGTCAGGTTGTTTCCACAAAAGACATCACATCCATCGCTGACCTCAAAGGCAAACGCGTTTCCGTTGGTGACGCAGGTTCCGGTGTTGAATTCAACGCACGTCAGATTCTTGAAGCTTACGGCATGACATTTGACGATATCGAAGTTAACAACCTCGGTTTCGGCGATTCTTCCGACGCTCTTAAAGACGGCAAAATCGATGCATTCTTCTGCACAGCTGGTGCACCAACAACAGCTATCGTAGAACTTGCAACAACAAACGAAATCAACCTTCTTGAAGTTGACGACGAACATGCAGCAAAACTCGCAGCAGCATATCCATACTACACAACATACCCAATCCCAGGCGGCTCCTACAAAGGTGTTGACAACGACGTTCAGACAGTTGCTATCAAAGCTACATTGATCTGTTCTCCAGACCTTGCTGAAGAAACAGTTTACAACCTTACAAAAGCTATCTTCGACAACCAGGCAGAAATCGCAGCTGCACACGCAAAAGGTCAGGAACTCAGCCTTGAATACGCAGTAAGCGGCGTTTCCGTTCCATTCCACCCAGGTGCAGAAAAATACTTCAAAGAAGTTGGCGCTCTCTAATTTACAACTTTGCAAAGTAAGAAATTAACGTTTACAGCAATGGCTGCAATAATGACTGTCATTATTGCAGTCATTGCAATATATGCCCCAAGAAGCGGTGATTATCTTGTCCTCAGGAACGGGGACACGGATGAAGTTATCACAGAATTCCGTGTTAAGGAAGGGGACGAATTCTCCGTAACATTTATTCATTCTGTAAATCAGTATCCGCTGACCGACGTATATCAGATAAAGGACCACAAAATATATGTGGTGCGCACTATTTACAACAATTTCGGTGCAGGTGTACAGACAGAGATTGAAGAAGGGCAGAAATTAGAAATCAATGAAAACGGAGAGATGGTAGTATCAGGATTTGATATGGAAATGCCATATCTCTCTTATATTGTAGGCACGTGGTCGGACCATATGCTTACAATCAATGGCGAGGAAATCAGTTTAAGGGATACTTGCGGCAGAAACTGCAAAGTAAGTTTTTCCTGTGAACATAGATATTTCTGAAAATAATCCAAGGAGGACTTTATATGGCAAATGAAAACATTAAAGTCAACACAGCTCCTGCTGAAGAAGAAATGGCAGGGTCTGCTGAAGACATAGAAGCCATAATGAAAAAATATGACAGAGAGTCCAACACAAGATACTGGGAAGGTAAACCTAAAGCAGTTATAGGTTATCTCCTTGCAGCATTTGCAGTTCTTATGATTTATATGAACTTGTTTGCAAACTGGGACGAACGTGTAAGACGTTCTCTCTTTGTAGGTATTGTTATTGTTTTGGTATTCCTTGTTTATCCGGGTAAAAAAGGCAATACAAAAGTTAACCACGTTCCAATCTATGATATTTTCCTTATGGTTGTGGGCAGTGGGGCCTATTTCTATTTTGTTGTTAACTTCAAAGAAATCATCAGCCACGCAACACGTATCAGCACAGTTGAAGTATTTGTTGGTGTTGTAGGTATTTTGGTACTTATGGAAGCCTGCCGACGTTCGGTAGGTGTGCCTATTCTCTTTGTGGTAACATTCTTTATCGGCTATGCATTCTGGGCAGGGTTTGACCAGGGCAGAAGCTTTATGCAGATTCTCAAGTCTGTAGTTTATAACCTGTTCTACACAACAGGCGGTGTTATTGGTACTCCAATCGGTGTTTGTTCCACATACATAGCGCTGTTTATTATGTTTGGTGCTTTCCTGGAAGCAACCGGTATTTCCGAATTCTTCATCCAGCTTGCAAACTCCATCGCAGGTGCTTCCACAGGCGGTCCTGCTAAAGTAGCAGTTATTTCCTCTGCTCTTTGCGGCATGGTTTCCGGTTCCTCTGTTGGTAACACAGTTACAACAGGTTCTGTTACAATCCCATTGATGAAGAAAACAGGTTATAAAGGCGAATTTGCAGGTGCTGTTGAAGCTGCTGCATCAACAGGCGGTCAGATTATGCCTCCTATCATGGGTGCTGCTGCTTTCCTTATGGCAGAAATGGTTGGCGTACAGTACAGTGAAATCGCATTCCGTGCAATTTTCCCTGCACTTCTTTACTTCACAGGTATCTTTATTACAGTTCACCTGGAAGCTAAACGTCTTGGCCTTAAAGGTATCTCCAAAGAAGAACTTCCAAAATTCTTCCCACTGTTTATCAGACAGGGCTACCTCCTCATTCCGCTTATTGCACTTGTAGCAATGGTTATGAAGGGTTACACAATGTCCCGTTCTGCTGTATTTGCAACATTGCTTGCAATCGTTGTAAGTATGCCTAACAAAGAAACAAGAATGAATCCTAAGAGATTTGTTGCTGCTCTTGAAACAGGTGGCAAAAACACACTGTCCGTTGCTGTAGCATGTGGTGTTGCAGGTATCATCGCAGGTGTTGTTACAATGACAGGTCTTGGCCAGATTCTTATCTCTGCAATCGTTGGCGTTGCAGGCAACAATATATTTATCGCTCTGTTCCTCACAATGCTTACATGTATCGTTCTCGGCATGGGCGTTCCTACAACAGCAAACTATATCATCATGGCTACAACATGTGCACCTATCCTTGTTAACGGTATGGGTGTTAACGCAATCGCAGCAAACATGTTCGTATTCTACTTCGGTATCGTGGCTGACATCACACCTCCGGTTGCTCTTGCAGCATACGCAGGTTCTGCTATCGCTAAATCCAATCCAATGAAGACAGCGTTCAATGCGTCCCGTCTTGCAATCGCAGCATTCCTTGTTCCATACATCTTTGCTATGAACCCTGCAATGCTCTTTATCGATGCAGGCGTATTTGATGTTATCCTTATTGTTATAACATCTCTTGTTGGTCTCTTTGGTGTGGCTGGCGGTCTTGGCGGTTATATGGTTGCTGAAATGAACATTCTTCAGAGACTTATGGCAATCTTCGGTGGTATCTTTATGCTTATTCCAGGTGCTGTAACTGATATCATCGGTGTTGTTGTTATTGCTCTCTGCTGTGCTTGGCAGCTTGCTTCCAAAAAGAAAAAAGCAATGATTTAATTGATAATTTCAAAATATGAATAAAAATCCTGAGCGGAATTCCGCTCAGGATTTTTTGTTGACTGATTATTTTGTAATACGAAACTTACTTTATTTCTTCCATTATATAATACATAGCAGGAATAACATATTCGTTTTCGCCAAGATGGATTTTTATTGATTTTTTGCCGCGGTTTACACCGATAAGCACTTCTTCTTTGGTTTCTTTGCTGTAACGTTTAAATGCCACACATTCATCGCTGGAGTATACAAAGTGTATACCGCCTTCTTCAAACACTTTATGGCTGTTGCGGAACTTGGAGATTTTCTTGATATTATTTAGAATATATTTATCCATCGCCCACCAGGTAAAGTATCCGCGGTTGAACGGGTCACGATAGCCCTGCATACCGATTTCATCACCGTAATAAATGCAGGGAAGACCGGGAAGACCAAACAGCATTGCATAGCCGCACACAATCAGCTTCTGTGCTTCGATGTACTTTTCAGCAGGCAGAAAACGTTTTGACTGCCAGTATCTGTCAGTGCTGTATGGGTTTTCGCCACGCAGTGCGGTCATTGCCCTTGGTGTATCGTGGGTGGAAAGGTTATTCATTGCCACATCAAGTGCTTCTTTAGGATAGTTTTCGCATATGGTCATAATTTCTTCGCAGAACTTGTTGCCACTGCCGCCTGTGAGAAACTCAATGGTGGAAACACGGAACGGATAGTTCATTGTTGTATCGAGACCTGTGCCAAGCAGATATCTTCTGCGTTTGTTGTAGCTTATTTTGTTTGTGGCATCCTCCCACACTTCACCGATAAGCAGCTTGTCATCGCCGTGTGCCTTTACAGCTATTCTTATCTGGTCGATAAAGCTGTCAGGCAGTTCATCGGCAACGTCAAGACGGAAACCGTCTGCACCCTGATTGAGCCAGTAGTCAATTACGCCGCCTTTGCCGCAGATAAATTCGATATAGTCAGGGTCCTTTTCGTTTGTTTCAGGCAATGTGTCAAAGCCCCACCATGCACGGTAGCCGCAGCGGAAACGGGGAGAAAACTCGTACCATTTTCTGTATGGGCTGTCGGGATTGCCGTATGCACCCTTGCTGTTGTATCTGCCTTCTTTGTTAAAGTAGATGCTGTCACTGCCTGTATGGCTGAAAACACCATCAAGGATAATGGAGATGTTTCTTTTGTGAGCCTCGTCGCAAAGCTGGTGGAAATCCTCCAGGGTGCCAAGTTCAGGGTCAATTTTCATATAGTCGGCTGTGTTGTAGCGGTGGTTGGAGTGTGCCTCGAATATAGGGTTAAGATAGATGTATCCCACCCCCAACTCGCAAAGATAATCCAGCTTCTGTATAATTCCCTGAAAGTCACCGCCGTAGTAGTCCTTGTTCAGATATCCGTCAGGCTGTTCGGTAGGGTAGAAGAAAGGTTCGCCCTCCTTGTCGGGACGGTAAACACGGTCTATAAAGCTGAGCTTTGTTTTTTTTCTGCCCTCATAAAATCTGTCAGGGAAAATCTGGTAAAAAACCTTGCCCTTTGCCTTCTGTGGGGTGGAAAAATCCTTGTCATATACTGTCAGCTGGAAAAGGTCGCCGCTTTTTGCACAGATACCGTCACCTTTGCCGCCGTTAAAAATGCCGCAGTCGCCTAAATCAAAAGAGTAAAAATAAAGTCCCCTCTCTGCAGGAACAAAAGAAACGGTAAATACAAATTTACCGTTTTCTTTTCCTCTGAGACTCATAGCAAGCTTTTGATTTTCAGCAGTTTCTCTATGGATAGAGAGGAATGGTTTTACATCATTGCTGGAAAGGGCAATAGCAAAATCTATAGAGGTGTTTTGCTTTACCGCCCCGAATGGCTTTTTATAAAACTCATCTCTACTGTTAAAAATCCTCATAAGTCACCTGTTTAATTTTTAGTCGATTTTTTCAAGATTCCAGATGTTTTTAGCGTAGTCGTCAATAGCTCTGTCTGCAGAGAATTTACCTGCGTTTGCAATGTTCATAAGGCTCATCTGGCCAAATTTAACCTTGTCTTTGTACAGGTCTCTCAGCATACGCTGTGTTTCGTGGTAGGAATCAAAGTCAGCCATAACCATATATGGGTCGCTGTTTGTAAGGTTATCTTCAATTTCATTGAAGTAGTTGCCGTTGATACCGCTTCTCAGCAGGGACATAACCTTCTGCAGGATTGGGCTGTTGGCAATGTATTTTTTAGGGCTGTAGCCTGCTGCTTTAAGTGCGTTAACTTCAGGTGTTTCCATACCAAACTGAATAAAGTTTTCTGCACCGCAGCACTGTTTGATTTCAACATTTGCACCATCGTATGTGCCGAAGGTAACAGCACCATTAATCATAAACTTCATGTTGCCTGTACCGGAAGCTTCTGTACCGGCCAGAGAAATCTGCTGGCTTATTTCACTTGCCGGCATAAGTCTTTCGCTAAGGGAAACAGAGTAGTTTTCAAGGTAAACAACCTTGAGCTTATCCTTTGTAACAGGGTCGCTTTCAACAAGGCCTTTGATAGCGTGGATAAGGCGGATAATCTGTTTTGCCATGTAGTAGCCAGGAGCAGCTTTTGCACCGAAGATATATGTCTTTGGTGTAAAGTCCATATCAGGATTTTCCTTGATTTCGATATATTCAGCAAGGATATTCAGTGCATTGAGGTGCTGACGTTTGTATTCGTGCAGACGTTTAACCTGAACATCAAAGATGGAATCAGGATTGATTTTTTCGCCTGTTGTTTTGTAAAGGTAGTCTGCAAATGCCTTTTTGTTTTTCTGCTTGATTTTAAGCAGGTCCTTGATAGCTTTTTCGTTGTCATAAAGTTTTTCAAGGTCTTTAAGTGCATAAGCATTGTGTTTGTAGTCTGTACCTATATGCTTATCGAGGAACTTGCACAGTTCAGGATTGGACTGAAGCAGCCATCTTCTGTAAGCAATACCGTTTGTAACATTCTTGAACTTTTCAGGTGCAAAAAGGAAGTAGTCGTGGAAAACAGTATCCTTGATAATCTGGCTGTGAAGTTCGGAAACGCCGTTGATGGAGTGACAAACGTAGCAGCAGATATTTGCTGTTCTTACCTCGTTGCCGAGAACAGGACTCATATAGTCAACCTTGCCCCAGTCGCCAGGGAATGTGTTGAACAGGTCAATTCTTGCACGTTTGTTAAGTTCTTCAAGAATAGAGTAAATTCTTGGCAGAGTTTCCTTGAACAGACCAACATTCCATTTTTCCAGTGCTTCAGGAAGAACAGTGTGGTTTGTATATGCAAATGTGTTTTTTACAATTTCAAAGGATTTTTCCCAACTGTAACCGCATTCGTCAAGGAGAATACGCATAAGCTCAAGAATAGCAAGTGTCGGGTGAGTATCGTTGATGTGGATAGCTACCTTTTCAGCAAGGTTTTCAAGTGTGCCGTACTGAGCAAGGTGGTTTGTAACGATATCGTTGATACTTGCACAGCAGAAGAAATACTGCTGTTTGAGACGAAGAATTTTACCTTCTGTGTGGTTGTCGTTAGGGTAGAGAACCTTACTGATAAGTTCTGCGTCGCTGCCTGCCTTGATTGCCTGCAGGTAGTCGCCCTTGTTGAAGCTTTCCATATCGATGGATTTTGCTTTGGATTCCCAAAGTCTCAGCTTGGAAACACCTTTGGAGCCATAGCCGGAAACGTACATATCGTATGGAATAGCCATAACACTGGAGTAGTCCTTGTGCACCACATGGTGGAAGCCTTCGCTCCATACGCTTTCAGCTGTGCCGCCGAATTTAACTTCTACAGCCTGGTTTGGATGAGCTTTCAGCCAAACTTCGCCGCCAGGAAGCCAGTTGTCAGGTTCTTCGTGCTGCCAGCCGTTGAGGATTTTCTGTTTGAAAATGCCGTATTCATACAGAATGGAGTAACCGCCGCCTGCGTACTGATCGCTTGCCAGTGCGTCCATAAAGCAAGCTGCAAGACGGCCGAGACCGCCGTTGCCCAGACCTGCGTCAGGTTCGCATTCGTAGATTCTGTCTTCAGAAATACCAAATTCCTTGAACATATCAGCAGCAACTTTGTCCAGACCCATGTTGTAAAGGTTTGTCTTGAGGCTGCGGCCCATCAAAAATTCTATACAAAGGTAGTAAACCTTCTTTTTACCCTGACCATAAGTGTCAGCCATAAATTCTTTGTTTTTTCTGCTGAGCATTCTTCTTACACACAAAGCTGTTGCCTTGTAAATGTCTTCGTAAGTAGCTTCGTTAAGCTGCTTTGAATGTTCCTGCATAAGAATATTTTTTACTTCTTCTGCAAGCTGTTTAGATGTAATGTTGTATTGCAATATTACACTCCCTCTCTTTTTTGTATGGTTTTATAAAATATACAAAATTAACCATCTTAGTTAGTATAACAATTTTTGTAACTGTAAACAATTCAAAAATGTTTCATTATTATATATTATCTACCTATTAAAAGTCAAATTTTAGGTAACTAATCTGCGAATTTGTCTCATTTTTGTAATAAAAATGAAATGCGGACAACTGCATTGCAGATTATATGTATTTTTGCAAAACTTTTGCAGAGTAATTGATTAATTATCTGATTTATTGTATTATTATATTGAGTTGTTATGCTTAAAATTTAAGATTTATATATACAGGAGGGTATTATGCCATTGAATAAAATAAAATTAAATATAGCAGGTTCATCTTACACTATTAATTCAATGGACCCGGAAGAACAGGTTCTTGCAATTGCAAAAACACTGGACCATGATATGAAAACAGTTCTGGAGCAGAGCCCGTCTGCATCAGTGACAGCTGCGGCAGTTCTCTGTGCAATGACATACCTTGACAAGCTGGAAAAAAGCACAAAGGGTGCAGACAATATGCGTATGCAGATAAAGCAGTATCTGGAAGAAGCTAACAAAGCAAGATACGAGGCTGAAAAGGTAAAAATCGAGCTGGAAAAACTTAAAGTGGATATTCAGTACCTCAAAAATCAGAGAGGAAACAATGAATAACAGATTTGAAATTCTTGCTCCTGCGGGAGACTTTGAAAACCTTAAGGCAGCGGTGTTTGCAGGAGCAGACAGCGTTTACCTTGGTGTGCAAAGTTTCAACGCAAGGGCGTCTGCAACCAACTTTGACTACGAAACACTTAAGGAAGCTGTAAAGTTCTGTCACGCAAGAAATGTAACGGTAAACGTAACACTCAATACCATTCTTTACGATACCGAGCTTGAAAGCTTTGCGGAAACTGTAAAAAATGTTGCGGAATGCGGTGTTGATGCCGTTATCCTGCAGGATCTGGGGGCAGCGGAAATTGTAAAGCAGGTTGCACCGCAGCTGCCACGCCACGGCTCCACACAGATGGCGGTGCATACGCTGGAGGGGGCATTGCAGCTTAAAGAGATGGGGTACACCCGTGTTATTCTTGCAAGAGAGCTTTCCTTTGAACAGATAAAATATATAACCGAAAACTGTGGCATAGAAACCGAGGTGTTTATCCACGGTGCATTGTGCGTGTGTCTTTCGGGACAGTGTTATGCCAGCACATTTCTCGGAGGCCGCAGCGGCAACCGTGGCCGCTGTGCAGGTACCTGCCGTCTGCCTTTTTCCGCAAGAGGAGATATGGAGGACAACCATTTAAGCCTCAAGGACCTGTGTGCTGTTGACATGATAAAAAAGCTTAAGGATGCAGGCGTAAAATGCGTAAAAATTGAAGGCAGACTGCGTACACCTGAATATGTTGCAGGTGCAGTGGATGCCTGCCGCAAGGCAGTAAACGGAGAAAGCTTTGACAAGCAGATGCTGCGAGATACATTCAGCCGTTCAGGCTTTACAAACAACTATATCGAAAATAAATTCTCAAAGGATATATTTGGTGTCCGCACAAAAGAGGACAGTCAGCGTACAAAAGAGGTTCTGCCACAGCTTCGTCAGCTTTATCGCAGGGAAGGACAGTATGTTCCTGTCAGCTTTAAATTTGATATGGGAGAAAACAGCTCTGTGCTTGCCATTTCGGATGGCATGAACCGGTTTTCATATACGATAAACGAAGCAGCACAGGACTCTCAGGGCGACTTTGAAAAAAGCATTACAAATGCACTCAACAAGCTTGGCGGCACGCCTTTTTATGCGGACAGCCTTGAAATTAATCTTATGCAGGGTAAATATCTGCCTCTTTCCTTTGTAAACGAGGCAAGGAGAGAGCTTGCAGCACAGCTGCTTGCGGCAAGAAGCTGTGTGAATGAATATGAAACATTTGAGTATTCCTTTGACAGAAATATGCCGAGAGTGCACTCCTCAAAACTGATTGCAAGGTTTGAAAGCTTTGAACAGATTCCGCAGAAATATGCGGATAAATTTGAATATATTATTGTCCCTATTGAGCAGATAAATCAGCCGCAGGCGGAAGATTATAAAGATAAGCTGGTATGGGAACTTACAAGAGATATGTTCAATGGCAGTGAAAAGCTTAAAACACTTATAAAACATGCCGAGGATATGGGATTTGACAGCTTTATGGTGCAGAATATAGGTCATATTCCGCTTGTAAGGGGCAAAAAGGTGTTCTCATCCTTTACCCTCAACGTGTCAAACTCTGTTGCGGCAGAGGAGTATAAAAAGCTGGGCGTTGAATTTATTACATTGAGTCCCGAAATTACAGTGGACAATATAAAACGTATCACATCAAATGTTAAGACCATTGTGTATGGATATGGTCATATTCCGCTTATGCTTACAAAGGCCTGCCCGATATCCAATATTACAAGCTGTGACAAATGCAAAGGCAAGGGATATCTTACCGACCGTAAAGGTATGAAGATGCCTGTTGTGTGTCACGGTAAAGCTAAAGGCTACCGCGAAATCTTCAATGCAGTGCCACTTTATATGGGTGACAGACAAAGCGAAATAAAGAGCGATTTTATCTCTCTCAACTTTACTGTGGAAGATGCTGCACAGGCAGAAAAAATTACAGAAAAATTCCTGAAGGAACAGCCTTTCGGGAAGGATTTTACCAGAGGTCTGTACTATACAGGCTCAATCTGAAACAGAGAAAAAGTAAACAGGAGTTGTTATTTTTATAATGAAAAAAGATTTTATGTTTTTATTTTACCTCTTGGCAGGTATTATCGCAGGTTCAATTATCGCCAACCTCTGTGCAGGCATAGGCGGCCTCAGCTGGCTGGCATTTGGTCAGACAATCGGCTTTTCACCAAACGCACCTGCTGTTATTGACCTTGCAATTTTCAAGTTTACATTTGGCTTTTCAATGTCGCTTACAGTAGCACATATCATTACAATTTCTCTGGCACTGCTCCTTTACAGACGAGGCAGATAATATGGAGATAGTTCTGGCATCAGCATCACCACGCCGCAGAGAACTGCTGGGTATTATCGTGCCGCAGTTTACCTGCACAAAACCCGATTTTGACGAGAGCAGTGTGGAAATAAAGGATGCAAAGCAAAAGGCTATGACACTTTCCAGAGAAAAGTGCAAAGCGGTAATGGCAGAGTATAAAGGCAAGGATGCTGTTATAATTTCCAGCGATACAGTGGTTGACCTTGACGGAGAAATTCTGGAAAAACCGACAGATAAAGCCGATGCATACCGCATGATAAAAAGCCTTTCGGACAACGTGCATATGGTGCACACAGCAGTAAGCGTATGCAAAAAAGGCATTATTTATACATTTGCCGATACCACAAGGGTTTTTGTGGATAAAATTCCGGAGGAAGAAATTCTGAGATATATTGAAACAGAGGAACCGTATGATAAGGCAGGAGGCTATGCAATTCAGGGCTTTATGGGAGGGTATATCTCAAAAATACACGGCAGTTACCACAATGTTGTGGGTCTGCCTCTGGCAAAACTTAACAAACTGCTTAAAAATATTAAAGCAATATAAATTATTTATGAAAAAATGGTAAAATAAATTGCAAAGGATGTCTGTTTGTGATATCATGAACAGTGACTTAAAACCAAAAGCACATACTTAATGTATTATAGATAATAATTACAGACAAAGGTTACTATAAAAGGATAAAAGGAGAAAATTAATGTTAGGTTTTACAAAAGACGTAGGCATTGACCTTGGCACAGCCAATACTCTTGTTTTTATGAAGGGCAAAGGCGTTATTATGAGAGAGCCAAGTGTTGTTGCTGTTGATACAAAAAATGATACAGTTAAATTTGTTGGTAACGAAGCTAAAGAGGTTATCGGCAGAACACCTGGTTCCATTGTTGTTGTTCGCCCTCTTAAAGACGGCGTTATCGCAGACTTTGATGTTACAGCAAGTATGTTGAGAATCTTTATCAAAAAGGCTTGCGGCACATCCCTGCTGTTCAAGCCACGTATAGTTATATGTATTCCATCCGGTGTTACAGAGGTTGAAAGACGTGCTGTTAGAGAAGCTTCCATCGCAGCAGGTGCAGGTCAGGTTATGATTATCGAAGAACCAATGGCAGCTGCAATCGGTGCAGGTCTTCCTGTACAGGAAGCAACGGGCAATATGGTAGTTGACATCGGCGGCGGTACAAGCGAAGTTGCTGTTATCGCTCTCAACGGTATTGTTGCATCCAGAAGTGTAAGAACAGGCGGCGACGAATTTGACGGTGCTATCATTGCTTACATCAAGAGAAAATTCAATCTGCTCATCGGTGAAAGAACTGCAGAACAGATTAAAATGAAAATCGGTACAGCATATAAGCTTGACGAAGAACTTACACTTGAAGTTAAAGGCCGTAACCTTATCAATGGTCTGCCTAAAAATATTACAGTTACAAGCGAAGATGTAAGAGAAGCCCTGCAGGAATCTCTTGAAAAAATTATCGAAGCTATCAAGGAAACACTGGAAAGAACACCACCTGAACTTGCAGCAGATATTATCGGCAGCGGTATCACTCTTACAGGCGGCGGTGCACTTCTCAAAGGTCTTGATAAGCTTATCAATCAGGAAACAGGTATCGATGTATACATTGCAGAAAATCCACTGGACTGTGTTGCCAACGGTACAGGCCATGTTCTTGACAATATGGATATTCTTGGCGATGTTCTCCAGACAGATACAAAGAAACTTTAATACGGCGGATAAATTTGCAAGCTCGGTAACTGAGCTTGCAAATTTGATATTGGGATAAAATGTGAAAAAAAGGAGAAAACGGTTTTGTTTAAAAATAATCCTTTTAAAGTTGTAATCGCAGTTATTGCGGTTCTGGTAGGTATGGCTTTGTATGCAGGCGTAAACGGCAAACTGACCACACTTCCGCAGGATATTATGGGTGCTGTGTCTGTTCCGTTCAGAACGGCAACAGCACAGATTTCGCAAAAGTTTTCGCTGCTGAAGGACCGCACAATTAATATCGACCAGATTATCGAAGAAAACGAGCGCCTTAAAAACGAAAACAAGGAGCTTATGCAAAAGCAGATTGATTACGACAAGATAAAGCTTGAAAACGAACAGTATAAAGAGTTTCTGGAAATAAAGGAAGAAAACCCTGAGTATGAAATTGCCACAGCTTCCGTAATAGGCCGTGACGGACTGGATAAATTCTATTCCTTTACAATCGATGCAGGCGAAGATGAGGGCATAGAGGAAAATGATGTTGTTATGTCTTCTGTTGGTATTGTTGGTGTTGTTGTGGAAACAGGTCCTAATTTTTCCCGCGTTTCAACAATACTCAGCCCGTCGGTAAGTGTTGCATGTTTTGTAAGCAGTACCAGAGACACAGGTGTTGTATGCGGAGACAGCCGTTTCAGCACCAAAGGAAAAACTGTTATAAAATATCTTCCAAGCAATACAGAAGCAGCAGTGGGGGATATTATCAGCACAACAGGTATGGGCGAGGTTTTCCCAAAAGACCTGCTTGTGGGCACTATAGAGGAGATAGCGGCAGACTCATCCGGCAACTACAACTATGCCGTGGTTAAGCCTGTAAGCGAAATATCCGAAATCAAAACAGTGTTTATTATAAAAAGCTTTGACTAAACCAAAATTGCTAACAGGAGTAACTGATGAACAGCAGAAAACTGGCAATAGAAAAAACAATTAAATATGTGTTGCTGTGCCTTGTAGTGTTTGTGCTGTACATTCTGCAGGGAACACCGGGCTTTCTGTCTGTTTTTGGTGTAAAGCCTGTGTTTCTCGTACCTTTCTGCATAAACCTTTCCATGCTGGAGGATGAGGGTTATGCCCTTGTCGTATATGTTGTGGCAGGACTGCTTTTTGAGCTGTCAGCAGGCAGAATAGTGGGCTTGTACACCATACCGTTAATAATAGCCTGTATGGTATGCATGATTATGGTTAAATTTATCTTCAAGCCAAACTACCGCAACTCTATGGTAATGTCATTTATATCAACCTTTGCAATACTTGCAATGGACTTTTTCTTCAGCTATGTATTGGCAGGCCATAAGGGTATATTTATCATTTTCTTAAAAACAGTACTTCTGTGCAGTGTATATTCCACATTGTTTTCAGTTTTATACTACAAGCTGATAGTGGCAGTGCAGAGAAGATTTAAAAAGTACAACGAGAGGTAAAAGTTGAAAAAAGTATTGGAATCAAGAATAAAAATACTGTCAGCGGTGATTCTTTCCATATTTCTGCTTTTCACCATAAAGCTGGTACAGTATCAGATAATTGAGGGCGAAAAGCATTTTGAAAGCTCCAACACCTCTGTTGTGTTCCGTCAGACGCTTACAGCCTCCCGAGGAGATATAGTTGATGCCTACGGCACTCCGCTTGCTTCCAGCCAGCTGGTGTGCAATGTAACGCTCAACCGTGCCTATCTGCAGAGCGACCAGCTTAACCAGAGAATTATCGAGGCACTGGAAATTCTGGAGGATAACGGGGAGGATATAAATGATATCCTTCCGATGGAAAAGAATGCACCATACAGCTTTATAGAAGAAAAACAGAGCGAAATTGCATGGGTACGCAATACACTTGAACTTAACATATATGCCACAGAAAAGGATGTTATAGAAAAGCTGGGCGAAAGATACTCCCTTGAGGATATACCAAGGGATATGTGGCGAAAAGTGGGGGGCATACGCTACACTATGGAGCGTGAGGGGTATTCTCTCAGCACACCATTTACAATTGCCACCGATGTAAGCGAAAAGACAGTGGCTTTGATAGCCGAAAACTCAAGACAGCTCAGCGGCCTTGAAATTTACGATACAAGCAAAAGATACTATGAGGATGGTACAATACTGCCACATCTGCTGGGTACAGTGGGTGTAATCTGGGCAGAGGAATACGAAGAACTGAAAAACCAGGGGTATGGTATGACCGACACTCTGGGCAAATCAGGTCTTGAAAAGCTGTACGAAAGCTATCTCAAAGGTACAGATGGTTCTGTACAGATTGAACGCAATATGTACGGCGAAATAACAGACAAGCAGATTATCGTTCCGCCAAAAGAAGGCGATACCATAAAGCTTACAATAGACTATCATCTTCAGCAGGAACTTAACAAAATACTTGCACATCAGATAGAAGTGCTGCATCAGAACCCTTCAAAGGAATGGGGCAGAGATGCCGAGGGCATATCTGCTGTAGTTATAGATGTCAGGACAGGCGGTATTCTTGCAACAGCAAACTATCCAAGTTATGACCTTAACCTGTATACATCAAATTACAACGATTATGCAGCGGACGAGAAGAATCCGCTTTTCAACCGTGCTGTGCAGGGCCTTTACAGACCAGGCTCGGTATTCAAATGTTCTGTAGCCCTTGCGGCATTGCAGGATGGCATAATAGATGAAAATTACAGATATACATGTACAGGCGTGTATACTTACTATGCACCAAGCTATATGCCAAGCTGTGCCAACGGCAATGCTCACGGTTCAATAAATGTAAAGCAGGCATTGAAAGTTTCCTGCAACTGCTTTTTCTTTGAACTGGGCAGACAGCTTGGTATAGAAAGGCTCAACGAAATAGCAAACAGTATGGGTATGGGGGTGAAAACAGGCCTGGAAATTTCCGAGCGTACAGGTATTGTTTCCAACCCTGAATATACCGAAAGCCTTGGCGGAACATGGCACGTGGGTAACGTTATTCAGGCGGCTATCGGTCAGCTTGACACAGCACTTACCACAGTTCAGCTTGCAACCTATGCGGCAACAATTGCAAACGAGGGCGACAGACTGAATACTCATCTTGTTGATTCCATCGTTTCCATAGACGGAGAGGTTGTGTACGAGACACCTGTGGATGTGCTTTCTGAACTGCCTGACAAAAACGATTCCTACAGAATTGTGGAAGAAGGTATGCTTATGGCCTCAACAGAGGGCAGTGCATCAAGATTTCTCAGCGGTCTTCCGTTTGGGGTTGCCTCAAAAACAGGTACTGCACAGGTAGCAAATGACTATTACAATGCAACAATGATGGCCTATGGTCCTGTGGAAAATCCGGAGATTGCCATTGCTATTATTGCGGAAAAATCCGGTAACGGTTATATGCTGGCAGAAAGCATCCGAGATATATTCCTGAAATATTACGAACTTAAAGATGTCCGTCAATATGATAACTGGCATGAAATTCTGGAACAGAGAGAAGCGGAAAAACAACTTGCCGAAAGCGGGGAAGGTGCAGAAGAAATAATATCTGCAGAAACATTGCCACAGCAGAATACAGTACAGACACAACAGCCGACAGATGTGCCGGTGCAGTAATTTAATAATATGCAATACAAAACACCTATGTATAAGTGGGATTTTTAAAATCCTTTATCCGTAGGTGTTCTTTTGATGAAAAATTAGTTGTTTTTTACAAAAAATAAGCTTTTTAGGTTGTAAAATTTATTTTGATTATGGTATACTAACATAGTAAATGCGACATAAATCTGTTTATGGAGGAAAAATGGCAAAGGTTATTATGATTGCCTCGGGCAAGGGCGGAACAGGTAAAAGTACCGCGGCAACCTTTCTTGCACACGAGCTTGCTTTCAAAGGCTACAAAACCTTTCTTACCGAGCTTGATATGGGGCTGAGAAGTATAGATGTCATTTCGGGAATAAGCGAGATGGCGGTATACGATATCGGAGATGTTCTGCAGGGCAGCTGCAGCATTCAGAAAGCTATAGTAACCAGTCCATATACCAAAAATCTGCATATTATGCCTGCACCGGGCAAAAAGAGCGGTGTTCAGTTTGAAAACCTTAAAAAGCTTACCGATGCTGTTTACAGAGATTACGATTTTATAATTATCGATACAGCAGCGGGGATGGGTGAAGCCTTTGCAGCTGCACTTAAAGTTTCAGACATGGCGGTAATTGTGGCAACACCTGACCAGATAAGCGTAAGGGATGCAAGGATTGTATCGGACGAGATTTATGCTTATGGCTTAAAGGATATACGGCTTATCATCAATAAGTATGATAAAAACACCTTTAAACACACAGGTTTTGAGGATGCAGACCAGATAATAGACGCATGCTGTGCACAGTTGCTTGGGGTTGTACCTTATGATGTTTCAGTTCAACTGGAATCTATGGCGGGCAAGCCTTTGCAGCAGGACAGTACAGTTAAAAAAATATTCGAATCCATATGCGAAAGAATTAACGGCAGACACACACAGATGAATATCAAGTAACGGAGGGATTAGGAAATGAATATAGCAATCATCGCACACGACAAAAAGAAAGAGCTTATGGTACAGTTTTGCATAGCATACAGCGGCATACTGTCAAAACACAATCTGCTTGCCACAGGCATAACAGGTAAAATGGTGGCAGAAGCTACAAATCTTAACGTGCATCGTTTTTACAGTGGCTCTCAGGGCGGAGACCAGCAGATTGCGGCAAGACTGCAGTATAACGAAATTGATATGCTTCTGTTCTTCCGCGACCCTATAACTGCACGCTCCAACGAACCTAACGATAAAAACCTTCTTCGTCTATGCGATGAAAACAATATCCCTGTAGCAACTAATATTGCAACAGCCGAGGTGCTTATACATGGTCTTGAAAGAGGCGACCTTGACTGGCGTAATATTGTAAACCCTAAAAATAACAGATAGAAATATAATGATATAAAGTTTAAAGGCTCTGTCAGCAGACAGAGCCTTTTGCTATAAATAATGCTATTAATAAATATGTAATATATTATAATATAAAGTATCAATAAGAATAGTGGTTGATTATAATGGATGGGATGTAATTTCCTTTACATAATCCCAGAATGCGGCAGCAGCCTTGGTATGATTATGGCGCTTGTATCTTGCGAGGGCAACTTCTATTGTAAAGGTTTCTTTAAGAGGAACAATAACCACCTTGTTTGAAAAATGTTCGGTCATTGCATATTCGGCACCACGTTTTAAAAGCAGGGAAACACCCATATTCATAGCTACCATTTCAAAGATGTTGGAGGCATGGTTGCTGGTTGCGATTATATTTGGAGTGAATCCCATTGTATGACAGGCAGATATGGAATTGCGGTGCATACAGGTGTTCTGACGGCAGAATATAAAGTTTTCGTTGCAAAGCTGTGCAAGAGATATGCTTTTTTCTGTGGCAAGGGGGTGCTTGGCAGGCAGCACTGCAACAAATTTTTCCACCAGTATCGGCAGCTTTTCGTATACTTCTTCATCAAACTTGCCTACGCGGAAAAAAGCAAGGTCGCACTCGTTGTCCTTGAGCATTTTCAATACATCTTCAGACTCGAATTCTTCAACATGAATATCTGCCCACTGACATTCTTTTTTAAAAGAGGCCAGCAGAGATATAATATTGTAGGGCAGCATAGCTGTGGTGGCACGGATAATGGCCTTGCTGTTGTCCTGAGTGGTGATTGCGGAAAGTTCTTTGACCATAGAACTGTAGTTGTCCAGAATGTTATGGGCATGAGTTAAAAAAACATCACCATATACTGTCAGAGAAACTTTTCGCTTGCTTCGGTCAAAAAGCTGAACTCCCAGTTCCTTTTCCAAAGATGCAATCTGTTTTGAAACAGTGGACTGCGCACTGAACATTATTTCCGCAGCCTCAGAAAAACTGCCACTCTCTGCAACTGCAACAAAATACTTAAGCTGAACGATATCCATAATCTACTCCATGATAATTATTTTTTAGGCATATGGTTAATTTTGTTAAGAAAGTTACAAAATGGTTACAACATATTCTTGAATATATTCCTGATTGGAATATATTATACACTAAAAGGAATTGTTTGTAAATATCAAACAATATATAATTATGATACGAGAAAAATGCACAACTGTGTCACGTTTTTTAAGGTGTAAATTATTACACTTGTACAAATTGTATAAATTTGGGGTTAGAATTTTAACAATTTGTACAAAAATGTGATGGGTGTTGTATTATCTCAGATAAAAAAGGGTGTTACACCCTTAAAAATGCATAAAAATAATTTAAAGGAGAGTTTATTATGCTTAAAAGACTTTTGGCTTTGGCACTTGCAGGCGCACTTGCTCTTTCCATGGTAGCTTGCGGCACACCAGCTGCTCCAGCTCCAGAAGGCGGCGAATCTGAAGGCCCAAAAACAACATTCAAGTACTCCGAACTTTCTGAAGTTCCAACACTTGACCCACAGCTCGCAAACTCCGTTCCATCCAACACAGCTATCCTCCACATTCAGGAACCACTTGTTAGAATGTACAACGGCGTTCTCGAACCAGGTGCAGCAGAATCTTGGGAAATCTCCGAAGATGGTCTTACATACACATTCCACCTTCGTGATATGACATGGTCCGATGGTCAGCCAGTTACAGCTGGTGACTTCGAATACGGTATCAAGAGACTTGTTGACCCTAACACAGCTTCCCCATACGGCTGGTTTGCTTGCTACATCAAAAACGGTAGCCCATGTAACTCCGGCGAACTTCCACTCGAAGAACTCGGCGTTAAAGCAATCGACGACAAAACACTTGAAATCACACTTGAATACGTAGCAGACTACTTCCTCCAGGTTGTATCCAACGCTTGCTACGTTGCAACAAGACAGGACCTCGTTGAACAGTACGGTCAGGACTTTGCAGCAACAGCTGAAAAGAACGCTTACACAGGTCCATTCGTAGTTAAAGAAGTTAAAACAGGCGACAGACTTATCCTCGCTAAAAACCCTAACTACTGGAACGCAGACCAGACAAAACTTGAAGAAGTTGAAATCATCGTTGTAGCAAACGCTAACACAGCTGTTGATATGTACAACGCTGGCGACCTTGACTACGTTCAGGTTCCATCCGACCTCAAAGACCTCTACGCAGACCAGATCAGCGAATTCTTTGACGGTTCCAACGACTTCCTCCGTGTAAAACAGGACGACCCTAACGTTCCAACACACAACAAAGACCTCCGTCTTGCTATCAACTACGCAATCAACCGTGCAGAATTTATCACATTGACATCCAACGATGTTTATGCAGCTAACCCAAGATACGTTCTCCCACAGGTTGCTGGTGTTAACAAAACATACGGTGAAGAATATCCATACGAAGCTTACCCAGTAAACGGCGATGCTGACAAAGCTAAAGAACACCTCGACGCAGCTCTTGCAGCTCTTGGTTGTGCAGCTTCCGATATCACAATCGAACTCCTGACAACTGATACAGAAAGCTCCAAAAAACAGGCTGAAGTTCTCCAGCAGCAGATCCAGTCCGTTCTTGGTATCAACATCACAATCAAACAGGTTCCATACAAAGACAGACTTAAAATGGAATCCGAAAGAGACTTCGAACTCGTATTCACAGGTTGGGCACCAGACTACTCCGACCCTTACACATACCTCGAACTCCAGATTGCTGACGCTTACTACAACTACGGCGGCTACAACCTCGACTTTGACGGCAACGTAATCGAAAACGAATTCGACAAATACATGGAATTCGCAGCAACAACAAGCGACAAACAGGCACGTATGGATGCTCTCTTTGCAGCAGAAAAACAGATGCTTGAAGATGGCGCAGTTGTTCCACTTCTCCTCCGTCGTGTTCTCTACATGAAGAACGAAAACCTCGAAGGTCTTGCTCTCTACTTCCTCGGTGCTCGCATCGACTTTACAAGAGCATACTGGGCAGAATAATTCTTACACAGAATTAAGCTTGGTTTAATTTAACCCGAAATCTGAAGGGCAAAGTTACATTTGCCCTTCATTTTTTCAAAAAACTTGGTAACAAAAAAGTTACAAAAACTGTTAAATATTTAATTTACGACAATTAATTTGCCAATAAAGTAAAAAAAGTATATATACAGGTTAAGAAATTAATATATGTTTGCAAAATATATTTGCAAAGCATATTTTTACGAAAAGTATATTTACAAATATATTTGCAAAATAAAGGAGTGGTTTGTAAATGGCCAAATACATACTCAAAAGAATAGTTATTTCTTTGGCTACCTTACTTGTTTTGATTACAGCCGTATTCTTCCTTGTTAGACTTATGCCTGGTGACCCATTTGCATCTGAAAAAATGCCACCTGACGTTAAGGCAAACCTGGAAGCTTATTACGGATTAGATAAACCGTTGATTGTTCAGTACTTTACATACATGGGCCAGCTGCTCAAAGGCAACATGGGCTACTCTATGGTGTACTCCAACAAAACAGTTAACGATATCATTGCTGCAACATTCCCATACTCTGCTGACCTTGGTATCCGTGCTCTCACATTTGCAGTTTGTTTCGGTATCTCACTCGGCATTGTTGCTGCGCTTCGCCGCGGCAAACCATTGGACTATGGTTGTATCCTGATTGCTATCGTTGGTACATCCGTGCCTGACTTTATCATGGGTTCTCTCTTGCAGTATTTCTTTGGCGTTCAGATGAAGTTGCTCCCTGTTGCACAGTATACAACATGGAAACACACAATTCTGCCATCCATCGCAGTTGGTTTCTACAGCTTGGCTTCCATTTCCCGTTATATGAGAACATCTATGCTGGAAGTTATCAGCCAGGACTATATTAAAACTGCTAAATCCAAAGGTATTTCCAACTTCCGTATCACATGGAAACACCAGATCAGAAACGCTATCATGCCTGTTGTTACAATGATGGGTCCTCTTGTAGCATCCGTTCTCACAGGTACATTCGTTATCGAAGCTATGTTCGTTGTTCCTGGTATGGGTAAATACTACGTTGAATCTATTTCAACATACGACTATACAATCGTTCTTGGTATCACTGTATTCTACGGTGCATTCCTTGTTATCTGTAACACTGTGGTTGATATTCTCTACGGTTTCATCGACCCACGTATCAAAATTGCTAAATAGGAGGTGTAGAGATGAGCGAACAGGTAATTTCAAAAGAAAAATTTGCCGTTGTAGGTAAAAGTAAAGAAAATATGGAATCCATCTCCCGTCCTACACTTACTTTCTGGCAGGAAGCATGGAGACGTATCAAGAAGAATAAAGTTGCTTTCTTCTCCTTGATGCTTATCGCATTATATGTGTTGCTTGCAATTTTTGCACCGATGGTTAGCCAGTATGGTCATGCAGAAATCAGTGTTGAATTCAGAAACGCTGGTCCAAGTGCAGCACACTGGCTTGGTTGTGACCATCTTGGCCGTGACATCTGGACAAGAATCTGGATGGGTGCACGTGTATCCCTCACAATCGGTCTTGCAGCAGCAGTTATCAACCTTTGTATCGGTGCTCTTATCGGTGGTATCTCCGGTTACTACGGCGGTAAACTCGATATGTTCATCATGCGTCTTATCGACGTACTTTATGGTATCCCATCCCTTATCATCACAATCCTCGTTATGGTTGCTCTCAACAAAACAGGTATGATTACACTGATTATCGCTATGGTTATCGTAGGCTGGATCGGTGTTGCACGTATGGCTCGTGGTCAGGTTCTTCAGCTTAAAGAACAGGACTTCGTTGCAGCTGCAAAGGTTATGGGTGTGCCAGACTTCCAGATCATTGTTAAACACCTTCTTCCAAACCTTATCGGTTACTTTATCACAAGTATGACAATGGCCATCCCAGGTGCTATCTTCCAGGAAGCATTCCTTTCCTACATCGGTCTTGGTATCACACCACCTGACTGTTCCTGGGGTGTTATTGCAAAAGAAGGTATCGCAATGATGCGTGTTGCCCCTCACGAAGTTATCGTGCCTGCATTCTTTATCTGTACAACAATGCTGGCATTCAACCTTCTCGGTGACGGTCTCCGCGACGCATTTGACCCTAAACTCAGAGGCACAGAATAACAGAAAGGAGAATTGTAAACAATGGAAAACATGGAAAAAATGGAAAACTTGTTGGAACTTAGAAATGTTACATTCTCTTTCCGCACATACGGCGGTGTTGTTCAGTCCGTAAGAGATGTAAGTTTTAACATCAAACCTGGCGAAATTGTAGGTATCGTAGGCGAATCCGGCTGCGGTAAATCTGTAACAAGCCAGTGTATCCTTAAACTCAACCCACAGCCACCTGGATTCTTTGGTCCAGATTCTTCCATCAAATACAAAGGTGAAGAAATCGTTACAATGTCCGATAAAGAAATGCGCAAAATCCGCGGTAAAGAAATCGGCTTTATCTTCCAGGACCCAATGACAAGCTTGAACCCAACTATGAAAGTTGGCGCTCAGATTGAAGAAATCTTTGTTGGTGACAAATCTATCTCTAAAGCAGAGAAAAAACGCAGAGCAATCGAAATTCTCGAACTCGTTGGTATCAACGAAGCAGAACGCCGTTACAACCAGTACCCACACGAACTTTCCGGTGGTATGAAACAGCGTGTTATGATTGCTATTGCACTTGTTGGCCGTCCATCCATCGTTATTGCTGACGAACCAACAACTTCTCTCGACGTTACAATCGAAGCTCAGATTCTTGACCTTCTTAAAGAACTCAGAGAAAAACTTGGTATCTCCATCATCCTTATCACACACGACCTTGGTGTTATCGCAAAACTCTGCGACAGAGTTCTCGTTATGTACGGCGGTAAAATCATCGAACACGGTGATGTAGGCGAAATTTTCTATGATACAAAGCACCCATATACAAATGGTCTGCTTAACTCTATCGCAAGACTTTCCAGCAGCAAAGATCAGAAACTGACACCTATCGAAGGTACACCACCTGACCTGTTCAGCCCACCAAAAGGCTGCCCATTTGCTGCAAGATGCGAACATTGTATGGTTATCTGTAAAGAACAGATGCCTCCGGAATATGAAGTTACACCAACTCATAAGTCATACTGCTGGCTTATGCATCCGGATGCACCAAAGGTAGACCTTACATACAAAGCTGTAAAGGAGGAAGTAACTAATGGATAATCAGAACAGAACACCTATCCTGCAGGTTAAAGACCTCTGCAAACACTTCCGCATCAACAAAAAAGCTACACTTAAAGCTGTAGACGGCGTTTCCTTCGATATCTACGAAGGCGAAACAGTTGGTCTTGTTGGTGAATCCGGCTGTGGTAAATCCACAACAGGTAAATGTCTTGTCAGACTTTATGAGCCAACTTCCGGCGAAGTTATCTACAAAGGCAAAGATATCACAAAACTTAAAGGTGCTGAAAAGAAAGAATTCTGTAAAGATGTACAGATGATTTTCCAGAACCCATACTCTTCCCTTAACCCACGTATGACAGTTAAGGAAATTGTTGGCGAAGGTATCAAAGTTCACAACCCTGGTATCTCCGATGCAGACCTTGAAGCAAAGGTTCTTGAACTTCTTGAAAAAGTTGGTCTTAACAAAGACCATATGTCCCGTTTCTCCCACGAATTTTCCGGTGGTCAGAGACAGCGTATCGGTATTGCACGTGCTCTCGCAGTAGACCCTAAATTTATCGTTTGTGACGAACCTATATCCGCTCTGGACGTTTCCATTCAGGCACAGGTTCTCAACATGCTCAAAGAATTGCAGAAAGAATATGGTCTTACATACCTCTTTGTTGCTCACGACCTGAGCGTTGTTAAATTTATCTCTGACAGAGTTATCGTTATGTACCTCGGTACAATCGTTGAATATGCAGACGCAGAAGAACTTTACGCAAATCCAATGCACCCATATACAAAAGTGCTGCTCTCTTCTATTCCAGAAGCTGACCCTGATATTGCTAAAAACTCCCAGCGTCTTACTGTTAAAGGTGAAATTCCAAGCCCAATCAACCCAAAACCTTGCTGCCGTTTTGCTGAAAGATGTCCAAACGCAACAGAAGAATGCTTTAAAACAATGCCGGAACTCAAAGATTTGGGCAATGGCCATATGATTGCTTGTCATCTTTACAAATAATTTAATATAATCTTTTATTCAGGAGGCAAAAATGATAAGAGAAAGAATATCATGTTTGCAGAACCTGCTGAAAGAAAAGAACATTTCTGCTGTGATTATCCCTACAGACGATTTTCATATGTCAGAATATGTTGGAGATTACTTTAAAGCCAGAAATTATTTTTCTGGCTTTACTGGTTCAGCAGGCGTAATGGTTGTAGCACAGGACGAAGCTAACCTGTGGGTTGACGGCCGTTATTTTATTCAGGCTGAAAGACAGCTTGAAAACACAGGTATCATCCAGAGAAATATAGGTGAACCTGGTGTTCCTACAATTGAAGAATACATCCTCGACAAAGTTGGCGAAGGTGAAGTTCTCGCCTTTGACGGCAGAGTTATCTCTTATAACTCTGGCAAGTTCTATGCAGAAGAGCTTGGCAAAAAAGGTGCTCGTATCCATACAGAAGAAGATATTCCGGGCATCCTCTGGAAAGACAGACCTGCGATGTCTGCAGAAAAGGCATACGTTCTTCCTGTAGAATTTTCAGGTAAAACAGTGCAGGATAAGCTGGGTGATGTTCGTGCTGTAATGGCAGAAAAAGGTACAGATGTTCACGTTATCACATCACTTGATGATATAGCATGGCTTTATAATATCCGTGGCAACGATGTTCTTTGCACACCCGTTGTACTGTCCTATGCAGTTGTTACAATGGACAAGGCATATATTTTTGCAAACCCAAGTGTGTTTGATGAAGATGTTATGGCTCATCTTACAGCTTCCGGTGTTGAAGTTAAACCTTATGAAGAAGTTTACAGCTTTGTAAAAGGTTTTGACAAAGAAACAAAAGTGCTTATCGATACTGCACATTCCAACTATGCTATCGTAAGCAGCATCAGCGCAGAAGTTGTATCTGCACCAAACCCTGAAATGGAAATGAAAGCGGTTAAAAACCCTGTTGAGGTGGAAAACTATCGTATCAGTCATATTCAGGATGGTGTAGCAGTTACAAAGTTTATGTACTGGCTCAAGAAAAATGCAGGCAAAATTCCTATGACTGAATACACAGCACAGGAATATCTGTCCCAGCTCAGATACGAAAGACCTAACAACCTTGGTCTCAGCTTCACACCAATTTCTGGTTACAAAGAAAATGCTGCAATGATGCACTATTCCGCAAAACCGGAAACAGCAAAAGAGATTACAAACGAAGGTATGCTCCTTGTTGACAGTGGCGGACATTACTGGGAAGGCAGTACAGACATTACAAGAACATTTGTTCTTGGTCCAATTTCCGATGAAATCAAGGAACACTACACAGCAGTTGTTCGCGGTGTTATCGGTGTAAGCAAAGCTAAATTCCTTCATGGCTGTATCGGCATGGCTTTGGATGTGCTTGCACGCGGTCCTATCTGGGACCTTGACCTTGACTACAAATGCGGTTCAGGCCATGGTATCGGATATCTTCTCAACGTTCACGAAGGCCCTCAGGGCTTCCGCTGGAGAAAGCTGCCTGGCAGAAATGAATCTGCTGTATTTGCAGAAGGTATGATTACAACAATCGAACCTGGTATCTATATTGAAGGCAGTCATGGTATCCGTGTTGAAAACGAAATTCTCTGCAAAAAAGGTGCCTACAACGAATACGGTCAGTTTATGGAATTTGAGACAATCACATTTGCACCAATTGACCTTGATGGTGTAGACCCTAAATATATGACAAAAGCTGAAGTTGAATGGCTGAATAACTACCACGCACAGGTATATGAAAAAATCAGTCCATACCTTACAGCGGAAGAAGCAGAATGGCTTAAGGAATATACAAGAGCAATCTAATGTGTTACGGCCGGATTCTGCCTGATTTCCGAAGCTTTGTCTGAACAGGCGTTTTGTTAATTAAAATATTAAACAGCGTAATTGTGGTTTTTTGCCGCAGTTACGCTGTTTTTTGTCATAGAGTAATTTGCAGATAATACTGTGAAAGTTGAGCTGTCAACGTTGAAATGCTTCTGTAAAAATGTTACAATATCTCCATTGGTATAAAAGAGTAAGATATATAAACAGCATAGGAAGAATAATATGGACAACAGACTTGATAAAAATATGAAGGTGCAGCTCAGCATGTGCGACAACACCTCGAAAATGGGCGTTTTAGGCCTGTTTTATCTGATAATGGACTTAGCTACAGAACATGGCGATGCCATCGATCTGGGCATGGATAAGCTGGCAGAGAAGGGCCTGTTCTGGGTTGCAAGCAAAACAAAAATAAGGCTGCACAGAATGCCGCATATGCTGGAAAATATCACAGCCTCAACCTGGCCCGAAACTCCGGGCAGAATACGCTGCAACAGATTTTACTCTGTAAAAAAGGGTGACGAAATGCTTGCGGAAGGCAAAACAGAATGGGCAATAGTAGAAAAGAATACGGGAAAACCTCACCGCCTTGCAGATGTATATCCGGAGGGTATGGAGTATTGTACTGAAATTGTGTGTGATGAACCTTTTGCAAAGCTGAGCACAGATTTTGAGGGCTGCGAAAAAATTGCAGATTATACAGTCAGCTCCACAGATATCGATGTAAGTCAGCATATGAATAATGTAGCCTATATCCGTGCTTCACTTTCCGCCTTTTCTGTAAAAGAGATTGAAGTAATGAATATCACAGACATAGAGGCTGTATACCGCATTCAGTGCTTTGAGGGGGAAAAGCTGACTATATGTGCAAGAAAAGAGGGTAATGCAGTTGATATGGGCATTATCAAAGAAGACGGTAAAACTGCCGCAGTTATCAGATTTATATGTGCATAGTATCCGTTAAATTAAATCAGTTTATAAAATGAAAAAAACGACGGTGAATTTTGTAATTCATCGTCGTTTTATAGTGTTAGTTAAACATATTCACAACAGGCACATAGATGTCTGTATCAATTGTTTCGCTGTTATAGAGGAACAATACCTGTTCATAGTTATTGTCTCTTACAAGCTGATTTGTGCTCTGTTTAAAAAAACGCAGGTCAACAATATCAATCTGTTCAAAATCACCTGTAAGGAACGGGATAAAACAGTTTGCATAGCTGTCCTTGATTACAAGGATTTTGCCTTCGCCGCTGCCTTTTATGCTGGAAAAGCTGTTGTTGCCGCGGAGGAACATTGCATATTTGTCACGGGTTTCAAGTTTTTCGTAATCGTAGATACTGCCAACTTCGCCAAGAACATCCATCTGGTTGTCATTTGCGATGTAGCTTATAGTATCAGCGTCAACATTGAAGTTTTTGGATTTGGAATAATGTGTGCCGAGAAAATCTTCCGCATATATAAATTCAAAGCTGTCCAGGGGCTGTGGTGCTCTGCCGATTGCTGTCATATAATCAGCATAGGCATAGTAGGCACCAAGAGTTGTCCAGTGATGGTCTGTGCGGTAGTAGATATATTCTTCGCTGTGTGCTTTGAGTGTTTCTCTTACATCGATTACATTTTCGCTGCCGATAAGCTCGTTAAGCTGTGTAATTGATGCTTCTGCGTTGTTTACAGGGCTGCCCGGTTTAACCTTGTCTGTCATAACAGACGGGGCAGTAGGCGCAAGCAGAAATTTTATATTCACATCAGGATTGTTCTGCATAAAGGTGGCAACGGCAGAGATATTTTTAAGTCTCTGTGTTGCGTCGATGTTCAGAACCTTTGTGAACAGATAGCCGTCTTCGCCGTAAACAATCCCGTTGTTTTCACCTTTGCCAAGCACGGTTTCGCTTATGCTTTTAAGGGAAATCCAGCTGTTTCTTTTGATAAAATGGTCTTCGGTAAAATCTTCAATCTTTGGTGTATACTCGTTGTTTACGAGAGATTTAAGACTGAATGAAGGGAATTTGGCAAGGTCTCTGTTTTCAAGGTCAGAAAACTCATACTGCGGGCTGAAAAGGTCTGCAATGCTCAAAACATAAAGAACAACTGCAAAAAATGCCAGCAGAGGATATTTTTTTATAATTTCAAAAATTTTATTCATCTTAAACCCTCCTAAAATCTGAAGTAAATAAATGGATTGTAGGTGGAGTCTACAAGATATGCTACGGAAAGAACAAAGATAACTGTGAGAAGCGGAATCATCACATAGTTATTGTCCTTGAATTTATTGTAGAACTTTGTTGTAAGGTTTGTGGAGCAGAGTATACCGATAAGTATGGATATGATATAGCTGCCAAAGTAGTAGCCAAACCTTGCATCGGGGGTAAAGCTGAACAGTGTTCTGATAAAGTTGCCCAGTACACCAAGGTCTGTAATATAGAAGATTGCCCAACCGATTACAAAACCAAGTATGGTGTAAATTCTTGCGATAAATGGGTGCTTTTCCAGCTTTTTAAGCAGGAAC
>JAFSFT010000067.1 GCA_017435045.1 Oscillospiraceae bacterium
AACTTTTCTTCAATAATTTTGGTTGTTAATATACTTCCCCAAAAAACAATTGTTATAGGATTAGATAAAGTTAAAATAATTCCTTGTATAAATGCACTTGAAGAATTTGGATTCAAATTTAATCCTGGTATAATATTTATCCCAAACACGTTTAAAATAATATTTAAACCAAATATCATTAAAACAATTGCACCAACTATTTTTACAACTTTCTCAACTTTTTCGTTTCCTAATAATTTACTAGCGCCTAAACTTGCTAATAAAATGTAAAATGCATCAACTAATGCTATCGCTATAACTAATGACATTGCAACAAAAAATCCAGTATTTTGAGCAGTGTTAAAAACCATTAAACACATTGGTCCAACAGCAAATTGTAATAATAAGCCAAATTTTAGTCCTTCTATATATTTTTTCATACATAACATCCTCAACAAATTCTAATTTATCGTTTAGTTCACTTTATCACATTTTCCTGTTCACATCAATGCTTGGTGAAATTGCCGGAGTTGAACAACATCAGTCCAAAAGTAAAAAGGGACGTTTTATATAAACACTTGATATAAACCGCACAAAAGAATATAATATATTAGATATAACAATATTTTTTACAGAGGTGACTGTATGAATATCAAAGCAGAAAAATTTTATAACGAACTCAAGGGTAAAAAGGTTGCATTTATCGGTGCAGGTGTAAGCCATAAACAGCTTATAGAAATCTTTGCAAAAAAAGGTGCAGCTGTAACCCTTTGCGATAAAAAGGAACTGGGTGCTTTTGGCGACTATGCCGAAACACTTAAAGAACTTAACATCAATCTCTCGCTGGGAGAAAATTATCTGGAGGGGCTTAAAAATCAGGACCTGATTATGAGAACTCCAGGGTTTGAATTCTTTACAAAGGAACTTCAGGACGAACTGAACAAGGGTACAGAGGTTGCAAGCGAAATGGAACTTTTCTTCCGTCTGTGTCCATGTAAAATCTATGCGGTAACAGGCTCGGACGGCAAGACAACCACCACAAGCCTTATTGCAAAAATGCTGGAAGAAAGCGGCAGAAAGGTTTATCTTGGCGGCAATATTGGCCGTGCACTGCTGCCGGTTGCAGAAGAAGTTGAATCAACAGATGTTGCAGTTGTGGAGCTTTCCAGCTTTCAGCTTATCAGCATGAAGCAGTCTCCGGATGTTGCGGTGGTTACAAATGTTACACCAAACCACCTTGACCACCACAAGGATATGCAGGAATATATCGATGCAAAACGCAATATTCTCCTTTATCAGAACGAAAACTGCAAGGCAGTTCTCGGTTATGAAAACGAAGTCTCCAAAGGTATGGAAGCTGATGTAAAATGCACAGTTCGCTTCTTTACACGTCTTTCAAAAATTGATAACGGCGGATTTGTCGACGATGAAGGTTATCTTACACTTGACGGAAGACAGATTGTGCACCAGAAAGAGGTTGCACTGCGTGGTCTGCACAACCTTGAAAACCTTCTTGCTGCTTTTGCGGCTGTAGAGGGCGATGTATCCGAAGAAATTATGGCAAAGGTTGCAAGAGAGTTCAAAGGTGTTGAACATCGTATAGAACCAGTGCGTACACTCAATGGTGTGCAGTGGTTCAACGACTCTATCGCAACAAGTCCTACAAGGGTTATTGCAGGTCTTAAGGCATTTCCGCAGAAAATCTGTATTATTGCAGGCGGATATGATAAAAACATTCCGTACGAACCATTGGCAAAGCCTGTACTTGACCATGTAAAGCTGCTTGTGGTTATGGGTCAGACAGGTCCTAAAATTGAAAAGGTGGTTTGCGAGCATCCCGATTTTGCAGACAGCGGCATAAAAATTCTCCGTGCAGAAACTATGGAACAGGCAGTTCAGCTTATGTACGAAAATACAGCAGAGGGCGATATTGTCAGCCTTTCTCCTGCATCTGCCGCATTTGACCTCTATCCTAACTTTGAGTACAGAGGCAGACACTACAAAGAACTGGTAAATAAATTATGATTGTAAATGCAACTGAAAATGTTAAGAAATTTGAGGAGATAATCCGAAATTCTGATTTTCTGGGGCAAAAAATATATGCCGACTATATAAGCGGTCAGGCAAAGGAGACAAACAGCTTTTATGTATCCGAAAACAGTGCGTTTATGCTGTCGGGGGTAAATCTTACGCTCTGCGGAAATCCGACAGATGATGAACTGGAGGAAATTTTGCGTTTCTGCGATTTCTGCACAGTAACTTCCATCGAAAGCCAGATTAAAAATCTGCCTATGCGTGTGGACAGAAACCTGCATATAATGGAGTATGCAGGTGCAGATACCGAAAGCTGCGATGATATTGTGGTAAACAGCGATATCTACTCCTTTATAAAATTCTGCTGCTCAAACTTTCATAACCTCAGCTTTGATATTGTATATTCCAACTTTACCCGCAAGGTTAACAGGGGAATAGCGGATATATTTTATCTGTGTGTGGATGACAGGATTGCCAGCGGTGCAATAGCAACAGAATACGGTGAGGACAGTCTGTACATCACCTTTGTTTCCACTTTGCCTCAATATCGCGGCAGGGGGCTTGCAGCAAAGGTTCTGTCCCACATAATAAATCAGAACAGGGATAAAAGGATTATTTTGAAATGCGAGGATGCACTGAAGCCTTTTTATGAAAAACTGGGCTTTATTGCTTCGGGCGCAATTACAGTATACAGAGAATAGGTAAAAGTAAATGATAGGAAATTTTTTTGATATAGATAAAGAGCTTCTTGCTGTTGACAAAGAGGTAATGGAGCTTTGTAAACCATATTTTGAAAGGGTAGACGAGGTACAGCAGTACAATCAGCTCAAGGTGCTCAAGGCTTTCAAGGAAAACCGTATCTCCGCACAGCACCTTGTGGGCACAACAGGCTACGGATATGACGATATGGGCCGTGACGGGCTGGACCGTCTTTTTGCGGACATTGTAGGCGCAGAGGATGCACTCTGCCGCCACAACTTTATGTCGGGAACACATACCCTTACAGTTGCACTTTTCGGTGTTCTCCGTGCAGGCGACACACTTATGTGTGCAACAGGCAGACCGTATGATACTCTGCTTGGAGTTATCGGTGTGGACGGCAGCGACGAAAATTACGGCTCACTCAAGGATTACGGTATAAACTATCAGCAGGTTGAACTGCTGGAAAATTCCGAGCCTGACCTTGACGGCATCAGAGAGATGGCAAAGACCTCCACAGTATGTCACATACAGCGCAGCCGCGGATATTCCACACGCAAGGCACTCAGTCTCGAGCAGATTGGTGCAATAAGCAAAGCGGCAAAGGAAGGCAACCCTGATATTATCGTTACAGTGGATAACTGCTATGGCGAATTTACACATAAAGAAGAGCCTTGTGCATACGGTGCGGACCTTATCATCGGTTCTCTTATCAAAAACCCGGGCGGCGGCATAGCACCTACCGGCGGTTACATAGCAGGCCGTGCCGACCTTGTGGAAAAATGCGGACACCGTCTTACAGCCCCGGGTACAGGCCGTGAAATCGGCTGTACACTGGAGGTTATGCGCAGTATGTATCTGGGGGTTTACTTTGCTCCTATGATTACTGCAAATGCAATCAAGACAAGTATCTATGCATCCTGCCTTTACAACAAAATCGGCTTTGCAACCGACCCCCATTACACAGAGGACAGAAACGACATTATCACATCCATTGCGGCAGAAAATGCCGATAACCTTATTGCAATCTGTCAGGCAATCCAGCATATGAGCCCTATCGACAGCTTTGCAACACCATATCCAAGCCCAATGCCAGGTTATGACAGCGATATCATTATGGCAAGCGGTTCCTTTACAATGGGCTCATCAATCGAGCTCAGCTGTGATGCACCAGTGCGAGCACCGTACACAACCTTTATGCAGGGCGGTACAACCTTTGATGCTTCCCGTGCAGCAGTTCTTTACTCTGCACAGAAGGTAAGAGAAATCAGCAAAAAAGCATAATACTAAAACAAAACCAGTCTGTTATAAAACGGACTGGTTTTTTAGTACATATTTATCAGATAAGAACAATTTGTTTTTACATATTATTCTTCAAGATTTTCCAAAGCGTATTCACAGCACTGCATAACAATTGCACTGAAAGACAGATTTTTCTCCTGAGCAACCGACTCAAGGCGGTTAATCAGGTCGTTAGGCAGTCTTACAGTTTTGTTTGATGATTCGCCCTTACCCTCTATTCTGAATGGTTTTTCCATAACATCATCACCTCATAATAATTTTATCTTAAAAAGAAACATATTGATATATGCAAAAAGTATGATAAAATTAGTATAAATATATTATAAAATTAATATACAAAATGAGGCAGAAAATGAGCATATACTTTAGCAGAGCAACTATAGAAACGGCAGACGGCATTTTAAAAATCAGCGGGACAGATACGGATATAATAATAAAAGCCGCAGATATTCTGTATATCGAAAGTTTCAACAAAACAATTGTTATACATACAGCGGAAACATTGTATATGATAAAGGCGAAGATAAGTGAACTGTATGAAACATTACAGCAATATGGTTTTGTGCAGATACACAAGAGTTATATTGTTAATCTGCATCACATAAAATCAATGAAAAACTATATTGTAACTCTGTATAACGGAAAACAGCTGCATACAAGTCAACGAAGATGGAAACATATAAAGGCAATATACAACGAAAAAAATACTGTCTGCAGATAGTGCCGGCAGTATTTTTAAGTTACAATTATTTTGCATTTGCCATAAATGCTTCAATTTCTTCGACAGTTTTTGGGATACCACCACTGAGAACTTCACATCCGTCCTTTGTAACAAGGATTGTATCCTCAATTCTTATGCCGAGCTTTTCATCGTCAAAGTAAAGACCCGGTTCAAGCGTGAACATCATATCCTCTGCAAGAACGATATCGCTGTAGTCGCCTACATCGTGTACGTCAAGGCCGATAAAGTGTCCGCTGCCATGCATATAGTATTTATTGATGTCTTCTTCATTTTCGATATATCCGATTTTAACCAGTTCTTCAGCCATAACCTTTTTGCTTATCTGCTGAAGTTCGCCTTTAAGCTGACCGGGCTTGGAAAGGCTTTCGGCAACCTCAAGACCTTTAAGCACAACATTGTACAGCATCTTCTGCTTTTCGGTAAACTTGCCGTTTACAGGATATGTGCGGGAAACGTCTGTACAGTACAGATTGTACTGTGCACCAAGGTCAAACAGAATCATTTCGCCGTCCTGTGTAACGGTGTCGTTGTGGTCATAGTGCATAATGCAGGCATTTTTGCCTGTTGCAGCAATAGTTGTGAAAGCAGGGAATTTGCAGCCGTGTTTTTTAAGAACAAAGTCGTAGTATGCTTCAATATGGCTTTCGGTCATGCCCGGTTTCATATTTGCAAGGATATTTTTAACAGCTTCCTCTGTAATTGCAGCAGCCTTGCGGTGTGCGGCAATTTCAGCAGCATCCTTTACAGAACGCATTTTGCACACTGTGTGGTATGCATTGTGGATTGTGAGGAAAGGATATATTTCTTTCAGACGGTTTGCACGCTTCTGTGCTTCGTTTGCAGGGTAGTTCATATTGTGTCTTGCCAGGTCAATATAAACTGTCTGAACATCATTATAGAACATCATGCGGGAAATAAAGCTGTCCCAGTTTTCGTTTGGAACAAGGTTTGCAATGCCTGTTTCTGCTTTGATTTCCTCTGCGTCAAATCTTGTGCCGATCCAGCGCAGTTCCCTTTCGGTAGGAACGTGCATAAACAGTGTTTCGTTTACATTTCCGTTGATTTTTGCAATTACAAGTGTTGCATCAACATCCTGACGGCCTGTAAGATATACAAAGTTTCTGTATGGCTGGAAAATATAGTTGGCATCGTCTGTGGATTCAACCATATTGCCGCTGCATACAAAATAGAAAGAGTTGTCCGCCATAGTTTCAGCAAGGCGCTGTCTGCGGTTTACATAGTATTCTGTATTGGACATTTTTTTATCCTCCGATAAATGGGTATTTTTATTCGATAATGTCAATTACTTCGCCGATAAACATTGTATGAGGAGCTTCTTCTGTGTAATATTTTTCGATGGCATCGGCAGGCATTGCATCAAGTGTCATATCCTGACGATAGATTTTTTTGCAAAGAAGTGTGGTTTTTGCCTGTGCAAATGTAACACTTTCGCCTGCGGAAACAGCGGTAAAGCCAACCTCTGCAACCTTGTCGCCGTCACGACCTGATTTTGTGCCAAGTACAGAAAGTGCACTGCGGTGTTCATCATCGAAAAAGCTTACAGTAAAATAGTCGTTTGCTTCCATAAAGCTGTGTGTATAACGGCAGGGTTTAACATATACAGTGCACACAGGCTTACGCCACAAGGTGCCAAAGCCGCCCCAGCCGATAGTCATTGTGTTGTAGTTTTTCATGCTGCCTGCGGTAACAAGTGCCCAGTCTTTCTGGAAAATGCTTAAAGAGGTATCAAGAAAATTTTTCATAACAATACTCCTTTTACAGATATTTATTTAATTCCATTAAACATATTAGCACTAAAATGTTGCAAAAGCAATGAAGGAATGTAGCATAAAAATTAAAGCTCTGTGCAACGGCACAGAGCTTTTTGCTGTAAATAATTATTTTTTGTCTTTGAAATAATCCTTTGTCATGCTGCATACAACACCGGAGAGGAGAAGAAGAGCAATCAAGTTAGGGATAGCCATCATACCGTTGAGGGTGTCGGAAATATCCCACATCAGTGTACCGCTGCCTGTTGCACCAACCACGCAAACTGCAATAAAGATAACTTTATAGATTTTGTCAAAGAGTTTGTTGTTGTTTGTAAGATAACCCCAGCAGCGTTCGCCGTAATAGGCCCAGCTGAGAATTGTGGAAAGGGCAAAGAACAGAAGGCTTATCTGAATAATAAGGCCGCCAAGAGTGCCAGGAAGCACAGAGTTGAAAGCATAAACTGCCGCTGCACCTTTGGATGCGTATGCACCAAGAGCTTCGGAACCCAGTTCGATACCGGAAAGCAGAACTGTGAAAGCAGTGATGGAACAGATAACGATTGTGTCGATAAATACTTCAAAAACACCCCAGATTGCCTGTTTGCAAGGATCTTTTTCGGAGGATGCTGCGTGAGCGATAGGTGCGGAACCAAGACCTGCTTCATTGGAGAAAACGCCGCGTGCAAAGCCCTGTTTCATAGCAACCATAATTGCATAGCCGAATACGCCGCCGCCAACAGCTTCAAAGCTGAAAGCAGATGTAATGATATTGAGCAGAACAGCAGGAATGTCGCCGATACGCATTATAATAACAATAATACCTGCAGCAATATAGAAAATAGCCATAAACGGAACCATATAGCTGGTAACCTGACCGATTCTCTGTACACCGCCGATAGTAACAAATGCCACAACGATAGCAAGCATGATACCTGTAATAAGAGGATTGAGGCCAACAAGCCCTTTCATAGCACCTGCAATTTCACTTGCCTGAGCAATGTTACCGATACCGAAAGATGCAAGACCGCCAAGAATTGCAAAGATAACAGCCAGCCATTTCCAGTTTTTGCCAAGACCGTTTTCTATGTAGTACATAGGGCCGCCCTTGTGAACGCCTTTTTCGTCTGTGATACGGTATTTCATAGCCAATGCAATTTCTGCATATTTTGTACACATACCGAAGAATGCACTTACCCACATCCAGAATACTGCACCAGGCCCACCAACGAAGATAGCACCGGTAACACCTGCAACGTTGCCTGTACCTACTGTACCTGCAAGAGCTGTTGTAACAGCCTGAAAAGGTGTAAGGTTGCTGCCGCGGTCTTCATCCTTTTTGTCTTTTGCAAACAGGCTGCCCACGGTGTTTTTCATAATGTAACCAAACCATTTAACCTGAATAAATCCTGTTTTGATTGTAAGATAGATACCTGTACCAACCAGAAGAGTAAGCATTACAGGACCCCAGACAAAACTGTTGATAGTGCCATTGATACTTGTGATGATTTCTAACATAAAATTAATCTCCTTTGTTTTTGTTTTAAACAATCAAATATCCCAAAAATAAAAAATGAGAAATTAGGCATACGATGCAGAACTTCTCACAATGGAAAACCTTTTATAAACATAAGCATAGCTTTAAGTTTATAAAAAGGTGTCTCTGTCCTTTTGCCTGAGAGATTACGATAAAATCGTTTGCACCTTCGGCCCCCGCAACAAAAAAACGGGCGTCTCCAGAGTACCATCAACCTGCAGTCCCTATGACCTGAGAGTGTTATTCCTTCGGTAGATTCAAAAATCTTTTCCTGCAGACATCATATGGATGTATTTAATTGTTTGTTTGCTGATAATTATACAATATATTGTATGTGAAAATCAAGATAAAATGCCTATCTTGATACAAAAGTATATATCAAAAAAACGGATATCTGCACAGGATATCCGTTTTTTATAAAATCTGCCCATTAGTAATTAATAAAACAGAAAAAATATTTTATTTTTTATTCTGTTTTTTATTTTTAACTTTAATAATTAAATGTATTATTGATACAACAATCAATACAACAATAGCGATTGCTGCAAGTAAAATATATGTGAATTTATTTGCACCTTTAAGCAGCTTTACAGGGCTCAGACTGGAATAAACAACCTTTCTTCCGTCTGTCTGCGCATATCTGCTGTCCATTTCACCACCCATATTTTCAAGGTAGGAGGAGATTGCGTACCACTCCTTGAGAGGATTGCCGTTATTGTCTCTGATAACATATTTAGAAAGCTTGCTCATATCAATGGCATTGCCATCCTTATCCTTAGGAATGATAGAAATAAGACCAAAGGAGGTTTCTTTAACACTGCCAAGCATTCCGCCGCAGTACATACCTGTAACAACCTTGTACAGCTTGCTGTCATCAATTTCTTCCAGTGTTCCGTCTGCTCTGCGAAGCATAGCATAGTCGACCTTATTAAACAGCATACGGTTTGTGTTGAAGGAGTATTCCACACCTGCAGGGAACAGCTGGGCACTTCTCATAAGAGGCTGAACGGAAGCATCAATCTCCAATACGGATTTAAGTTCTTCGCCTGTGAGATAAACACACACAAGCTCGCCCTCTGTACCTACACCAAGAGATGCGGCGTTGAATACGTCAGAAACTGTAACATCGCCTATCGGAAGGCTTTCACGGATAACACCTGCGGCGGTAACAGCCATATCCACTGTTTCGCCAAGGGTATTTTCGGCTGCCCATTTGTAAGCATCAGAGAAGATATTGCACAGTGTGGATTCGTGCTGTGTAGCATAAACTTCATCAACAGTATCAAATTTATAGCTGTTGTTTACCAGCACCTTGTCAAAGGTCATGTTGTATTTTGACAGATAGTTTTTTTCTACGTCGGCTTTGCATTTTTCCACAAGTGCGGCAATTTCTCTATCCTCGGCAATGCTGTCGTTTACAGGGATAAGTTCATATCCTGTAAGCACTGTTGTGCCGTCAACGGACAATTCAAGGTTTACAACACCAAGATTTTTGCCGTATTCGCCTGCGGAAGCAATTACTGTATTGTTTACGATAATAGGCTCGGTAAGGGTGGTGTGGGTGTGTGCGGAGACAATAAGGTCAATGCCGTCAACAGCCTTTGCCAGCTCATAGTCTTCGCCTTCTCCGTTTTCTGTGCCGCTGTGGGAAAGGCAGATAACAACAGGCTCCTGATTATACAGTGCAATACATTCGCCCACAGCAGCGGTTACAGTTTTCTGTGCGGTTTCTATAGGGTCTGCAAGTGTCATGCCGCTGTTTGGTGCACAGTCGTCAGAATCAAAGCCTGTGATGCCGAAAATTGCATAATAAACACCGCCTCTTTCCAAAATGGTGTAATCGGCAACACCATAATCGCGGAGAGCCTGCATATATACAGCAGGGTCGATAAGAGTGCTTGTTATATCCGGCAGATAGTTTGCATCCACAATCTGCGGCACATATTCACCGCTGGATTTTGCAGCGTTCAGCATGGAGACAAGCCCCTGTGGCAGGTAGTCAAATTCGTGATTGCCAAAGGTGGTCACATCATAGCCCATGGCCCCCATCATTCTCAGCTCAAGAGCACTGGTGGAATAGGCGGTCTGGAAAAGTGAACCCATGGAAAAGTCGCCGCCGTCCACAAGCACGGCATCAGGATATTTTTCTTTCTGCTGGCTGATAACGGTCATAAGACGTGCATAGCCGCCATAAAAATCACCGTTTTCATCACTGGCTGGCAGAAAATGGGAGTGTAAGTCGTGGGTGAAAAGCACTGTAACGTCTGTTTTCTCCGCCTCGGCAGATGCGAATACAGAAACAGAAAGGAAAATAACAGCAGTCAATGCAATAACACCAAGATGTTTTAATAATTTCTTCATAATATATTCCTCGATATTACTGTTATTGTTTATATAACACAAATTTAAATATACCATATTTTGTTCCTTAAGTAAATCCATAAAGAAAACTTGAAACTTTACCTGTTGTATGGTTTAATTCTGTTATACGCTTTTAAAGGAGAAAAGATATGGCACAGCTTTATACAAAACAGAAGATATATGATTTTCTGGACAGTAAGGGAATTGCATACGAAAAGCTTGAACACGATGCTGTTTTTACAATGGAGGAGATGGATGCGGCAGGCATAACACAAAAAGGTACAGTATGCAAGAATTTATTTCTCCGTGATGCAAAAGGCAAGACTCACTATCTGGTTACAGTGCCTGAAGAAAAGCACGTTGACCTGAAAGACCTTGCGGATGAGATAGGCAGCACAAGGCTCAGCTTTGCATCGGAAGAACGTCTTATCAAACATCTTGGTGTTACACACGGCAGCGTTTCTCCGCTGTGCATACTCAATGACGAAACCGAAAGCGTTATAATGGTTTTTGACAGAGACCTTGTGGGTGACAAGGCAGTTGGTATCCATCCAAATGACAATACAGCTACAATGTGGCTTGATTTCAAGGATATCAAGGAGATTATCAAAAAACACGGTAATGATATCGTATTTGCAAAGTTCACAAAATTAGCATAATATATTTGTATAATATAAAATATAATTTTTCAGGAGATATATAATGGATTTAAAAACAGTAAAATTTATTCTTACAACAACTTTTCTTGTAATTATTGCTGCACTGCTTATCGGTTCCTTTACAAACAATCAGCTTCTCATCTACATCATGCTTGGATTCTTTGCTATCTTTGCATTGGTTTATCTTGTGGGCTGGAGATGTCCGGAATGCAAAAAGCATCTGGGTAAACTGGTGGTACGTAAGTGTAAGCACTGCGGTCACAGAATCGATGTTTAAAAAACAGAGGTATGATCTGTGTTGTATATGCAGATTATGCCTCGTTTTTTATTTACTGTTGTGATATACTTGGATAAAAAACATATGAAAAGGGCTGATATAATGCTTGATCTGAACAATCTTGGAATATACAAAGAGGACAACCGCATAGAAGCAAAAGAGGCTATGGGCGGACTTCCACACAGCATATGGGAAACATATTCTGCATTTGCAAACACTGCTGGTGGTATTATTCTGCTTGGTGTTGCCGAGGCGGAGGATAAATCACTGTATCCCATAGATCTTGACGTGCCCGAAAAACTGGTTACGGAATTCTGGGATATTATAAATAACCCCGAGTATGTAAGCAGAAATATCCTGACAGAAGAAAATGTGCAGATAAGGCGTGCAGAAGGCAAAAGGGTTATTGTAATTGCAGTGCCGCAGGCAGAGCAGAAGGATAAGCCTGTATACATCGGTCGTGATGTGTTACACGGAACATATATCCGCTGCGGAGAAGGGGATTACAGATGTTCTGCCGAGGCAGTGAAGCAGATGATTGAAGACAGTAAAAAAGTTTTTTAAAGAGGTATATATGATAAGAGAACTTGTACACGACCCGATTTTTCTGGCCAAGAAGTCGGAAACAGCCACATTATCAGATATTGATATTGCAAAGGATTTGCTGGAAACACTTATACACCATCAGGATGGCTGTGTGGGTATGGCGGCCAATATGATTGGCGAGACAAAGAGGATAATTGCTTTTGACAATGACGGGGAATATATGGTTATGTTTAACCCTGTTATACTTAAAAAATCAGAGCCTTACGATGCACAGGAGAGTTGTCTGTCCTTACTTGGAGGACCGAGAAAGGCAAAGAGATATAACAGTATAAAGGTGCAGTATCAGACGCAGGATTTTAAAACACGAATAAAAACGTTCAAAGGTTTTACAGCACAGATTATTCAGCACGAGGTAGACCACTGTGATGGGATACTTATCTGACGGAACAGCAGGGATAAAAAATTAAAAGCTTATCCCTTAGTTTATTTTTGCGGGTATCTATAGCTGTACTGCAAAAAAGAGGTGATAAGATGGAAAAAACAAATGGTCTGACCAATGACAAACTCAAAATAATTGCGGCAGCGGCAATGCTGGTTGACCATATAGGAGCATATCTGTTGCCATCGGTTACAGTTCTGCGTATCATCGGCAGAATAGCTTTTCCAATCTTTGCATTTATGATTGCAGAGGGCTGTACACATACAAAAAACAAAAAGAAATATCTGTTCAACCTATTTTTGCTGGCGGTATTATGTCATGGGGCATTCTACACCTTCAAGCCACCTGGTTATATGCGTATTCCGGTTACATTTACGCTGTCGGTTATACTTATATATATTTTGCAGTACAGTACATCCTGTGTATACGGGGAGTATGCAGTGGTAAAAAAGATTATGGCAGCAGCTGTGTTTTTTGCAGCAGTTATAGCAGTGTGGTATCTTAATGAAATGTTTGTCATAGATTATGGCTTTATGGGATGTATGACTCCTGTTCTGGTCAGTGGAGCTTGTTGGCAGAAGGATATGCCGCAGAAGTACAGTAAATATGATACACTGTACCGTAAGATTGGCTTGCTGGCACTGGCATTGTTTTTTGTATACAGCGAATATGGCGGTGTGCAGATATACTCATTTCTGGCTATACCTTTGCTGGCAAAGTATAACGGCAAAAGGGAAAATCTGGTTCCGAAATACTTTTTTTATATGTTTTATCCGCTGCACTTAGCTGCAATTTATGCTGTTCAGTATTTTATAGGATAGGACAATTAAAGCTATATAACAAAAGACCGATTGAATTTCAATCGGTCTTTAACTTTGTTCTGAAATATTTTATTTTTTACTGAAATGTTCTTTTATAAGTTTAAGAACTACTGGTGCCATAAGGAATACGGCAATAAGGTTAGGTACAGTCATAAATCCGTTGAAAGTATCGGATATACCCCATATAAGGTCAAGACTTACTGTTGCACCAACAATGGAAATAAGGGAATATGCAACGTAAAATATTTTTGTTATCTTGCCGCCAAATAAAAATTCAGCACAGCGTGCACCGTACAGACCCCAGCCAATGATGGTGGAGAAGGCAAAACAGCACATTGCTACAGCGGTAAAGATAGAAACCCAGTTGCCGTATACAAGTGTAAAGCCTGCAATTGTAAGCTCTGCACCTGCTGCAACACCATATGTAATATCTACACCACTGAGAAGAATTACAAGCGCTGTCATTGTACAAACAACGATAGTGTCCATAAATACTTCAAAAATACCAAACATACCCTGTTTTACAGGATCGTTTGTATCAGCACAGGCATGAGCGATGGAACCTGTACCAAGACCTGCCTCGTTGGAGAAGATGCCGCGTGACACACCCTTGGTCATACTTGTGAACATGCTGCCCACAACGCCGCCTGTTACAGCCTGTGGGTTGAATGCACCTGTAAAAATACTTGCAAAAACAGCAGGGAGTTTGCCGGCATTCATTGCAATAAGGCCAAGTGCAAGCAAAACGTAAAGAAGAGCCATAAACGGAACAAGTCTTTCTGCAACACTGCCGATTCTCTTTATACCGCCAAAGAGGATAAGAAGAACAGCAAAACAGATAACTATACCGATAAGAAGGTTAAGAACCTGAAGACTGCCGTCAGAAACTGTGCCGTAGTTGAGCAGGGCACTGTCAATAGCAGCAACAATTGTATTAACCTGTGTGGCATTGCCTGTGCCGAATACAGCACATACGCCAAAGAAAGCATAAAGATATGCAAGCCACATCCAGTTTTTGCCAAGTCCGTTTTTGATGTAATACATCGGACCGCCGATATATTCGCCTTTGGTGTTGCGTTCACGGAAATGTACTGCAAGTGTAACTTCGCTGAACTTTGTACACATGCCAAGAAGTGCAGAAATCCACATCCAGAAAACAGCGCCAGGACCGCCTATTGCTATAGCACCTGCAACACCTGCTATATTACCAGTACCGATGGTTGCCGCCAAAGCGGTACATACAGCCTGAAAAGGAGTGATGGAGCCTGCTTCTGCAGAAGATTTATTGAAAATTTTGCCCACAGTATTTTTTAAGGCATAAGGAAATTTTCTGATCTGAATAAATTTTGTACGGATACTGAGATAAAGTCCCACACCGATAATGCAAACCATTGCAGGAACACCCCAGATAAATCCGTTTAAAACATCATTGATAGATTTAATTGTTTCGTACATGATAAGCCCTCTTAATAAAACATAAAAATAACTTGTTTATTATGACAAAATATGCCGTAAAAGTCAATAAATATAATAAATAAATATAAAACATATTTTATATAACGGAAATATTGCGTATTTTAACCGGGTGAAAGGTGTCTTAAGTTATTAAAAACAGGTTTTTATTGAAATTGAGCACAATTTGCTTGTTTTTTTTTAATAATAAAGTATTAATTGTTTGACATTTATTAAAGTTGCGGATAGAATATTATTGGAAAAATATGTTTTTTAAGCATAAAATTTACTTTATCATTACTGGCAAAACGAGGGTTTTATGATTAATCACGAGTCAAGTGTACCACTGTATATACAGCTTTCTGCAGACCTTGAAGAGTCTATTTATAATAAAAAATATAAAGACGGAGAAAAACTTCCGTCTGAAAATCAACTGTGTCAGATGTTCAATGTAAGCAGAATCACAGTTCGTCAGGCACTTGCCAAACTGGAACAGAAAAATCTTGTATACTCTGTTCATGGCAAAGGCACTTTTGTCCGCCTTGCGGATATGTCTCAGAGTCTTGTAAAGATTACATCATTCCAGAAAACTTTGGAACAAAAGGGGCTAACCGGTTACACAGAAATAGAAGAATATACACTTAAAAGAATACCTGACTCTATTAAATCAATTTTCGGAGTTGATAATCTCGCAAGGCTATGTCTTGTTGGTTATGCAAACGATCTTCCGCTTGTGTTCTACAATTCATATATGATAAATGTGATTGCGGCGGAAATGCTTCCTATCGCAAAAGAATGGGAGAAAGAAAAAAGGGCATTTTCCACGTGGGATATATATCCTGAAATCAGCATCAAAAAACTGCATATGGAACAAAAGCTCACAGCGGTTATAGCAGACAGCAACATCGCAAAAATTTTAAGAATTTCAAAAGGTGACCCTGTTCTCAAAATGGAAACACATGCATATTCAAACGGGGATCTGGTTGAATATAAAATTGCCTACTACCGTGCAGATAAATATGCATTTACAATAAAGCGTGAACTTGACAGAGATGTTTATGACAATAACTTCTGACAGTGAGAGATTTACAATAAAATAAAAATTGCAGTCATACGGCATACAAACTTGTATTACAAGTTTGTATGCCGTTATTTTTTTTGTAAAATCTATTGCTGACAGATTAATACAAGTGACAAAGGTTGTATTAAAACCTTTGTTTTCTGTTTGATAAAGAAAAATAAAAGTGTATTAATACAAGTCTGTATGCTTGTATTAATACACCTGATTTTTGCCCCAAAATGCAGCAAAAAAAGCGTTAATACAAGTTGCTGGTGTTGTAATAAATTCGTTGTTTTTTTACACAAAAATACCTTTTTGTATTCGTTATTTGTACAAACTTTACAAAAATCACCTTTTTTTTTATTGACAAAACCTTTACATGAAGATATTATAATGACATAACTTGTTATAACAACAAATGACAAGACATAACGTTTCATTACAAGGAGGAATTATCTATGTCAAAAGAAACCCTTAGAATCCATTGCTCAAACGGACATTTAGGATTCGCTCCAACAAAAGAAGAAAGCTTCTGGATAGGTGCAGAAACAAAACCAGACTACTACTGCTGTGACTCCGGTTCTGACGATATCGGTCCAGTGCCACTCGGTACAAACAAATGTGCTTCTCACCCTAACCACCAGAAACACGACCTTGAACTTATGCTGCTTGCATCCAGAGAACAGGGCGTACCAATGATTATCGGTTCATCCGGTGACACAGGCTCCAACGAAAAAGTTGATATGTACGTTGGCTTCATCAAAGAAATCGCTAAAAAACACAAGATGAAGAACTTCAAACTTGCATACTTCTACTCTGAAGTAGACAAAGAATACATCAGAGCAAAAATGGAAGCAGGCGACGTAATCGAAGGTCTCGACGGCAGAACAAACCTTACATTTGAAGAACTTGATGAAACAGACAGAATCGTAGCTGTTGCAGGTGTTCATCCATTTATCAAAGCTCTTGAAATGGGCGCAGACGTAATCATCGGCGGCCGTTCCTCTGACGTAGCAGTATTCGCATCTGCATGTATCCATGAAGGCTTCCCGGAAAACATCGCATACTACTGCGGTAAAGTTCTTGAATGCTCATCCTTCTGCTGCGAACCATACGGTGCAAAAGAAACAATCATCGGTACAGTAACAAAAGACGACGTTAAAGTTACAGCAATGAGCCCATACCAGAGAGCTACACCAGCATCTGTTGCAGGCCACGCAATGTACGAAAGAACAAACCCATACTACGAATACGTAGCAGGCGGTATGATGGACATGAGTGAATGTGTATACGAACAGTTTGACGAAAAAACATGCCGTATCACAGGCGCAAAATTCGTACCAATCGAAGGCAGAGTAAAAGTTAAACTGGAAGGTTCCGGCAAAGTTGGCGAAAGATATCTCGGTATGGCAGCAGTTCGTGACCCATACACAATCCAGCACATTGACGAAGTTATCGACTGGGCAAAGAGCCAGGTAGAAGAAAGATTTGCAGGACAGAAATATGAACTGAGCTACAGAATCTTCGGTAAAAACGGCGTTATGGGCGAACTTGAACCAATCAAGGAAACAAAATCCCACGAACTTATGATCATCGTAGAAGGTGTTGCACCAACAGAAGAAGTAGCAGAAGAAGTAACACTTATCGGTATGAGACAGATCTTCTACGCAAGACTTCCAGAAGTTAAAGGTACAGCAGGTACAGCAGCATTCGTACTGGACGAAGTTATCAAAATCAGCCCAGCATACAAATGGACACTTGACCACACAGTTCCAGTAGACGATCCACTCGAACTGTTCCCAGTTACAATGATCGAAGTAAACGGCGAAGAAGAATAATATAGGAGGAGACGCACAATGAAAACAGTAAAATTGGTTGACCTTGCAAAAACAATCCGTAGTAAAAATGCAGGTACAGACAGAATTACTTTCGATATTATCTTCAGAGAAAAAGAAAAATACGAAATGGTAAAAGCATCCGGTGCTCTTACACCAGAAACAGTTAAAAAACTTTATGGTATCCCAGATGAAAGACTTGCAGCATTCGTAGAATTCGATCCAGGTCTTGCAATCAAATTCACAATCAACAGACTTAGACCATCCGGTTCCTTTGGTGAAGGCGACATCTTCGGTTGTCAGCAGTATGCACCACTTCTTGATGTTGAAATTCCAGTAGAAGAATAAAAGCAGGAGTAATTAAAGTTAAAAGAAGGTAGATATTATGTCTATACAGTTAATAATTATTCTTGTGTATTTTGCGGCAACAGTGCTTATCGGTCTGTACGCACAGTCCAAAGCCAAAGACTCCTCCGCATTCCACGGTGCACAGCTTGGAGTGCTGATGTGTGTGGCAGCAGGCACAGGTGAATGGCTGGGCGGCACAGCAACAACAGGTGTTGCAGAATATGGTTTCGACTTTGGTATCTCAGGTTCCTGGTACACAATTGCAAACGGTATAGGGGTTATCTTCCTTGCACTGCTCTTTGCAAAGCTGTACAGAAGTATGGAATCTGTAACAGTACCTGGCATCATCGGCAAGTTCCTTGGCGTAAAGGCAAGAACAGTATCCAGCGTGTTCCTTACATTTGTAATGATTGCAGTTGGTATCTCACAGATGATCGCAGCAGGCAGCCTGGGCGTTTCACTTATCGGTCTGGACTTTAATGTAACCGTAGTTGTTTTTGCGATAGTATTTATCGTTTACACCCTTGCAGGTGGCATGCAGGCAGTTGCATACACAAACATTATGCATCTTATCTTCATGTATGGCGGCGTTATCCTTGCAATCTTCCTTGCACTTGGTCAGGTAGGCGGTATGGAAGGTCTTAAAACAGCACTTCCTGATACATACTTCAACATGACAAGTATCGGTATGCCAAAGGTATCCAGCTGGGTAATCGCATCCCTTTTGGGTGCATGTACAGCACAGGCAGGTATCCAGCCGATCCTTGCAGCAAAAAATGAAAATGTTGCAAAAACATCAGCAATCATTACAGCATTTGTAGCAGCTCCATTTGGTCTGTTCACAGCAATGCTCGGTATGATAGCAAAATCCATGTCCCTCAACGGCACACTTACAAACACAGCAGGCGAAATCGTAACAAACGGTAAACTTGCACTTCCAACACTTATGATGCATCTTCCACCGCTTGCAGGCGGCATCGTACTGGCAAGTATCCTTGCAGCAATCCTTTCCACAGTATCACCGCTGATTCTCGCAGCAGGCACAATGGTAACAAAGGATATCTACCAGGGAATCCTTAAGCCAAGTGCAGATGACAAGCAGGTAATGAAGATGAGCCGAATCACAACAGCGGTTTCCGGCATTCTCTGTTCAGTAGCAGCGATTGTTATGAACAGCTCAGGCATCAAGGTTCTGGACATTGTATACTTTGCATACTCAATGCGCGGCGCACTTTTCGTGGTAGTACTTCTTGGTATCTACTGGAAAAAGACGAGCGAAAAAGGTGCAGTATGGGGCATGCTGGCAACAGCAGCTGTGGGTCTGTTCTGGGTGGCATACAACGCAATCGTTGGACACTTCCCGATCCCTGGCGTAACAGAAACATACATTTCTGTAATCACAGCACTTGTTTCCACAGTTATCTTCTCTCTTGTGTTCAAGAAAGAGAAAGAATCTGCAAAATAGCAAAACATCTATGCGGGAGGCGGAATGCGCGTCCGTCTCCTGCATAACAGTAAATCTGCCGGTATTTTACTGACAGAGATATTTTAAATTTTTATACTCCCCCAAAAAAGTGAGATTAAATTTTTAAAATCAATTCAGTTGTTATAAATATCTTGCAGTATTGCAAACGTAAATTTATACTGCAGATTTTTATATATCCCACGCAAAAAAAATAAAAAAGAAGAGGAGTAAAAATTATGCCTATAGAACTTATTTATCTGATAGTTTTATTAGCCGTTATCTGCTTACTGTTTATAGTTCTTAAAAGACCTATTTACGAAGCAATGTTTGTTGGCTACATCGCAATGGTAGCCTGTCTTGGTGCTTGGGGCGATTTTGGCACATATCTGCTTAAAATCTCCACAAACACACTGTTCTATGCAATTATCGCATTCTTGACAGTTGCACACATTTTCTCAACCACCGGTGTTATTGACGACTGTATCGATGTTATCCTGTCCATCTTCGGTCGTTTCACAGGCGGTGCTGGTTACGTAGCACTTATCGGTTCCACATTCATGGGCGCTTTGTCCGGTTCCGGTGCTGGTAACGTTGCAGCAACAGGCGTTTTCACAATCCCTGCAATGAAAAAATCCGGCTTCCCACCAGAACTCGCAGCTAACGTTGAAATGTCTGCATCCACAATGGGTAATATGATCCCTCCTGCAGGCGTTATCACAGCAGCATTTGCAGCATTGGGCCTTGTATATCCAGAAACATACGATATGTCCCAGCTGTGGATGGTTATGTGGGGTATCGCACTCTGGTTCATCCTCCAGAGAGCTATCACACTCTTTGCATTCTGCAAATACTACAAAGTTAAACCAATGGATCCTGCTGATGTTCCAAAACTTGGCGCAGCACTTAAAAAAGGCTGGAAAGCTCTGCTTATCCCAGTAGTTATCTTCCTTCCATTCTGGCTTGACTCCCAGTTCAAAACAACACTCTTCAAAGACCTTATCGGTGACGGCGCAGCAGCAATGTCCAGCTGTATCCTTCTCTTTACACCAGGTCTTGCTGGTATGTATGCTCTCCTTATCTGCAAAGATAAGAAAAAAGCAAAAATTTCCAACCTTGCAAACGTTCTTTCCAACACAGTTAAAGGCATAGTTCCTGTATCTGCAACAATCTACTTTGCATACGCAATTTCTGAACTGTTCGCAGCTAAAGGCGTTGGCGATGCAATCGGCGCATGGGTACAGTCCCTTGGTTTCAGCCACCTTGCACTCGCAATCTTTATCCCACTCTTCTGTGCACTTCTCGGCATGGTTCTCCCTGGTTCTTCCCAGGTTGCAATCTTCGGTGGTATCTTTATCACTCTCTTTGCTAACTGCGGTCTTAACCCACTGCTTGCTTGTGGTATGCTCCCAGTTATCACAGGTGCTATGGAAGGTATGACACCTCCGCTTGCTCTCTGTATGTACACAGCTATGGGTATTGCAGGCTCCGACCTCAAGAAGACAACAATGAACTGTCTCATCTGGGTAGGCTTACACTATGCACTCTCTGTAGTTTGCTTGATGGGCATTCTCCCAATTATAGGTTTATAATACAGGAAAGGAGAATACAAATATGAAAGAAGCAGGAAAAGCATTAAATAAAGCATTTGGCTACATGGTATTTATCGCTCTTATGCTGGGCGGTCTGGCATTCTTCGGTTTCGTTGTAGCATTCATCCTTGGCCCAACAACAGGCGGTGCTCTCGGCGTATTTATCAAAGGCAAATACTTCCCATGGGTAATCAGATTCGGCACACTGACAATTGCAACAGGCCTTATCTCCATGTACCTCAACGGTGAAGAAGCACTGTCTCTTAAAGCTGACAAAGCTGAAGCAGAAGCAGAACTCAAAGAAATTCAGGCAAATCAGCAGTAATATAATATTCTGTATAGTTATTAAAGGTCTCCCTGAAAAAGGAGACCTTTTTTATGCAATATAATAAACCGACCTGATTATTAGGTCGGTTTATCGGCTTAAATGTATATTGATTAATCATATGTTGGACATTGTTCTGATTTTCTGCTGTCTTTCAGCATTATCGATGTCTTTGTAACCGTAAGCTTTTACCATGGCATCCATAATGATAAGAGAAAGTGATTTTCCTTCTTTTTTAAGATTTCTTACCATATCAAGATAAAGCTTTAAGGTGTGTTCGGAATATGTGTGCAGCTCGCCACGCAGATAGGTCTCGAAGCTGGTTTCGTATTCAGTATCCATTTTTGAACGCACAGGTCTGTTGCCGCTTGCCATATACGGATACTGCTTTTCATACTGTTCCATCCAGTATACTTCGGTTTCGATTATTTCTTCCATCATTTCTTCTGCCAGAATAGTAGGGAAGTGCAGATATTTGCTTATAAGACGAAATTCATACGGTGCGGTCTGTCTCATCATCCAGGCGTACTTTTCGCTTAACAGATTGCGCCCCTGAGCTTTTGCATCCAAAAGGTCTTTGTGCCAGCTTTCCACCAGTTCTTCGCCCCATGCAGTAAACTGAGCACGGCGCATAACTGCAAAGGTTTCGGGATTGTTCTGACAGTCGGCCTTGCCGCCCTCATTCTGCACCGCGTGGAAATTTTCCCACTCTTCTTTAATCAATGCTTCCTTTTTTTCAAAAAGTGTCATAATGTTCTCCTTTATCCTTCGGTAACGTGGCAGGCTTTAAGTTCATCGTCCTTTATATGCCCCATAATGCGCCAGGTGTGTGCTTCAAGAAAATCTTCGCTGCCGCTGGTCAGATTCTGATTTTTCAGCTCATCTGTAACCTCTGCACAGATTTTTTCTATAAGCACCACTTTTTTATCATATTTATTTACATACGGATTCCAGCCATCGGGATATGGAGGCTGCCACGCACTGCTCTGGTCAGGTGTGCATACAAGTTCCCGCAGCATATTTACTGCATCTGACAGCACAAAGCTGCAGTCAAATCCGTTTTTCAGTCGGTTAAGTCCGTAGAACTGCCATTTGTAATATGGCGAATATCTGCGGTTGAGCAGATATATCATAGAAATTGCAGATTTTACAAATTCCGCCTGTGCCATACTTGCAGCAACAACATCTCCGCGGCGCATACATCTGGAATAGTTGTACTGCCCGCTTTGAGCCATGGATGATGCACGTGCAGCTATCTTTTTTATGCGTACGTCTTCGGGATAATAGTTTTTGTAAATGTTTCGTATTGCGGTAAACTGGCCGAGATTATCTTCAAAAATTTCGCCGTTTACAGCGGTGGCAATTTTATGCTCGGGCAGATAAAGCCATCGCAGCATACTTTCCGGCGGCTGCCTGCTGCCTACAAACTGACGGTAAAATGCAGAAATTTCAAACACGCCTACACGTCCGCCGCCACGCCTGCTGGTATTGCGGGCAGGAAAGCCCATAAATTCCTTTGGCAGTGCTTCATATGCCTGCTGCATTTTTTCACCGATTTCATCGTAATCTTCCTTGCACAGCCAAATGCAGAAGCCTGCACCAAAATCGTGGTCACGGGATATTCCGTCGTCAAAGCCAAAGCATTCCGAGCCTTCGCCTACAAGCCCTGCGGCAAGGCGTGGCAGATATTCGGGAAATTTTTCCTCCAGCATGGGCCGTCCTACTTTGGTGTAATATAGACGGCTAAGTTCAAGTCCTGTCATATTGTGTCCTTTCGGGATTATTGGTTTTCAATCTCTTTGTGCAGCTTTTCCAGATTGCTGCGGATAATTTTACAGCCGTAGTTTTCGCCAAAGCGGTTTAAGGTAACGTTCAAGGCTTTTTCGTAGTATACAACAGCATCTGTATAGTACTTTTTACGCCACATAAATTCGCCCATTGCAGACAGTGCCGAGCCGTAATGTCCGTCCATTGCACCAACAGGACTTTCGTAATATCCAAGTGCATCACGCAAATGTTTTTCTGCTTCGTCGTTCTGCTTCATCGACATAAGACAAAGGGCAAGTGCAACCTTGCTGGTGGCAATTTCCGCCTCGCTGTCTGGTATTACAGAAACGGTATTCAAAGCCATATTCAGGTATTCCAAGGCCTTTTCGTACTGTTTCTGCCCCTGATAAATGTGGCTGATATTGTTGTAAAGGCTTGCCATCTGATAGCTGGTATGCTGACCGAGATTTTTGTATATTTCGGCAGCCTGCTGATACATATCCAGTGCTTTTGTAAAGTTGCCTGCCACACGGTTGGCAGTTGCACCATTCTGCAATGTGGTGGCGTGGTGTGTTGTGCCTGCAAGCCCCATCTGCACAATAAGTTCCAGTGCATTGTCGGAAATATCTGCGGCTTTATCTGCTCTGCCTGTAGTGCGGTAAAGCCCCTCCATCTCGTTGTAGATGGTAAGCACAGCACTGTAGTTTCTGCTTTCCTGTGCTTCACAGAGAGTGTTATCAAGCAGCTTTTCAGCATCTTTAAGCCTGCCCTGTTCATAAAAATAATCCAGTTTTGCCAGCATTTCTCTTATATCCATACCGTCACCAGCCTTTCTGTTTAAAGTATATCAAAAGGCCAAAACCCAGTCAATTATATGTACAAGAAATCGGTTGACAAACTGTTATGATGGTGCTAAACTGAAACTGCAAAATAAATACAGGGGAGCCTGTTTGGCGGGCTGAGAAAAAGTAATCCAACTTTGACCCTTTAACCTGATGCGGATAATGCCGCCGTAGGAAGTCATAGAGCAGATTTTTTACAGGAAGCATCCGCAGGGTGTTTCCTTTATTTTTTTGCAAAATAAATACAGGGGAGCTTGTAAGGCAGGCTGAGAAAAAGTAATCCAACTTTGACCCTTTAACCTGATACGGATAATGCCGGCGTAGGAAGTCATAGCAAAGTTTGATTTTTATTCGGAGATATCCATATCGGGTATCTCCGTTTTTTGTTGCAATTTTTAAGAAAAGAGGTGCTGCGGCAGATATTATCGGGCAGAGGGGGAGCGCCCTGTGCTTTTCGTAACAGCGATGGGAACCCGTGTTCCGGGGTGAGAGGATACCAGTAAGTGTCGACCGCACAGGATTTATTAAAATCCTGCTACAGTTTTAAATACGAAAAGAGGAAAAACAAATGAATAAAACAAAACAGACTTTGAAAATGACAGTGCTTGCTATGCTTATTGCCCTTGGCGTTGTGATTTCGCCATTTTTAAGGGTAGAGGGAATGTGTCCGATGGCACATTTTATCAATATTGTATGCTCTGTGCTTATGGGGCCGTGGTACTCGCTGCTGTGTGCAACACTTATCGGTATTATCCGCATGCTCACAATGGGTATTCCGCCAATTGCACTTACAGGTGCGGTTTTCGGTGCTTTTCTGTCGGGCGTATTCTATCGTGCGTCTAAAGGCAATATTCTTTTTGCAGTTGTAGGCGAAGTAATCGGCACAGGTATCATCGGTGCAGTTGCCTCCTATCCTGTAATGTCAATACTGTGGGGCAAAGAGGGCCTTGGCTGGATGTTCTATGTGCCAAGCTTTATCTGCGGCACACTTATCGGCGGCAGTATTGCTCTGGTATTTCTCAAAAAGCTGTCTGCAAACGGAATGCTTAAAAAATTTCAGCTTATGCTTACAGATAAAAGTTTTGACGACAGAACAGGTATCATAAGCAACACAGCCTGCATTGCGGCAGTAGGGGCAATTCTCTATGTGGTAATAGAAATCCCAACAGGCATTTTTAACCTTTCATCTCCCGTATGGCACTATGTTTCAAAGGGCTGTATAGCGGTTTCAGTTGTTGCGGCGGCAGTATATTTTGTGATGAATAAATTTAAAAAGGCAGACGAAAATGAATGTTAACGATATAAACAGAATAAGAAAAAAGGTGCGAGACAGCAGACCGCTTATCCACTGTATAACAAACCCGATATCAATCAACCAGTGTGCAAATGCGGTGCTGGCGGTGGGGGCAAGCCCTATTATGGCAGAGCATCCGCAGGAAGCAGCCGAGATAACGCAGACGGCAAAGGCTGTTATGTTAAATATCGGCAATATAACTGATGTCCGTATGCAATCCATAATGATATCTGCAAAAACAGCGGCAGAAAAAGGGATACCTTTTGTTATAGATACGGTAGGAGCGTGCTGTTCTGATATGCGAAGAAAGTATGTTGAAAATCTTTTATCGCAGTGTACACCGTCAGTTATAAAGGGCAATTACTCCGAGATTATGGCAGTTAACAGCTGTTCCTACAGTCTGGCAGGGGTGGATGCTGATGGGACTATTGATATTAACAGCATTACAGCTGCTGCAGTCAGTTTGGCAGAAAAGCACAGCACTGTGGTGCTGGCAAGCGGAAAGACCGATATTGTAACCGATGGTAAAAAAGTTATATATGTGTACAATGGCACAGAACAGCTTGCACAGGTAACAGGCACGGGTTGTATGCAGGGGGCACTGTGTGCTGCGTATCTGTCTGCTGCAGTGGATGCTGTGGCTGCGGCAGTGACTGCCTGTGCAGTGTTTGGAATATGCGGACAGCTTGCCCATACAGCAAAGGGCAGCGGCAGCTTTATGGTAAATCTTATGGATGCTCTTTCTGCTTTGACAGAGGACGAGGTTGAAAATCTATTAAAAATCGAGGTAAACAAAATTGAAAAAACCTGATACCACACTTTATTTTATAACAGACAGCACAAATATGTGTGAAGATGAATTTCTTTACAGGACAGAACAGGCACTTAAAGGCGGTGTAACTCTGCTGCAGATACGGGAAAAAGACAGAACAACAAGGGAATATATCCATCTGGCGTCAAAGGTGCACGAAATTGCAAAAAAATATAATGTGCCGCTTATAGTGGACGACCGTATAGATGTGGCAATGGCAATTGATGCCGAGGGCGTGCATCTTGGCCAAAGTGACATGCCGGTTGATATTGCCCGCAGGATTCTCGGCAAGGATAAAATTATCGGAGCAACTGCAAAAACAGTAGAGCAGGCTGTGGAAGCGTACAAAAACGGTGCAGATAATCTTGGGGTGGGGGCAATATATCCCACTACTACAAAGGTCAAAACCGTGCTTACATCGGTGGATACCTTAAAGGATATCTGTAAAGCTGTACCAATTCCTGTAAATGCAATAGGCGGTCTTAACAAGGATAATATAGACGTGCTGAAAGGCACGGGAATATCGGGTGTGTGTGTTGTGTCTGCAATTATGAAGGCAGAAAATCCACAGACGGCAGCAGAACAGATAAAACAGCGTTTTATCTGTCTGGGATAATTTGTTTACAAGCGGCAGGTCGGGGGCACCACTTTCTGTCGCTCAATAAAAATAATGTGAACAGAAAAGGAGAAAAAACTATGAAAAAAGCATTATCAATCGCTGGCAGTGACTGCAGCGGAGGCGCCGGAATTCAGGCAGACATCAAGACCATGACAATGAATGGGGTATATGCAATGAGTGTGCTGACTGCACTTACGGCACAGAACACCACCGGGGTTTCGGCAATTATGGAGGTAACACCGGAATTTTTACAGCAGCAGCTTGATGCTGTGTTTGAGGATATCTTTCCGGATGCTGTAAAAATCGGTATGGTTTCTTCTGCACCGCTAATCGGGGTTATTGCAGACAGGCTTAAGCATTACAACGCAAAAAACATAGTGGTGGACCCTGTTATGGTGGCAACAAGCGGATCGGCACTTATAAAAAATGATGCAGTTGAAGTGATGACACAGAAACTGCTGCCGCTGGCCACATTGGTTACGCCAAATATTCCCGAGGCAGAGGTACTTTCGGGAACAGTTATACATACAAAAGAGGATATGCTTGCGGCGGCAAAGCTTATAGGGGATAAAAGCGGTATATCTGTTCTGCTCAAGGGCGGTCACAGTATAAACGATGCAAATGACCTGCTGTATACTGACGGAAAATTTGTGTGGTTCGAGGGCAGAAGAGTTGATAATCCCAATACTCATGGTACAGGCTGTACACTTTCCTCTGCAATAGCATCAAATCTTGCAAAAGGCTTTACACTTGAAGAGTCGGTTAAACGTTCCAAGGACTATATTTCGGGGGCTTTGGGGGCTATGCTGGACATTGGCAGGGGTTCAGGTCCTCTTATGCACAATTTTAATCTTGCGGGTGAATTTGCAAAGAAGGTGCTGTAAAATGACAGAGAGAAGAACATCAGTTTTTGAAAACGGACTTATATGGTTTGGTGCAGCAGTATCAATTGCCGAAATTATTACAGGTACATATTTTGCACCGCTTGGCTTTGAAAAGGCACTTGCAGCAATAATAACAGGACATATCATTGGCTGTGCAATGCTGTTTATGGCGGGGCTTATCGGAGTCAAGGTGCGAAAAAGTTCCATGGAAACAGCAAAGATGACCTTTGGACACAAAGGTGGTGTGCTGTTTTCTGTACTTAATATTGTGCAGCTTGTCGGCTGGACAGCCATTATGATATACGACGGCGCTGTGGCGGCAAACGGCGTGTGGAATATAGGAAACTGGATATGGGCTGTTATTATCGGCACTCTTATCATAACGTGGATTGTCATAGGTGTTGAAAATCTTGGCAGGGTAAACACAGTGGCCATGGCGGCACTGTTTGTTCTTACAATTGTTCTCAGCTTTGTTATTTTCGGAAGCACATCTGTGCAGAATATAAGCGGTGAGGGTATGTCTTTTGGTGCGGCGGTAGAACTTTCCGTTGCGATGCCGCTTTCATGGCTTCCGCTTATCAGCGACTATACAAGATGTGCAAAGGAACCTGTAAAGGCAACAGCGGCAAGTGCCGTTGTTTATGGTGCTGTAAGCTGCTGGATGTATATAATAGGTATGGGGGCGGCTGTGTTTACTGCAGAATACGATATTGCACAGATTATGCTTAAAGCAGGTCTTGGCATTGCAGGCCTTGTGATAGTTGTTTTCTCAACCGTTACCACAACATTTCTGGATGCATATTCTGCAGGCATATCCAGTGAAGCTATAAGTGGAAAAATCAACGGAAAAACAGTTGCAGCAGCAGTTACAGTTACAGGTATTGCGGGGGCAATATTCCTGCCATTGACAGATATCACAGACTTCCTTTATTTTATAGGCTCTGTTTTTGCACCTATGATAGCTGTGCAGATTGCAGATTTTTTTGTTCTTAAAAACAGAGAAAATACCAAGGCTTTTAACATTGCAAATCTTGCAGCATGGCTTGCAGGCTTTATCATATACAGACTGCTTATGAATGTTGATATTGCTGTGGGCAACACGCTGCCGGATATGATAATTACAGTTATAATCTGTGTTCTTCTGAATAAATTGTTGTGTAAAAAATCAGATAAATAATATGAAAAGACAGAATCTGTATGCTGCAGGTTCTGTCTTTTAGGCTTTTTGGAGCATATATGGAATGTGAACATATAATGAAAAATCATTTTATGCATACGGTCTGAAAGGAACAGTCGTTGACAAAAAAATTCCTTGATGTTACGATTAACAGGTAAGGATTTATACAGTAAACAGTACGCTTTTTGACATGAAAAACGTACGTCTGCATTTTATATTCTATGTATTTTATATAAAGTTTTCAGAGAGGTAAACAGAATGAAATTAGGTTTTATCGGATGCAGCAATATTACAAAGGCTATGATGAGAAGCTTTATCAGCCACAATGCTGTAGAGGCAAAGGACATTATCGCATCAGACCACGATAAATATAACCTTTTAAGGGTAAAAGAGGATTACGGCGTGGTTACAACCGATTCCAGAAAAGAGGTTGTAAACAACTGCGACATCATCATCCTTGCAGAAAGGGCACAGTATTATTACAGTGTGGCACACGACATCAGAAAGGTTATCAGACCTGAGCAGATACTTATCAGCACAGCACCGAATATGCCGATTACAGCGGTGGAAGAACGGTTTGGCGATGATGTAAAGATTATCCGTGCCAAACCAAACACACCTGCAATTGTGGGCGAAAGCATGACAGGTATATGCCATAACGACCTTGTAACACACGAGGAATTTGTGGAGGTATGCAACCTTATGCGCTGCTTTGGCGTGGTTGAAGAAGTACCTGAAAACCTTATGGACGTTGTTATTGCGGTAAGCAGTTCGTCCCCTGCATACGTATTTATGTTTATTGAGGCTATGGCAGACGCAGCATCTGCAGACGGCATGCCCCGTGCACAGGCCTATGAATTTGCGGCACAGGCAGTTCTGGGCAGTGCAAAGATGATTCTGGAAACAGGCAAGCACCCTGGCGAGCTTAAGGATATGGTTTGTTCTCCGGGCGGCACAACCCTGGAGGCTATCCGTGTACTGGAGGCTCACGGTCTGCGAGGCAGTGTTTTTGAGGCAGTAAAAGCCTGTGCGGCACACTGCAAAAAGGTAACAGACAAGTAATCATCGACAGGCAAGTATATACAGAGGTGTTATTATGAAATTAGGATTTATTGGCTGTGGCAATATGGCACAGGCTATGATTAAGGGTATTGTTTTTAACGGAATAATGGACAGCAACGATATTATCGCATCCGACGCATACAGACCGGGGCTTGAAAAGGCACAGCAGATGTATGGTATTAAAATTGCACAAACCAACGCAGAGGTTGTGGAAAATGCAGATGTTATTGTTCTTGCAGTTAAGCCATATATGTATGCGGAACTGGCAGCAGAACTTAAAAGTATGATAAAGGAAAATCATGTTATCCTTACCATTGCAGCGGGCAAAACTCTTGCATGGATGGCAGAGCAGTTTGGCGACAATGTAAAGGTTGTGCGCACAATGCCAAACACACCGTCCATGGTTGGCGAGGGTATGACAGGCGTGTGCAAAAACAAGCTGGTTACACAGGCAGAGTTTGACGAAATCTGTGCAGTGCTCCGCGGCTTTGGCAGGGTAGGCGTTGTATCGGAAGACCTTATGGACGTTGTTACTGCAGTAAGCAGCTCGTCCCCTGCATATATTTTTATGTTTATTGAAGCTATGGCAGATGCCGCATCTGCAGACGGTATGCCACGCGACCAGGCATATGGTTTTGCGGCACAGGCTGTTATGGGCAGTGCAAAGATGATTCTGGAAACAGGCAAGCATCCGGGAGAACTTAAGGATATGGTTTGCTATCCGGGCGGCACAACTCTGGAGGCTGTGCGTGTTCTGGAGGACCACAAGCTGCGCAGCAGCGTGTTTGAGGCTATGAAAGCCTGTGTGGCACACGCAAAAAAGATGTAATGTGAAAAATACAGTACAGGGGAGACGGTATGGACAGAATGATTTATTGTCAGCGTAATATCCCAAAGGAAAAATGGCGGTATGGTCTGCGTTCCAGTGCGGCGACGGGCTGCGGATGGATTGCAGTATATAATGCACTTTGCATTATGGGCTACCGACCGGATGCGGAAAAAATTATCAGATTTTTTGAAAAGCAGATACCTGTTTTTAACGGGAATACGGGTACATTTATCCTTTCGCCTGCAATGTTTTTTAAAAAGCTGGGCTTTGCAGTTGATGTAACTGTAAATATGGGTAAATTTGATGAGGCGGCAAAGTCGCACAATGTCAGCATACTGTACTTCTGGTGGCGCAATGGTTTTAAGATAGGTGCACACTTTGTTGCGGTAAAACACACACCAAAAGGCTTTGTGGGCTATAATACCTACAAAAATTCCAAAGGTCCCGATTTTTACGGAAAAAGTCTGGAAGAATTTATCAGAAAGCACAGGTATTTCGGTACAGTGCTCATATCCGTCAACAACAGAAAACAGATATAAAAGTCAAAACCACGTATTATGGTGTTACGCATAATACGTGGTCTTTTTTTGCAATATTTTGTTGTCTGCAATAAACTGCTGCTGTTTATACAGCTTTACAGCATATCGGCAAGATTTGGAAAAACCGCAACACTGCGTTTAAGTATGCCCTGCATAAAAGCAATTGCAGTGCCGTAGTTTGTCATTGGTATAAGCTGGTCGCCTGCACATTTCATGCGGTACAGTACCTCGCGGGAGGGCAGCATACAGCCGCCGCAGAGTATAACCAGTTTGTATCTGGACAAATCTTCGGGAAAACTGTTGCCCGATGAAGTTTCTATTTTTATATCCTTGCCTGTATATTTTTTAAGCAGTCGGGGCAGTTTTACAGTGCCGATATCCTCGCACTGTCTGTGGTGGGTGCAGCCTTCGGAAATAAGCACGGTGTCGCCGTCCTGCAGCGAATTGATAGCGGACGCACCGTGAACTGCTGTTTCAAGAAAGCCTTTGTACCTTGCCATAAGGATGGAGAAGGAGGTGAGCGGTATATCCGCAGGTGTTGCTTCGGCTGCCTTGCCGAAAACCTGACTGTCGGTTATAACCAGTCTTGGCTTTGTGCCAAGTTTTTCCAGAGTCTGTGTAAGTTCCGTATCCTGACATACAACGGCCATTGCGTGATGGTCTATTATGTCACGCACCACCTGCTGCTGCGGCAGAATAAGCCTGCCTTTTGGTGCAGAAGCATCAATAGGACACACCAGCACCACAAGGTCGCCTGCGTCTATAAGGTCGCTTACCAGCACAGGTTCAGGATCGTTTGATGCACAAAGGTGTGCAATCTTTTCCTTAAGTTCAAATATTCCATCCCCTGTAACAGCACTTACAGAGAGAATATCGGAGCTTTTTCCTGCCTGTTTCAGGTCGTTTTTGTTGTATACAACAATGTATGGGATGTTTTTTTCATTGAAAAGGGATACCAGTTCCTTGTCAGTTTCTCTCATCCCCACACTGCCGTCCACAACCAACACCGCTGCGTCGGTTTTGTTCAGCACCTGTTTTGTACGGCGTACACGCATTTCGCCGAGCTCGCCCTCGTCATCGTAACCAGGGGTATCTATGATAACCACAGGTCCCATAGGCAGCAGCTCCATAGCTTTCTGCACAGGGTCGGTTGTGGTGCCCTTTGTGTCGGAAACTATGCACAGCTCCTGACCTGTAACGGCATTTACAACGCTGGATTTACCTGCGTTGCGGCAGCCGAAAAATCCGATGTGCACCCGGTTTGCAGATGGTGTATTACCAAGACTCATACTGTCTTCTCCTTGTAAAAAATTTTTGCAGATTAGCGGATAACAAGGCTGTTGATATCAACTGTGTTTTCAATCATGCCTGTTTCCAGCAAAAATTTCATTGTGGATTCCATTGCAGCAATGTCGCTGTCACGGATTGTCATGTCAAAGTCGTAGTAAGCGAACATATCTTTTACTGCATTTACGTCAAGGTCAAGATATTCCTCAGCTTCGGGATTGTCCATCTCTATAAGCTGCAGCAGTTCGCTGTGGCCAAGGTCATGGGTTTGTGCCAGGCGGTCAATTAATTTTTTCATTATATTTCCTCAGTATAAATACAGTTGGAATAGGCTGTTTTTGCTGTAATACCATCAAGCCTGCCAACCTTGCCTGAAAGGGCGGATATTACATTCTGCGGTGCATCTACAGCAAGGCTGATGATATTTATGTTTCTTTTTCTGTATGGGATGCCCATACGGCCCACAATATAATCACCATATTCGGTGAGAATTTCGTTAAGGCGTGGAATAGCTGTTGGGTTTTCCACAATAATGCCGATAACTGCAACTCTTGTTTCCATAGTAAACTCCTGTATAAAAATAAAAAAGCTGTATCGATAAAAGATACAGCAGTTGGTTCTGACACAGAGGAAAAACAGTAATGTCAAAAATATAAAAATAATTTCTTACAATATAAATAAAAGTATTTGCCTGTATCTTTCATCTCAATAAAATTTCAATGTCAGATTGTGTTTTTAGTATAACAACAGGGTATATAAAAGTCAAGGTAACCAAACCAAACAAAGGGTAAATACAAGGAACAGAAAGTAATTTGCAGATATTAATAAAATTTGAACAAAATCTTATAATATGCAGTAAAAGTGCATTCACATTCAATATTGTAACATCGTAAAAACATTTGAAAAATGAATATTGTAACTGTTTTGTTACATATTTTTGTGCAAACTGACAAAAAGATTGGGCTAAATTTAATTAATTTGTGTGAATAATAGAAAAACATAAAAAAGCTTGAAAAATTGAATATTTAGTAATAAAATGACAGCTGTGTTGATGCTATTCAATTGGACACTGTTATATAGCTTATTATTATATTTAATTAATGTTTATATATAAAGAATAGTTTCTGACGATATTACGAATTATGCAATAATATACAAAATTCTCGCAAAGAAAGGGGAAAGGATTTTGGGAAAATATATTTTAAAGAGACTTGGACAGATGGTGCTTTTGCTTTTGGGTATGAGTTTTATAGTATTTGCCAGTCTTTACATAGCACCTGGCGACCCGGCACAGATGGTTGCGGGTGTTGCTGCGACAGAACAGGATATTGAGGCGGTTAGAATAAGCCTTGGCCTTGACAAGCCATTCCTTGTTCAGTATGGCATTTATCTTAAAAACCTGCTTACCCTTGACCTTGGTATGTCTTATACAACAAGACAGCCTATTATTCAGGAAATTGCAGTACGTCTGCCATTTACAATCAACCTTGCGGTTGCTGCTATTCTGATTGCTATTGTAATCGGCATTCCGCTTGGCATTCTCACAGCACTCAAGCGAGATACAATTGTGGATAATGTGCTTACAACCAGTTCTCTGTTTGCAATTTCCATGCCAAACTTCTGGCTGGGTACAATGCTTATCCTCCTGTTCAGTGTTAAGCTTGGTCTGCTTCCATCAGGCGGTATGACACACTTTTTCTGGACAGCAACAGGCTTCAAGCAGGTTATACTGCCGGCCTTTGCACTTTCCACATCAACCATAGCAAGCTTTATGCGTATCGGCCGCAGTGCAATGCTGGACGTTCTTCAGTCAGACTATATCAGAACAGCAAAATCCAAAGGCCTTTCCCAGAAGGTTGTTATATTTGTACACGCACTCAGAAATGCCCTTATTCCATTGCTGACACAGCTTGGTACAAGCTTTGGCGGTCTGCTTGGCGGTGCAATTGTTACAGAACAGGTTTTTGTTGTTAATGGTTTGGGTACATACCTTATCAATGCTATCAACTCCCGCAACTATCCTGTTGTACAGAGCACAGTTCTGGTAATTGCGGCAATGTTTATAATAATCAACCTTATAGTAGACATCGTTTACTGTCTGGTTGATCCAAGAATTTCACTGGAATAGGAGGACACAGGATTGGTAAACAACAGACAAAAACAGTGGAAAACCGCTGTAAACAAACTTCTGCGCAACAAGCTTGCAGTTCTCTGTTTTGCAGTGCTTATAGTAGAAATATTACTTGTGCTTCTGGCAGGTGTTATCGCCCCTTTCGAGCCTGAGGCAGTTGACGCTTCCATAAAACTTGCTCCTGGTTTCTGGGCACAGTGGTCAAAAGACCCTGTTGAAGCAGCAAAATATGTTCCGGGTCATCTGTTTGGAACAGACCACCTTGGCCGTGACGTTTTATCCCGCCTGCTTTACGGCGGAAGAATTTCTCTGGCAGTTGGTTTCTGTTCCACTGCAATGGGTCTTTTCTTTGGTGTTATTCTCGGTATGCTGGCAGGCTACTATCCAAAACTGGACAACATTATTATGAGATTTATGGACCTTTTGTTCACATTCCCTGGTACACTGCTTGCAATGCTCATTATGGCTATGCTGGGTGCAAGTACATTCAACGCAATGCTGGCTATCAGCATCTGGTCAATTCCATCCTTTGCCCGTATGATACGCGGCAAGGTGCTGCAGATAAAGCAGGAAGACTACATCATGGCGGTAAAAAGTCTTGGTGCAAGCGACTTCCGTATTATCTTCGGTCACATTCTTCAGAATGCACTTCCGCTTATCATAGTTATCGCAACCATGCGTATGGCATCTTCCCTTATTTCCATCTCAACACTCAGCTATCTTGGTATGGGCGTTCCTGCACCTGCACCTGAATGGGGCAGTATGATTGCAAACGGCAAAAACTATATGTGGCAGCGTCCAAGCCTTATAGTTATTCCGGGTATTGCAGTAATTATCACCGTTATCTGCTTTAATATCCTTGGCGATAAGCTGCGTGATATTCTTGACCCAAGTCTTAAAGACTAACAACGAATGATAAGAGCCGAAAGGCCTTGTTATATACAACTGATTACATAAAGCAATAAAGGGATTTCCCAATTAGCCCTGAAAGCTTTACGATAGTAGAAAAAATAAAAGAGGAGTTTTAGTTATGAAAAAATTCAGAAAACTTACATCCCTTGCACTTGCACTCGTGATGGCTTTGTCACTTGTAGCATGTGGCGGCGGTGAAATCGGTGGCGAATCTCAGCCAACAGGCGGCGAAGCAGCAGGCGTTACTGAAGACAGAATGTTCAACGTTGTTATGACAGCTGCTTACACAGGTTTTGACCCACTTAAAACAAACGACGCAGCATCCACTTATATCACAGCACAGATCTACGAAACACTTTATCTTATTGCAGATGACGGCAGCTTTGTTCCGCTTCTTGCAGAAAGCCTCCCGGAATTCAGCGAAGACGGTCTTACAGCAACAATCAAACTTCGTGAAGGTGTTATGTTCCACGACGGCACACCATTTAACGCAGAAGCAGTTAAATACACATTTGAACTTATCAAAGACCCTGACTTCGGTTCTGCACGTGCTTCCATTGCAGCTTCCATCGACAGCATCGAATGTCCTGATGAATACACAGTAGTATTCCACCTCAACTACGAAGACGGTGTTCTTCTTGCTAAACTTGCACACACAAACAGCGCAATCGTTTCCCCAACAGCACAGCAGAAACAGGATTTGATGGTTGACCCTGTTGGTACAGGTCCTTACAAATATGTAAGCCACGTTTCCGGTTCCAACGTTGTTCTTACAAGAAATGACGAATACTGGGGCGAAAAAGCACAGATTAAAGATGTAACATTTACAGTTATCACAGAAGAATCCACAGCTCTTGCCCGTCTTGAAACAGGCGAAGCTGACTACATCCCATCCATCACTGTAGAAAGCCTCCCAAGAGTACAGGCAATGCAGAATGTTACAACTGAAACACAGGATTCCGCACAGATTTACTATGTTGGTCTGCGTCAGAACTCTTACATCAACCCACTGATGGCTAACAAAGACTTCAGAACAGCTATCGTTAAAGCTCTCGACAGAGAAGGCTTTGTAAACTACACAATGGAAGGCCATGGCTCCTACGCTAAATCCTTTATCGGTCCTAAAGTTCTCGGTTACACAGAAAACGCAGAAACAGCCAACATCGGTTACGACCCAGAAGGTGCAAAAGCTATCATCGAAGCAAATGGCTGGCAGGACGAAGAAATCGTATTTCTTTGCCCATCCACACCTGCATACGCACCAATCGGCGAATACTTCCAGGCTAACCTTACAGCAGCAGGCTTCAACAATGTAAAACTCGAATCCATCGAATACTCCGCATACCTTACAGAATCCAAAGCAGAAAACCGCTTTGACATTTCTCTCTTTGCATGGGCAAACGTAACACGTGACGGTTCTGAACTTCTTGAACCAAACACACATTCCGTTTCCAGCGCAAGACTTAAAATCAACAGCGACGAGCTTGACAATATGATTCTTGCAAGTAAAACAACTTCTGTAGAAGCTGACCGTGTTGCAGCACTTGAAGAAGCAAATATGTTCCTTCTCGAAAACGCACTTATCGCTCCAATCTACAACGGCGAATACAGATTTGCATACAACTCTGCTTACGAATGTTCCTTGGATACAAGCAGCGTATTCTATCTCAACACATTTAAAATCAAATAATTGATTTGAAACAGCAGAAATTTAATTGGAATTTTAAAATGATAAATCACCTGCAGGCGGCCAATCCGCCGCCTGCAGAGGTTTATATTATGAGCTTAGCTGACAAAAATATTTGTCAGCATAGCTGATAATCTGACAGACCACAAAATTCAGGGGGTACAATAATGGCAGAAAAAGTTCTCAGTGTTAAAAATCTTATCACTGCATTCCGCATAGACAAAAAAGAATATCCTGTTCTCAGGGATATATCCTTTGATATATATGAAAACGAAACTGTATGCATGGTTGGCGAAAGTGGCTGCGGCAAAAGTGTAACCACACTTTCCGTAATGGGTCTCTTGCCTGAAAATGCTGTTGTACAGCAGGGCGAGGTTGAACTTTGCGGAGAAGTTATCAGCGGCAAAAGCCAGAAGGAACTGAACAAGGTTCGCGGCAGCAAGATGGGTATGATTTTTCAGGAACCTATGACCAGCCTTAACCCGCTGCTTACCATCGGTCATCAGCTTACAGAAGGCCTTATCAGACATAAGGGTATGAGCAAAAAGGAAGCTTATGCAACAGCGGTTGAATATCTTGAAAAGGTTGGCATTGCAAATGCCGAAAGCCGTATGAAGCAGTATCCTTTCCAGCTTTCCGGCGGTCTGCGTCAGCGTGTTATGATTGCTATGGTTATGTCCATGCAGCCAAAACTGCTTATTGCCGACGAACCGACAACCGCACTGGACGTTACAATTCAGAAGCAAGTGCTTATTCTTCTCAACAAGCTGAAAAAGACAATGAACACAGGTGTTCTGTTTATCACCCATGACCTTGGTGTTGTTGCAGAAATTGCAGACAGGGTTATAGTTCTCTACAGCGGCACAAAGGTGGAAGAGGGCAGTGCAAAACAGATTTTCGAAAACAATATGCACCCTTACACACAGGGGCTGCTTGCGGCAGTGCCAAATGTGGACAAGGACGATTTTGAAATCAAGGCTATCCCGGGCACATTCCCTGCAATAACAGAAACTATAATCGGCTGCCGCTTCCATCCAAGATGTCCATACGCAACCGACCGTTGCCGCAGCGAAATTCCGCAGGCAATAGAATATGAAAAAGGACACTTTGTAGCTTGCCACAAGGTAGAGGAGGAAAACAAGTGTTAGAACATAGACCGGCATTAATTGAACTGAATAAACTCAAAAAATACTTTCCGGTAAAAAGAGGTGTAAACCTTAAGGCTCTGGAGGACGTAAGCCTTGAAATCTATGAAGGCGAAAAGTTCGGTGTTGTTGGTGAAAGCGGCTGCGGTAAATCCACCCTTGGCCGTGTAATTCTCCAGCTTTACCGCCAGACCAGCGGTGCCTGCGTGTACCACGGTAAAAATATCGAGGAAGTTGCTCCTAAATATATCGGCAAAGAGATAGACAAGCTGCTAGAATATCAGCAGAAAGCCGATGAATACTATAAAAAATCTCTCGAACTGGACAAAAAGGTAGAAGCTCTTGATGAGAAAATCGAAGCTTTGTCTGACCACGGTACAAAGCAGGAGGTTGCAAAACGCCGTAAGCTTACACAGGAAAGAGACAAGCTGGCTTTTCAGTCCAAAGAGCATAAAAAGGATGCTTCCCGTCAGCTGCGTGAAGGCAGCCGTACAGTAGGAAGCCTTATCCTCAGTGCAAAACTGCCTGAAATTCAGAAACTTTACAAAGATGCCTATGATGCTACAGTACACGCAGGTGAATATGTAAAGGAATATAACAGATATCACGCAGAGTATGCCGAAGCAGTTACAAAAGGCGAAACACCTTCTGCTGAAGTTGAAAAACTGATGAAAGAAGCAGAAGAAAAGGTAAAAAAATACCGAGATAAAGCCCTTACCTGCAAGGCACAGGCACTTTCTATGCGCCGTCAGGACATTCTGCCTATTACAGAACGCTGTCTGGACGAAGAGTATCAGCGTAAGCTTGACCATAACTATGAAACAGGCATAAACCTTGCAAAGCTGACAGAAAAAGAAATGCGCAGTCTGAGAAAAGATATGCAGATGATTTTCCAGGACCCTGCAGCCAGCCTTGACCCAAGAAAGACAGTGGGCAAAGCGATCGAAGAGGTTTTTGAAATTCACACCGACTATGGCAAGGAAATGCGCAGGGAAAGCACAATGAAGCTGCTGGAGGACGTTGGCCTTAAGCGTGAACAATACTATTCCTATCCGCATCAGCTTTCAGGCGGTCAGAAGCAGCGTGTAGGTATTGCAAGGGCAATTGCTCTCAATCCCAAATTTGTTGTTCTGGACGAATCTGTTTCTGCTCTGGACGTTTCTGTTCAGGCACAGATTCTGCAGCTGCTGGAAGAGCTCAAAGAAAAACAGAACCTTACATATTTCTTCATCACCCACAACCTTGGTGTTGTAAAGCATTTCTGCGACAGGGTTATGGTTATGTATCTTGGTGGCGTATGTGAACTTGCAGAAAGCAAGGAACTGTTCCGTCAGCCTTTGCACCCATATACCAAATCCCTGCTTAAAGCGGTTCCACGCCCTACAGTAAGGGATAATTACGAGGAAGAAACTGTGCTGGAAGGCGAAGTTCCATCCGCAATTAATCCTCCAAAGGGCTGTACATTCCACACACGCTGCAGTGAGTGCATGGAAATCTGCAAAAAGGTTAAACCAACTTTGCAGCAGGTGGAAGACGGACGCTTTGTTGCCTGCCACCTTTACAATAAAAACAAATAATAGACTCTTCCATATTGGGCTGATGCCCGCATCGGCTGTTTTATACTGACAGATGCTGGTATCGGCTCTTTTGCTAACAGAATGCAGCAAGTCTGCAAAAAGGAGAAAGTTATGAATTTCAACTCTACATATATTCCATACGCTTCCAAGCGTTATCCAATCTATGCACAGCATGGTATGGTGTGTGCATCCAGCCCACAGGCTGCAGCAGCAGGTCTTGAGGTTATGCGTAACGGCGGCAACGCAATGGATGCCGCCGTTGCGACAGCAGCAGCACTTACAGTGTGTGAGCCTACAGCAAACGGCATTGGCGGCGACTGCTTTGCTCTTATCTGGTCAGAAAAGGACCAGCAGCTTTACGGTCTTAATGCCAGCGGTATCTCTGCAAAGAATATATCTCTGGAAAAGGTTAAGAAACGTATAAACGATGATAAAATGCCTGTCTACGGCTGGATTCCTACAATGGTACCGGGGGCACCAGGCGGCTGGGCAAAGGTGGCAGCACGTTTTGGCAACCTGCCTATGACCGAAAGTATGGCACCTGCAATCCGCTATGCAAGGGAGGGTTATCCTTGTTCTCCTAACCTTGCAAGAATGTGGGACAGAGCGGCAAAAAAATACAAACAGATGTGCACAGGCGAAGAATATGACGAATGGTTTAAAACATTTACTCCTGACGGCGTAATTCCAAAAGCAGGGGATATCATTAAATTGCCAAACCACGCCAACACACTGGAACTGATTGCAAAAACAAATGCCGAGGCTTTTTACAAAGGTGAACTGGCAGACAAAATTGTTGCAGACAGCGAAAAATTCGGTGGTTACTACTGTAAAGAAGATTTTGAAAACTATGAAGCTGCATGGGTTGAACCAATCAGAGTAAATTACAAAGGTTACGAAATCTGTGAGATTCCGCCAAACGGTCAAGGCATTGTAGCACTTATGGCACTCAATATTCTCAAAGAGTTTGACTACAAGGAAAAAGAATGTGTTGATACGTTCCACAAACAGTGGGAAGCTATGAAGATTGCATTTGCGGACGGCAAGTTCCACGTTACAGACCCAAAATGTATGTCAATCAACTACAACGACCTTATAAAACCTGAATACGGTGCATACCGTGCTGCACAGATTACAGATCAGGCAGCATCACCTTGTCCGGAAACACCACCATCCAGCGGCACAGTTTATTTCTGTACGGCTGACGGCGAGGGCAATATGGTTTCCTTTATTCAGTCCAACTATATGGGCTTTGGCAGCGGTATTGTTGTAAGAGATACAGGCATTGCCCTGCAGAACCGCGGTGCAGACTTCTCTCTTAATGCCGAAGATGCAAATGCTCTTGCACCTTGCAAAAAATCATATCATACAATTATCCCGGGATTTATTATGAAGGATGGCAAGGGCCTTGCTCCGTTTGGAGTTATGGGAGGATATATGCAGCCACAGGGACACGTTCAGGTTGCTATGAACCTTATTGACTTTGGCATGAACCCACAGCAGGCACTTGATGCGCCACGCTGGCAGTGGATGAAGGACAAAACCTTTATGGTGGAAGACAATTTCTCAAACGAAATTGCAAAACAGCTTGCTGCAAGAGGTCACGATGTACAGGTGGCACTGGATGCGGTTAACTTTGGCAGGGGGCAGATTATTGTCAAACTGCCAAACGGTACATTGGTTGGTGGTACAGAATGCCGTACCGACAGCAATATTGCTTGCTATTAACATCAATCGTGATATAATAGAATAGTAAAATGCATTTAACAATCCGGTAAATATACAAGTTTGCCGGATTGTTGTCACTGTTAATGCGGTTAAAGGTGAAAGAGGATTTTACAGTGAAAGAAATTCTGAATATATATCTTAAGTTTTTAAAAATAGGTTCTGTTACGTTTGGCGGAGGCTATGCAATGCTGCCTATTCTTCGCAGAGAGATAGTTGAAAAGGAAAAATGGCTGTCCGAAGAAGACGTAATGGATTTTTACGCAATAGGGCAGAGTATGCCTGGAATCATTGCTGTCAATGTAGGCGGTTTTATCGGGTATCAGCGCAAAAAAGAAGCAGGTGCTGTTGCAGCAGCACTGGGCGTAGTTTCGCCTTGTCTTATAATTATCACTATAATTGCAGCATGCCTTTCCAACTTTCAGGACAATGTGTATGTACGCCATGCTTTAAGTGCTGTGTCTGTATGTGTATGTGCCCTTATTTTGGACAGTATTATTTCAATGTGGAAAAAGGGCGTAAAGGACATATTCGGTTTTGTACTTTTTGCCATAATGCTTGTGGCAATGACTTTTACCGAAATAAGCCCCGTGCTGTTGGTTGTACTTAGTGCAGTTGGCGGTATAATTTACAAATCATTGCAGGGGTTGTTTGCGAAAAATGATAAAGAAAAGGGAGGTAAACAGAAATGATTTATCTTAAGCTTTTCTATGAGTTTTTCAAAATAGGCCTTTTTGCTGTGGGCGGCGGTATGGCAACATTGCCGTTTTTACAGCGTCTGGGCGAAAGCACAGGCTGGTTTGACCAGATGCTTATTACAGATATGGTTGCAATTTCCGAATCAACCCCTGGTCCTATAGGTATCAATATGGCAACATATGTCGGCTATAATGTTGCAGGTTTCTGGGGTGGATTTGCAGCAACAATGGGCGAAGTGATGCCTTGCGTTGTGTTGGTAATACTTTTCTCAAAATTTCTCAATAAACTCAGCGGCAACAAATATCTGGATTTTGCATTTTATGGTATGCGCCCTGCAGTTACAGGACTTATTGCAGCAGCGGCAGTATCTGTTATGCAGGTGGCAGTTTTCAATACAGAATTGTTTAAGCAGACAGGTGTTATAACAGACCTTGCAGACCCCAAAAAAATAATTTATTTTGTCATTGTATTCTGGGCAATCAAAAAGTTCAAAAAACACCCGATAACTTATATTGCAGCTTCTGCGGTTATAGGGTTGATATTTATGTTTTGACAAAAAAGGAGTAACAGCTTTTACGGTGTTACTCCTTTTATAATTGGAAAATTGTAGCAAATTACATCTTAGGTTTATTATTAAATATTAATAAAAGGTGTTAATATAAGCATAGGCAGGGGTAAAAACAGAACACAGCATCTAATCATTCACTACAGATTTATGGGTGTGTTAGACATTCCAAAGCAGTATCAGGGTGACAATGTGGTTGTGGACACAAGACAAGGTGTATCGGTAGAATACATACCTATTACCAACAAAACAACGTAAAAACAGCAGGCTGCACCAGCCTGCTGTTTAAGAAAAATATGTACAAATAAAAAATAACGGACAGTCACTTGCCTTATGACTATCCGTTATGTCTATAGGCTACAAAAAAGATATTTTTGCCGTTTTTGAGTATGAATTCGAACTCTTATGTTGTGCAAAGGTTCCTATAGTTACCGTTATTTCTTACCACTGATTTCGCCTTGCAATCTCTCCAAAACATACCATAAATAACTGTTCTTGATGTTGATTATCGACCTTCTGAACGGCATCAAGAAAATCGTTAAGTGCCTTATGTGCGTTTAGGATTTCTTTCTGCTGATCTCGTTCATATTCTTGCGTAATGCGGATCTGCTGATCGTGATATGCTTGTGGGTTAATATAATTGGGGTTATATAACCACTCATTAAAATTTCTCATGTTAATCAACTCCTTCAAGTGTAATTCTTTTCCTTATGTAATCATT
>JAFSFT010000068.1 GCA_017435045.1 Oscillospiraceae bacterium
CCAGAGAGTTGAATTTTTCCACAGCATTATAAGTTTCTCTTCCCAACATCTCTAACCAGGCATTATACAAATCAGGAACCTCACTAACACCGGGAACGTAATAATAATGGCTGGGGCCAGAGCGGAGAAGGTATTCAGATACGATTTCGTTAGCAGCATTTTCGTAGGAATAAACCCAGTAATCAGCGTATCTGTTTAAGCCCAATTCAACAAAATAATCTGTGATGCGGCTGCCGTAATAACGGCTGTACAAATCCCGAACCTCAAACCCCTCAGCATTCTCTGAGTCGTATATATAATTGATAAAAACATCTGTATCTGTAAATGCACTGCGCAGTTCAATATCTTCCTGCCAGGTAGGGTGTGCAGGCGGTTGTGTGCCGTTTTCTGCGGCTTCTGCATTTTCGGCAGCAAGATTATCGTTGTAAGCATCTATTTTTTTCTGTGTTTCAGTCAATGCAGCCTGTGCCGCATTGTAGCTGGAAATAGCTGTGGAATACAGAGGAATAAAGCCTTCGCCAACAATATTGATTATATCCTCTAAAGGAACAGAACGTGCAGAGGCTGCAGCGGATAATAAATCATTTAATTGCAGATATACATCTAAATCTGTTGTATCTTTGGATGCGTATGTCAATGCAGCCTGAACAGTGAAATCATAGTAGAAATCAAGGGCGTTCTGCATAGTATTTAAATGCGAATAAAGTGTTTCGTGACTTGCAGATTCCGGTGCGGCATAGGTATCCATCTTTGTTACATTGTTTCTGTTGTTTTCCGGGTCGGCTTTTACTATTGCTTCAAATTCTTCATACGGTGCTTTGTGACCTTCAAACAGAATGGCTCTTTTTACTATTTCAGCCAGTGCTGTCATTTCACCATCAATAGCAGCAGCAAGAGCATTTCTGTGTATCTCCAGATCATTCCACATAGACTGCAGCTCAAACAGGTTTTCGTTGTAGACAAATACCTTTTCAAGTGCACTCAGCTTGTCGACTGCACAGCCGTTTTCGCCTGTAGGGAATGTCATAACAAGAGGGTTGAGCGTAGTGTCATTGTTTACGGACAGGGATTCGCCTTCAATAACACCTGCAATCTGTGCAAGACAGGACATAAAGCTGTCTGTCACACCTGCTTTAATGTGTACATATTTTTTATGAGTGTTAAAGGATATAACTGCCTTTTCGCCCTCGGCAGGGTTTTTAAGTTCTTCCAGTTTTTCGTCAAGTTCAGCCTTGCTTGCGGCAGAAACAACTGCACGGTTGTGGGTGAGAACTGTTTCTTCAACGTCATCGCCAACTGTAACGGTTCTGCTTACAACTGCTTTATGTGTTGTTGTAAAGCTGTTGCCTGCAAATGCTTCAATAAAAGGCTTTGTATCTGCGTGGGTAAAATCTCCTGATGGTTTTGCAGCCATAAGGCTGTCGTATGCTGTCTGCATTTCCTGTGCACTGGCACAAACCTTAAGGTATAAATCGCAGATTGTGGAAAGTTCAGTATCCTTTTTAACAAAGTTGTTGATGATATCCTGTGTTGCAGTGCCATCATCTATCATTGCGGAAATTTCTTCGCTTGGGACACTTACATATCTGTCAGAATATCCGCTGCAGGCCAGAATAAGGCTGAGCACTGCAGATTCAAGGCGGTCAACAATGCCGTCCTTGCCTGCTACAGCAGGTGTGGTATCTGTTGCTTCAACAGGGTCAACACCGGATACAAGTTCAAGCAGTGTTGCATATGCTGTTGGCAGGTCTGCCATATCAGATGCTGACACACCCATGGTATATGTCTCGATAAGAGATATAGGGGAGAAGGACGCCGAAAAGATTGAAGCGTCAATAAAGTGGTTGCCAAGCAGTTCCGCACCGTCCTGCTGTGTGGAACGCAGGGTTTTTTCCATTGCTGCCCACAGGCCTGTGCTTGTGGATACACCCATTGCACGCACACCGTACTGCTGGTCCTTGTCTATAAGGAAGCTGTGGGATGCCTGGTCAAAGGATGCAAAAACACTGTCTGCCGACAGCAGGCTTACACGGCCGTCCTTGCCGTAGTGTGCTGTGCGCAGCGGGTTTTGTGCCACTTTGTTGTTTGCTACATTAAGGGTTGACGGATAAAGTGACATGGAGGAAAATCCGTATCTTTCGTCACTCAAGTCAATAAGGTTACCCCAGCGGGTATTTGCATCAGCGTTGTATACACCGCCTTTGGAAAAACCCGTAAGGCTTTCCAGTTCTTCGGTAAGGTACAAATCACTGATAGCATCAGAGGTTGCCAGTGCAATTTCCAAGCTGCCGTTGCCTGTAACGGTAGTGCTTATCTTGGATACTTCCGGTGCGGTGGAGAAGGAATACCACGCATAGGAAACCGAGGTAAGCATTATTGCAGATACAAGCAGCATAGAAACTGCCGCATACAGCTTTCTGCGCAGACCTTTTACAGTTTTTTTGTAAGATGCCTGCTGACTGTCGTTGCTTTTCATTACAATATCACCTTTCTTAAAAAATAGAGCTTATATGTTCAGGAATATACATTATATCCATAATAAACCATTTTATATTATACATTATTAATATAAAATAAGCAATGCACGAACAGGATAATAACTGCCAAAAATTCAGCTGTAATTTGGGACAGTTGGACAAAACAGAGCAGGGTATGGTGCGGCAGCCCTGCAAAAGTGTTGTAAAATAAAGAAAAAATCCGATTTTACAGATGGTGTAAGCGTATAAAAATGCCTGCGTAAAATATGCATATAAAAAGTCCGTGGAATTTTCCACGGACTTTTTGTCTGAAAACAAATTATTAAAATGCAGGCGGGGTAATAGCAAATATAACCTCAACCTCGCTGTCTGTCTGGTTAACCCAGAAGTGCGGTGTTCTGGCAGGTATACGCACGCTGTCGCCCTCGTTCAGTGTTACTTCCAGCTTGTCGAGGAAAAGCACAAGGGTGCCTTTAAGCACATAAAATACCTCCTCGCCCTCGTGACTCTGCACAGCGTCACCACTGTTGCTGTTTGGCTTAAAACGCTGCAGCACAAATTCAATGGTACCTGTATTGTCAGGGGTAAGCAGTTCGTATTCAAATGAATTGTTGCCCGAGGAGAGAATTTTCTTTCTCTGACCTTTACGCACAACAACATCCTCCGCAACGTTGTTGGTGGTTGTAAAAAACTGATACAACGGCACATTAAGTGCGGCAGAAATAAGTTTAAGTGTATTTATAGACGGGTTTGCCTGGTCGTGTTCAATCTGACTGAGCATGGAAGGAGTAATATTCACCTTTTCTGCCAGAGTTTTAAGGGAAAACCTTTTTTCAGTACGATATTTTTTTATTTTGGCCCCTATTTCCAAGTTTTCCAAGCTGTTCACCTCTTATGGATAAATGATTAAATATGACTTAATTGATTGCAGGTGTGTAAAATGTATCTGTCGCAAATATATTTAAATTTACTTAAGTTATATTTACATTTAATTATAAAATAAACCGATAAAAATAGCAATTATTTTTTTTATAATAAAAGAATGATTATAAAAGCAGTGTCGGAACAGGCATAAATGACCGATATATTAAAATATATTTGTTAAAATTAACAAATATTAAATTTTAATTTTTACTATTAAACTGTGTTTAAATTATTGAAATTATATTTAATATATGTTAATATTAATTTAACAAATTTAAATATTGTTAAATATTACGAAAGGAGAGTATATATGAAAATCAACGAAATTTACACACCGGCCATTTTGCTTGACCTTGACGCTATGGAGCATAACCTTAAAAAATATGCAGACGAGGCAAAAAAATACGGCAAGCAGATTTGGCCGATGCTTAAAACACATAAAAGCATCGAAATGGCAAAAGCACAGGTGGACTGTGGCACAACAGGCTTTTTGTGCGGCACACTGGACGAAGCAGAAACTCTTTGCGAAGCAGGCTTTGACAATTTGATGTATGCATACCCTGTTGCAACAGATGTTTCCATCAAACGTGTTACAGAACTTGCCAAAAAGTGCAACTTCATCATCAGAATTGATGGTCTTGATGCAGCAAAAGCAATCGATGCAGGTGCAAAAGCAGCAGATGTAAAGGTTAACTACACACTTATCATCGACAGCGGTCTTCACCGTTTTGGTGTAGCACCTGAAAAAGCTGTTGATTACGTTAAAGAAATTGAAAAGCTGGGCAATCTTGTATTCAAAGGCATTTCAACACATCCGGGCCATGTTTACGGCGCAGCAAGCAAGGCTGACCTGCCAAAATATGTTGAGGACGAACGCAACACAATGGCTGTAGTTGTAAAAGCTCTCAAAGAAGCAGGCTTCGAGCCGGAAATCGTATCCAGCGGCTCCACACCAACCTTCTGGGGTGCAGTGGAAGATGAAAACATCAACATCCTCCACCCAGGCAACTATGTATTCCACGATGCTATCCAGATGTCCACAGAAACAGCAACAGAGGAAGAATGCTCCCTCTACATCCTCGCTTCCGTTATCAGCCATCCAAGCGAAGATATGTTCATCTGTGATGCAGGTGCAAAATGCCTCGGTCTTGACCAGGGTGCACACGGCAACAGCTCCATCAAGGGCTTTGGTGTTGTAAAAGGCCATCCTGAAATTACAGTTTACGGCCTCTCTGAAGAGGTTGGCAAGCTGCACGTGGACGGCGAAACAACACTTAAAGTTGGGGACAAAATCAAAATTATCCCTAACCACTCCTGCTCCAGCGCAAACCTTACAGATTACTACGTTGGTATCAGAGGAGACGAAGTTGACCATCTGATTAAAGTTGACATCAGAAGCAACTCCACAACAAAGAACGTTTAAGCACATACGGTTTATGTGCTTTGACCTGTAAAACAGGTAAAAAAATATTAAAAGGAGAAAAAATATGAAAAAGTTACTCTCAATACTTCTCGCATTGGCATTGACACTTTCCTTCGTAGCTTGCGGCGGCGGCGACAAACCAGCAGCTGAAGGCGGCGATGCACCACAGGAAGTTTATGAACTCAAATTTGCAGGCTCCATGCCTGTAGACTCCCCATCCAGCCAGGCTATGGAACGCATTAAAGAATATTGCGAAACAGAATCCGGCGGCAGACTTAAAATCACAACATATCCGGCTAACCAGCTTGGTGACTCCACACTTGTATTTGAAGACATCATGGCAGGCAACGTAGATATGGGCTGCTTCTTCTCCAACAACTCTTATGACGTACGTATTGCAGTTAACAGCTTGCCATACCTCGTAACAAGTGCTGAAGAAGCAAAACGCATTTACTCTCCAGGTTCCCACTACTTTGCAGCTTACGGCGAACTCTTTGAAGCTCTCGACGTTAAACTTCTTGGTATCCACGGCGACGGTTTTGTAGGTCTTCTCTACACAAAATATCCAGAAAACTATCAGGACCCTAATGCACACAAAGACCTTATGATGCGTATGTCTTCTACAGACGCTTACAGAATTGCTCTTGATGCAATGGGTTACAACTCCACAACAATCGCATTCTCCGACCTTTACAGTGCACTCCAGACAGGTGTTTGTGACGGTGCTATCGGTCTTACACCAGTTTCCGCAGAAAGCTCCTTCGCAGAACTTATCAAATACTGGGTTCCACAGAAAATCTTTATTGACCCACTTGACTACATCATCTCCCAGCAGACATGGGACAGCCTCCCAGCAGACCTTCAGGAAATTATCCAGACAGCTGTAACAAACGAAACAAACGCACAGTTTGACAACATGGACAAACTTGACCAGGAAGCTCTTGACAGACTCGTTGCAGGCGGCACAGAAATTCTTGAATACACAGACGCTGAATTTGAAGCATACGTAGAAAAAGTTCGTACAGAATCCTGGGCAGAAATGGCTGAAATCGTTGGTCAGGAAATCATCGACGAAATCAAAAAAGATATCGAATAATTCAATATCCGTTTAATACTAATCGCAGATTACATTTTATAAACCGTTAATTTTAATGCTTGCGGACTTCTGTCCGCAAGCATTAAAACAATAATCCACACCATGGAGGTTAGTTAAATGTTACAGAAATTGGAAGACTTCCGAAAAGGTAAAGTATGGTGCGGAGTAGATAAATTTGTAAGTGCTCTTATCACCCTTGCAGGTGTATCCCTTACAGCTGTAATTTTTGTTGTTGTTATTGCCCGTTATATATTTAAGCAGGACATATTCGGCAGTGAAGAAATCATTCTTCTGCTGGCATGGTGGCTCTACTTTATGGGCGGTATCGGCGGCAGCCAGGAAGACAGCCATATCAAAGCTGATATGGTTGACGTGTTTGTTTCCAACCAGTTTGTTATAGACCTTACAAAGGGTATTGCAAAAGCTCTTGAAGCTGCAGTATTCTTCTTCTGCACATACCTTACATTCCTTATGCTTAAGGTTAACTTTGTAAAAATGCCTGTTACAACAGGTCTTAAAATCCCATATCTTGCATCACAGATACCAATTTTCATAGGCTTTATCGGTATGGCATTGTTTGCAGTTTACTGGGCTGTATACTTTATTGTAAAAGCCTTTGAAGAAAAGAAAGGAGGGGCCAAAGAATGATTATAGTTATATCCGTTCTTATTCTTTTGTTCAGCCTTATTCTTGGTCTGTGCGTTCCTGCCGCATTTGGTGTGTCCTTTACAGCAATTGCGTTTATGGACGGACAGAGCCTTGCATCTCTTATCCCTGTAGGTTACAGTAAAATCAATACAGTGGTTCTGCTTGCTATCCCTCTGTTTATTCTCTCCGGTGGTATTATCGAAAGAGGTAAACTTGGTAAAGCACTTACAGACTTTGTTCAGGTTTTCGTTGGTAAAATCCACGGCGGTCTGGGTATGGTTGCAGTTATCTCCAGTGCTGTTTTTGGTGCTATTTCCGGCTCTGCTGCAGCTACACTTTCCTGTATCGGCAGTATCATGTATCCAAAGCTTGAAGAAAACAAATACGACAAAGGCTTTGCAGCTTCCCTTGTGGCAAACGCATCCCCTCTCGGTCTGCTCATCCCTCCAAGCTCAATCCAGATTATGTTTGCATGGGTAACAGGTCAGTCTGTTCTTGCCTGCTTCCTTGCAACAATCGTTCCTGGTGTTATCCTTGCAACACTTCTCTGTATCATTACATACTTTGAATGTAAGAACAACAAGGAATACCGTGAATACAGCGAAATGCGTCTTAAAGCAGCTGCCGACGAGGAAAACCTCCCGATGACAAGGCGTATAGGTCACGCACTTCCTGCACTCTTTATGCCTGTTATCATCCTTGGCGGTATCTACTCCGGTATTATGACACCTACAGAAGCTGCTGCAGTTGCAGTTATCTACGCTATTCCAATCGGCTTCTTTGTATACAAAGGCCTTACAATGAACGGCCTCAAGAAATGTTTCCGTGACGCAGGCATCACAGCTGCTGCTGTTATGTTTATGATGTTCATGGTTATGATTCTTTCCCGTCTGTTTGTTCTTCTCAACCTTCCAAACCAGATGGTTGACGTGCTTACAGGTATATCTAACAACAAAAACATCGTTCTGCTGATGGTTAACATCTTTATGATTGTTATCGGTATGCTTATGGACGATAACTCCGGCACACTCCTTTGCGGTCCTATCCTTCTTCCGGTTATGATTGCAATCGGCGTAAGTCCAATCCAGTTTGCTGCTATCCTTGGTGTTAACCTTGGTATGGGTACAATTACACCTCCTGCAGCACCACTGCTTTACCTTGGTGCACGTACATGTAACGTTCCTGTTAAGAGCATGCTTAAACCTTCTATCAAAATTATTCTCTTTGCATGGGTACCTACACTTATCCTCACCACTTATATTCCGGAACTGTCCCTCTTTATCCCAAGACTGTTCGGCTTTGCAGTATAATGCGGTGAAAAACAGATTCAATAATCGTATATATATCACGGGCAGCGGAGCTGCCGGTGCAAATAAAGCAAAATAATTTTTTCTAAGATAATTCTCTCCTCAAGAAAATTAGATTGAAACCACAGAGTTGTGTGCGGCACGGCTCTGTGGTTTTTGCTGTCTGCAAGGGAATATATGTATAAAATGGCAGAAGGATAATGGGGGAGAACAGTATACTGCTTTGCCAAAAAATATATTGCGGAATGGGTGAATGATAAAAAAGTCTGATGAAAATCTGCACAAAAAAACAGCCCCTCTTGCGAGGAGCTGTAAATATTCCATATATCCAACGATTAACGTTTGGAGAACTGTGGAGCACGACGAGCAGCTTTGTAAACTATGAACCTTGTTATCATAGGCATAGAGCGGTCGGTATAGCTGCACAAAACTCCCCAAAGCAAAAAATCCTTTTTGCTGTTAACAATAAAAAGATGAAATTGGGATAATAATGATGAAATAAAGGACTTGTGGGGCACAGTTAATTTTCTTTTTGGACAGGAACCATAAATCTCAATACTTTGGTTTCATGCTCATTACGTTTCCATGTATAAAAATTGGCAGTATCGGCAAACTGTTTTTGCCAAAGCTCATACTTTTCTATGTCGTTGGTAACATAAACATATTTTATATTTAATGGTTCTGTTTCTATTCGACGGAGTTCGTTTTCGCAAAGAGCGATAGCATTGGGATAACTGCCGGAGTTAAAATTGTTGGAAGTTGTCATTATATTATTTCTGCCGGAGATATAACAAACATATCTTTTGCTGCCAGAATAATCGTCTATAACCAGTTCATAATCACCAAGCTGGAAAAGCTCAGGGTCACCAGGAAATTCATATGTCAGTTTTTCCTGCATTTCAATATGTTTTTCTACAAGCACACCTTTAAGGTCGTAGATTTGTAAAGCAAGAAAGAATGTTGTAATAACATATACAATTTTCGGATATTTTTTAAATACAAAAAATGTACAGGTGATTGCAAAGGTGAAAATAAGATAAAAAACAGGCCAGAACATTCTTGAACTTGCACGGAATATGCCGCAAAGATTAAGCAGTATATCAGGTAATGGAATTTCTATAATAAGAAGTCCGCCAAAGTAAATTATGTGGCTGAGAGCAAATAAAGTAAGGAAAATACATGCACACAGCAGCACAAAATTTTCTTTTACTGCTTTAACAAAGCGGAGATATGCTTGGCCCTTTATAAAATTGATTATGGCACAAACAGCGGAGAAGAGTAAAAATAACAGCATACCGCAACCGATATAGTTAAAGCCATCATACTGTGGTTCCGCTTGAGCACGTGGAGACATAAACTGGCTCCATGTATATCCGCCAAGACTGTAAGGGTTTATTACAGCGTTGAGATTCATGGAATATTTCCCAAAACCTCCGCGGGAGGTATTTATTCCCTGCCCAAGGGTTCCGATAAGAACACCTGTCAGATATGCTGTACATACACATATGAGAAAAAATATGGTAGCCTTGACAATATCTTTGAGGGAAAAGCGTGCACAGACATAATTTATGGAAAGCACAAATACAAAAATCATAACCATTGGCAGAAAATAAGGTGTTATACCAACAGATAGAGCACAAAGTGCTGCCATAGAGCCAAAGGGAAGCTTATTAAAATTGTTTTTCTCGTTAAGATTGCTGCGATATTTAAAATAAATATACATAGCAAAAAGTATAAGGTAATGGGCTGAAAGTGCAGAATGCCTGAAGCTTCTTTCAAGAAGAATAGGGGACAACACAAAAAATACTGATGAAATTGCAGCAAGAATTTTATTTTTTGTGAGTTCATGTATCAACAAAGAAGATGATATTCCCTGCAGAATGAAACTGATAAGTATGGTTATCCCAAGATACTGAAAAACTTCGGGAAGTACAGGGGATAATGCCTTGAACAGTATTGCAAGCAAAGGGATACTGTCGGAGAAAGCAATGTTTCCACCGTCAGGATATGCCATATAAGAACTGTTACCCAAAGGAAATTCCCAAGGAGAATTTCTGTAATTAATCCAGCCTGTGTAATGTTGGACAATATCACTTTCGTTATATCTTGTTATAATCCAAGTGTCGTTTGTAACATCAAGCGTTCCGATGCCGTAAATTGATATAAAAGCGATTAGTCCAATCAAAGCAGAGATGATAACATAGCCGTATTCACAGAAAAATCTGGTTGTTTTTTTCATATAATACCTCTTGCAGGAGTGTTAATGTTTTATATGTGATTATAAAAGATCAATATCAAAGATACGAATATTTTTAATAATTATATCATAAATTGGCGTGTTAAGCAATTAAGCAAGAAGGTATAAGATGATAATAAGAATCTGCCTGTATATCACTATGGCGATGGCGTGTTTTTGCACAAAAAAACAGCCCCTCTTGCGAGGAGCTGTAAATATTCCATATATCCAACGATTAACGTTTGGAGAACTGTGGAGCACGACGAGCAGCTTTGAGACCGTATTTCTTTCTTTCTTTCATACGTGGGTCACGTGTGAGGAAGCCTGCTTTTTTGAGTTCTGGTCTGAGGTTTTCGTCATACTGGAGCAGAGCTCTGGAAAGGCCATGACGGATAGCGCCAGCCTGACCGGAAACACCGCCGCCGTTTACGTTAACAACGATGTCAAATTTGTCTGCTGTGTTTGTAAGTGTGATTGGCTGACGAACGATGAGTTTGAGTGTTTCAAGACCAAAGAAATCGTCGATGTCTCTGCCGTTGATTGTGATTTTGCCGTTACCGCTGTAAACTCTAACTCTTGCTACGGAAGATTTACGACGGCCTGTACCGTAAAAATATGCTTTTGTTTCGTACATAGTAATTATCCTCCCTAAAAATTAAAGTTCGATTGCTTCAGGTTTCTGTGCAGCATGTTCGTGCTGTGCACCTTTGTAAACTCTGAGTCTTGTCATTGCTTTTGCGCCAAGTTTGTTGCCTGGGAGCATGCCTTCTACTGCAAGGTACATAGCTTTGTCAGCTTTTGTAGCCATCAATGTGCGGTAGTTAACGGATTTCATACCGCCGATCCAGCCTGTGTGGTGGTGGTAGAATTTTTTGTCAAGTTTGGAACCTGTGAGAACTGCTTTGTCACAGTTGATGATAACAACGTGGTCACCACAGTCTACGTTTGGTGTGTATGTTACTTTGTGTTTACCGTTCAAAAGAACAGCAGCTTTTGCAGCAACGCGGCCAAGTGGTTTGCCAGCTGCATCAATCACGTACCATTTACGTTCTACTTTTGTAGGGTTCTGAAGATATGTGCTCATTTTAATCCTCCTGATAGATTTTAGATATATATAATTTCAATCAAATTTAAATGCCTTTACAGGCAAGATTTAGTATACCACAACATAAACAAAAGTCAACTGATTTTTACAAAAAAATTAACCAAAAATTGATTATCTCTTATTTTCGTGCATTTTGCTCGTTTTTGCTCGTGTTTTCTCAAGTGGCAAATTACAAAAAAGGCTTGTTTTATATGTGCAAAACATATATAATGCAAGGGTAAAATATGTTATTTTAGATAATTGACAGGCACATACGGTGCTTTTTTACCATCATATATTGCAAGAGGAAATCTGCAGTTGTAATATGGTAATATATAACAGAAAGGGGATAGGCAATGGCTCAGCATTTTCAGCGTTTGTGCGGTCTGGCACGCAAGGCGATCACAGGCTATGATATGATACAGGACGGAGACAAAATCTGCGTTGGTGTTTCCGGCGGTAAAGACAGTGTTGCACTGGCGCTTACACTGCGCAAACTTCAGAGTTACATGAATGTAAAATTCTATATGGTTGCCGTTACCCTTGATATGCGCTTTGGCGGTGTGGACACCGACTATTCTGCACTTGAAAAACTGTTTGCGGAAAACGATATCAAATATGTGATAAAACGCACTGATATCGGTCCTATTATCTTTGATGAACGCAAAGAGACCAATCCCTGTTCTCTTTGTGCACGTATGCGCCGCGGTGCTCTGCACGATGTTACAAAGGAGCTTGGCTGCAACAAAATTGCCCTTGGACATCACCTTGATGATGCAATTGAAACCTTCTATATGAACCTGTGGAACGAGGGCAGAATAGGCACTTTCAGTCCTGTGACATACCTTTCCATCAAGGACATCACAATGATACGTCCGTTTGTTCTTGCCATTGAGCAGGACGTTGTCCGTGCAATGCACGAAATTAATATGCCGGTGGTGGAAAGCAAATGTCCTGCTGACGGTGTGACCAACCGACAGAACACAAAGGAATGGGTGCAGGAACGCTGCCGCGTTGACACATCTTTCCGTGCAAAAAGCCTCAATGCTTTCCAGAAAAAAGACCTGGACGGCTGGGGACTTAAAAACAAGGGATAGCGCGCATAAAACGGTACATATCCCGCATAAAGTATCAATACTACAACAACCCGAAAGGATTTACATATGAATTTACCTGAAAAACATTGTTGGGCAAAAATTTCCCTCAAGGCACTCAGAGACAATTTCAATTTTATAAAAAACAGCTTCAATATGCCGTTTTATGTGGTGCTTAAAGCTGACGGCTACGGCCACGGTGCAAGATATCTTGCAAAAATCTATGAGGAGATGGGTGCGTTTGGTGTTGCGGTTTCCTGCTATGCCGAAGCAATGGAAATCCGCTCCAGCGGGGTAAAACTGCCAATACTCATTCTTGGCTACACCAGCCCCGAAAAAGCAACACAGCTTTCAAAATATCAGATTACACAGACTGTTCACAGCCTTGAATATGCAAAACAGCTGCAGCAGCAAAGCCTTTATCCTATCGACTGCCATCTCAAACTGGATACAGGTATGGGACGTATCGGCTTTGACCTTGTTGCAGACAAAGAAAAAGCTTTTGAGGAAATGAAGCAGCTGCTGGAGCTGCCAAACCTGCGTTTTACAGGCTTGTACAGCCATTTTCCTGCAGCAGACAGCTTTGATGAATTTTCTGTACAGTATACCGAAAAACAGATTGAACTGTTCAACGAAGCTTACGATTATCTGACACGCTACGGCTTTGATTTCAAAATTGTTCACGGACAGAACTCTGCAGGTATTCTGCGCAAGCTCAACGGCCGCTTCAATGCGATGCGTGCAGGTATCAATCTTTACGGTATGTGTCCGAGCGATTCCCTTGCAGGAGGAGATCTGACACCTGTTATGGAAATCAAAACGGTGGTAACACACGTTAAGGATATCAAAAAAGACCAGTATGTAGGCTACGGATTAAACTTTAAAGCCGAAATGCCTATGACAGTGGCGACGGTTGCAATCGGCTATGCCGACGGTCTGCCAAGATTTCTGAAAAAGAAAGACTACACAATGAATATCAACGGTGTGGACTATCCGCTGATTGCCGTATGTATGGACCAGTGTATGCTGGATGTTACCTTCGGCAATGTAAAAATCGGTGATGAGGTTGTGGCAATGGGCGGCACAGGTGCACAGAATTTTGACCGCATTGCAAAAATGACAGGTACAATAAACTACGAAATTCCATGCGGCATTCAGCGCCGTGTTCCAAAGGTGTTTATGGAAGATGACAAAGTCGTTTTTGTGGAAAACAATATGGAATAGCAGTATCTGATATAAAACTGATATTATTAACAATAAAAACATCCGATGAATTTCATCGGATGTTTTTTTATAATTTATTGTGTCTCTTTCACATTATGCTGTTTTGACGGGCAATTGTTATATATCATATAACGCCATAAGTTTTTATTTTATAGAAAGTCTGTAACCATGTTATCAGCAATGGTTAAAAATGTTTATTTTACAGGAGAACCGGTGTTGTTCAGACTGCTGTAACCATCGTGATGATTTTTCATCCAGTCATTAAAAAGATGGCAATAATACTCAGCGGCAGAATCGGACTCGCTGTGTAAAATGTCAGCAGCCAGTTTAAATGTATGGCCGGTATTGAAATAATATGCCGGCTGAATATTGCCGGAATCATCTGAATAATGAAGCTGACCGGAATGATACATATCGGTTAAATTTGAAAATTGTTTTAAAGATATGCTGTCTGAAATGCTTTTGTCATCAGGATGTATGATAAAAACTATATTTGGATCTTCGCTGAATCCTGAATAAGTGGAACTTGGATTTCCGCAAATATAGAGTGGCACATCAAGGAAAGACAGATTTTCGGAACTTATGGTATACAGGATATTGCCTATATATTTACCGATTGAATCATTATCGTGAAAAC
>JAFSFT010000069.1 GCA_017435045.1 Oscillospiraceae bacterium
GCCGGAAGACCTGTTGCTGCTTTAAGTTCTTTTACAAGCTGCCAGCCGTTGAGAGCATCCATAAAGTTGATGTAGCCTGGGCGGCCGTTGAGAACTTCGATTGGAAGTTCGCCCTCTTTCATAAAGATACGGGATGGTTTCTGGTTAGGGTTACAGCCGTATTTAAGTTCAAGTTCTGTCATTTTCAAAGACTCCTTTAAGCGATATATTAAACGTTTTTATTAACAATTCTTGTTGTTTCTTCGCCGCTTTCTCGGTTTACAAAGCGTACAAAAAGGCTTACTTTGTTGCCTTCATTAAGACTGTTCCAAAGCATATCTGTAACTTCATCAATTGTGCCTTCGATGCCCACAACTGTTTTTGGCTCGCCTTCAAAGGATGGGATTGGGTTGCCGTTGTCGTTGTATGTATGGATAATTCTTGCTTCGCCTTCGATTGGTGCAGCGTATTCGTAGAAGTATCTGAGACACTGTGCTTCGTTGCCTTTATCACTTTTGAGGATGGACATTTTAAAGCTGCCGTCAGCGTTTACTGCTGCGGAGATTCTTGGTGTCCAGTTTGGACCATCAGGTTCAAATTCTCTTGTACGCAGAGCATTTTCAAAGCTGTCGCCTTTAACCATAAAGTCACGGATTGTGTCTGTCTGGTCGCCGTTTGTAACAACAGTTACATCACCAACTTTTCTTACAGGGTGGTAGATGATAAGACTTGGGTCCACCATTTTGCTTTCGTCAAAAGCTTTTGTGCGGATGCCGTCTTCTGTTTCTTCAAAAATTCTGTTCTGGCTGTTTACGCTGCGGCCCATAATAAAGTAAGCCATAACAATATCTGTGGCTGTTTTGCCAACCATAATGCCTCTGCCCGGATATTCTTTGCTCTGCAAATAATCTGCTATTCTCATAATAATCAAATCCTTTATATATGTATAAATGTTTAACGGGTTATGCGTGTGTGATGATTTTTACACCCGCAACTTCCCTTGCCTTTGTCTTGAGGTCGCCTTCACTGATGCAGCGTGTGTTTGCAATAATGTTGCCCAGTGCAATATCTTCCGCAATTGTCTGGATTGCACGTGGCAGAATAATCCATTCTGCCTTTTCCATAACACGTTTCTGCAGCACTTCCGGTGTGTCGCTGCGGAGAACTTCCACCGCTTTCTGTGCAATGATTTCGCCGCCGTCCACAATTTCATTTACATAGTGTACTGTTGCACCTGTAACCTTAACACCTTTTGCAAGTGCAGCTTCGTGCACCTTAAGGCCGTACATACCGTCGCCGCAGAAGCTTGGGATAAGTGAAGGATGAACATTGATAATTCTGTTCGGATACTGTTTTATAAAATCTTCGCTGAGTATGGAAAGGAAACCTGCAAGAACAATAAGGTCGATGGAGTTCTTTTTAAGTTCTTTTACCAGTGCATCTTCCCACTGTGCAGCGTTTTCAAAATCTTTTTTGCGGATAGTTGCAGTTTTTATGCCCGCTTTTTCTGCCCTTTCAAGTGCATAGGCACCTGCAACGTTGCTGATAACCAGCTGAACCTTTGCATCTGTGATAATACCGGAGTTCTGTGCATCAATAATTGCCTGAAGGTTTGTGCCGCCGCCGGAAACAAAAGCCGCTACTCTTAACATAAGATAACACCTTCTTCGCCGTCTACTACACTGCCGAGAACGTATGCATCTTCGCCGTTTGCCTTGAGAATTTCTATTGTTTTTTCTGCTTCTTCCGGGCTTACAACCATAACCATACCAACACCCATATTGAAGGTGGAGAACATATGGTCAAGAGGAATATTGCCTGTTTCTCTGATAAGATCAAAGATTGGCAGCACCCTTACATCTTCATATCTGATTTTTGCTGTTTTGCCCTTTGGCAATGCTCTTGGAATATTTTCAAAGAAACCGCCGCCTGTGATGTGGGCAATGCTCTTTACGTTTACTTCTTCCAGTACTGCAAGTGCAGGTTTTACATAGAGTTTTGTAGGTGTAAGCAGTGTTTCGCCAAGTGTACCGCCAAGGCTTTCAACATACTGTGTGAGATCTGTATGTTCTACATCAAAAACCTTTCTTACAAGAGAGAAACCGTTGGAGTGTACACCGCTGGATGGAATTGCCACAAGAACGTCACCTGTGTTTACATTATCGTTGTTGAGGATTTTATCCTTTTCTACAATACCCACTGCAAAACCGCCGATATCGTATTCATCAACAGGCATAAGGCCAGGATGCTCTGCTGTTTCGCCGCCGATAAGGCTGCAGCCGGAATCGTAACAGCCTTTTGCAACACCGCTTACGATTGTTGCAACCTTTTCAGGGTAGTTTTTGCCGATTGCAATATAGTCAAGGAAGAACAATGGTTTTGCACCGCAGCAAACAATGTCGTTTACACACATTGCCACTGCATCAATGCCGATTGTGTCGTGCTTGTCCATAAGGAAAGCAAGTTTTACCTTTGTACCACAGCCGTCGGTGCCGCTTACCAGAACAGGTTTTTCGTAGCCCTGCGGAAGTTCGTACATACCGCCGAAACCGCCGAGACCGTTGAGTACAGCACTTGTGAGTGTTTTCTGCACGCTTTCCTTCATAAGCTCAACCGCTCTGTAACCTGCTGTTACATCAACGCCTGCTGCTTTGTAGCTTTCTGTAAAGTTAGACATAAATATTACCTCGTAGAATTAGTTATACATTTATAAGCAATTGTTTTACTTCTTTGATTTTTTCGCTGAATTTGTCAACCTGGTGTGCCTTGGATACATCTATCGGATATTCTCCACTGAAGCAGCCGACACAGTAGTACTTGCAGATACCGCTTGCCATCTTCTTTGTATCTTCAAGGGAGAGGAAGCCCACGCTGTCTGCACCAAGTGCCTCTGCAATGTCCTCAATCGGCATACGGTTTGCAATCAGGTCTTCAGGTTTGCCTATATCGGTGCCGAAATAGCACAGATTTTTAAAAGGCGGTGCTGCAGGGCGTACAGGGCGTAGTAGATTTCGCCTGAAAGGTCAATAGGCGAATCCCCCTGTTCTTGTGATGGCAAAAACACCGCACTCTTCATTTACTTTTCTGTCAATTTTACATTTGCAAAATGACATAAAATCGCATCTCCTTAAGTAAGGTTTATCGTTGTAAAAATGATATATTTTAAAGTGCCATATTATCTGTTGTTGAGTTTTCTGTCCTTTTCAAGCACTGCGTTTTCCATATCAATTTTCATCTGTACAACCTTTTCTGCAAGGCTTTCATCGCTTAGTGCAAGCATCTGCACAGCAAGAATTGCTGCGTTTTCTGCACCGTCAATTGCAACTGTTGCAACAGGAATGCCGCTTGGCATCTGAACTGTGGAGAGCAGTGCATCAAGACCATCCAGTGTGGAGGATTTGATTGGCACACCGATAACAGGCAGTGTTGTGTGTGCTGCAAGCACACCGCCAAGATGTGCTGCCTTGCCTGCTGCTGCAATGATAACACCAAAGCCATTCTCCTTTGCCTTTGCAGAAAATTCGCTTGCTGCGGCAGGAGTTCTGTGTGCGGACATAATTCTCATTTCGTATTCCACACCAAAGCTTTCCAGCTTTTTAGCAGCCTTTTCCATTACGCCAAGGTCGGAATCGCTGCCCATAATAATAGCTACTTTTTTCATAATCAGGTACCTCACTTTTCAGTAAATATAGGTTAAATTTTAATTATAATCACAAATAAAAAACGCAGAAACACCTTTAAAAGCGTCTCTGCGTTGTTAATAAACCAAACCTAACACATCCCATTATACTTTCCTGTTTTTACAGAAAGCACAATCGGTTATGCGGTAAAATCAGCAAATCAATAGTCAGAATATTTACGGTTATCCGGTAGAGACGTTGGGGCCATATTCCCCGATATATATTGATTTTTATTTAATTTATAAGGCCTAGAGGCATTTAAATGCCCCTTACAACTATATTTTACTATTCACTGTATGGTTTTTCAATTGTTAGTAGTGCCGAAAATTTTAAACATTTGGCAATATAAAGCAGATACTTTATGCAACTTTACCAAATTAAAAAATCGCAGCCTTCAAACTGCGACATACGCAATCTGCAAGCTGCGATTTTTTGGAGCTGATGACCGGATTTGAACCGACAACCGGCGGTTTACGATACCGCTGCTCTACCCTTGAGCCACATCAGCGTTTCCACAGAATATATTACACCTTTTTGGTGTTTTTTTCAATATGCCATCTGTACTGCTTCCCTTATTTTGTTTTGCAATATAAAACAACACATATCTATGTCTTAAACCTACCTTTCCCGCCAATACTACTGCTGATTTTGAGAAAGGCGGTTTTTATGAGACAGACAAAAGCTTTTTTAACCACATTTATCATTACATTTTCCATTATGCTGTGCTGCTTTGCCGCACTGTACTGGGTTGTGGGTTACACCTCGCCCCTTTCAGCAGGCGAGGGCAAAAGCGACGTGCCTATCCTTACTCCCGACTACAACGACAGCAAAACCACTCTTATAGTTATGGATACGGAAAGTGCAGATTTTTTCTTTATCCTAAAGCTGAACGCACTGCAGAATAAGGTATGTCTTGTTTCCATACCCTCATCTTTTTATCTGTCTGATGCACAGCGAACCATAAGCGAAAGTATGCAGTATGCAGGTATATTGCAGTGTGTACAGGATATATCCACCCAGTTTGATATCACCATAGATTATCATCTTCTGTGCGATAAAACTTCTCTGGACAAACTTCTGGGCAGTTTTTCCGGACTCGATATCCGCAGTCTGCCCGATATTCCCCAATCAATCAACAGCTATCTGCTTAAAGGCAGTGAATATGTGGACACAGCCACCCTTGTAAACGCACTGGATATGTCTGCCGCTGTGCTTGACAATGCCGTAGGAACAGAGTTTTTAAACCTTGCAGGCCTTATCCTTATAAAAAATAATATGCAGAATATCTGCGATTATGCCCTCGATGATATAAAAGAATGCTTTTCTTATCTGACCACCAATATCGGTACACTGGACATCGACAGACTTAAAAGGATAACCGGTTTTCTGCTGAACGACAGCACTATATACGACCGTATTGTGCTTGCTGACACAGAAACCGCCCAAAGCGAAATCGACAGAATGCTGAAGGAATAAAGCTACAGCATAAAATTCAATTGTACAACTGATATTGATTATGCCGTCGCTGTATGCGACATTGTTTTTTCGGGCAGAACCCGATGGGTTCGAGTCCCCCGTAATCTGTGCACATAAAACAAAAAGCAGATAACCGAAGTTATCTGCTCTATGGTGCGCTGGAAGGGTGATGGAGCCGACCGCCGCCGGTGGCGGATACAGAGAGGCGGAAGAAGTAAAAACAACGAGCAGACAAGAGGGCATTTATGCCGTCGCTGTTTGCGACATTGTTTTTTCGGGCAGAACCCGATGGGTTCGAGTCCCCCGTAATCTGTGCACATAAAACAAAAAGCAGATAACCGAAGTTATCTGCTCTATGGTGCGCTGGAAGGGACTCGAACCCCTGACC
>JAFSFT010000070.1 GCA_017435045.1 Oscillospiraceae bacterium
AGATTATGATTTTTGTATACAAAAATTTATTTATCTTAAAAAAACAAGCAGTGTATCCCTTGGTACACTGCTTTTTTGTCGCCCTGTTAAGCTTGCGGCTGTTAAGAGGGGAATATATTATGAAGAAGATTATCGAACTTAAAAATATTACAAAGGCTTTCGACGGCGAAACGGTGCTCAATAATATAAGCCTTAATATTTACGACAATGAGTTTCTTACTTTGCTGGGTCCGTCTGGCTGTGGCAAAACTACATTGCTGCGTATTATCAGCGGTTTTGTACAGCCGGACGATGGCGATGTTGTTTTTATGGGCGATGACATCACAGACCTGCCTCCTCACAAAAGAAATGTAAATACAGTTTTTCAGAAATATGCACTTTTCCCACATCTCAACGTGTACGAAAATGTTGCATTCCCTCTGAGAGAAAAGAAAGTTCCTAAAGACGAAATAGATAAAAAGGTTAAAGAAATGCTCAAAATGGTTATGCTTTCCGGTTTTGAAAAGCGTAATGTAACCAGCCTTTCGGGCGGTCAGCAGCAGCGTGTTGCAATTGCCAGAGCACTTGTTAACCATCCAAAGGTTCTTCTGCTGGACGAGCCTCTCAGTGCCCTTGACCTTAAACTCCGCAAGGACATGCAGCAGGAACTTAAAAATATCCAGAAATCCACAGGTATCACCTTTGTGTTTGTTACACACGACCAGGAGGAAGCCCTCAGTATGTCCGATACCATTGTGGTTATGAGCGAGGGCGTTATCCAGCAGATTGGCACACCTGTTGACATTTATAATGAACCTGAAAATGCATTTGTTGCGGACTTTATCGGTGAAAGTAACATCATTGATGGTGTTATGATCAGAGATGGTGAAGCCCGTTTCTCAGGACAGACATTCCCTTGTCTGGACAAGGGCTTTGCTCCAAAAGAACCTGTAGATATCGTTATCCGTCCTGAAGACGTGGATATCGTTCCTGTGGAAAAAGGTATGCTGGAAGGTGTTGTAACTTCCGTTACCTTTATGGGCGTTCACTACGAAATTATCGTGGACGTTAAAGGTTTTAAATGGATGATTCAAACCACAGACTTTGTGGATGTGGACGAGCATATTGGTATCTTCCTTGAACCGGATGCAATCCACGTTATGAAAAAATCCAAATATTCGGGTATGTTCGGCGACTATTCTTCCTTCTCCGATGAACTTGACCAGCTTTCTGTGGGAGGTAACGAAGAATAATGAAAAACGGCCTTAAAAAAGGCAACAGCACCACAAAAATGCTGCTGGCACCATATTCGGTGTGGTCGGTAATATTTATTGTTGTGCCGCTGCTATTTATCGCATATTATGCGTTTACAGATAACAACTTCAACTTTACACTTGAAAATATAACAAGATTTTTTACAGCAACAAGTCAGGTTACCGCAGATGACGGCACAGTGACAGAAGTGCGTACCTATCTGATGATATTTATGCGTTCTCTCAAGCTGGCGGTTATCTCCACAATAATCTGCCTTGGCATGGGCTATCCGCTTGCATACATTATGGCAAGGGCAGAGGAAAAGACACAGAGAATTATGATGACCCTTATCATGATTCCTATGTGGATGAACTTCCTTATCCGTACCTATGCATGGATGACAATACTGCAGGATACAGGTATATTCAACGGCATCCTCGGTGTTTTCGGCATCGACCCTGTACACATCATCGGTACAGAGGGGGCAGTTATCATCGGTATGGTGTATGACTACTTCCCGTATATGGTGCTGCCGATATACTCCATCATGGCAAAGATGGATATCCGCCTTATCGAAGCTGCACACGACCTTGGATGCAACAGCATTGCAACATTGCGCCGTGTAATCTTTCCGCTCAGCCTGCCGGGCGTTATGAGCGGCATCACAATGGTTCTGATTCCGTCCATCAGTACCTTCTATATTTCACAGAAACTTGGTAACGGCAAATTCTTCCTTATCGGTGACGCCATCGAAGGTCAGTACGTTGCAAACAATCTGCACTTTGCAGCGGCAATTGCCTTTATCCTTATGATAATTCTGCTTGTATGTATGGGTATTGCAAATCACTTTACCTCAAGACGTGTGTATGGAGGTAAGTAGAAATGAAAAAATCAGCATCTAAAATCTATACAGCTATAATATTTGCATTTCTGTTTGCACCTATTATCATCCTGCTTATCTTTTCCTTTAACGAGGGCAAAAGCCTTTCTGTTTTTACAGGCTTCTCCCTCAAATGGTATAAGGAACTGCTCAACGACGCCAACACACTGGAGGCTCTTAAAAACTCTCTGGTGCTTGCGTTCAGTGCCACAGCAATATCCGCTGTTCTGGGCACAGCAGCATCTGTTGGCATCAACAAGCTGCGCAGCCGCTGGTACAGGGTAGCTATTGACACTGTGACAAATATCCCGATGACCAATCCTGATATCATCACAGGTATCTCCCTTATGCTTATGTTTGTGTTTGTGGGCAGACTTTTTGGCGCTTCCACAAGCCTTAACTTCCTTACAATGCTCATCGCCCACGTTACCTTCTGTCTGCCGTATGTTATTCTGCAGGTTCTGCCAAAGCTGCAGCAGATGGATAAGTCTTTGGCAGAGGCGGCAATGGACCTTGGCTGTCCGCCACTGAGAGCATTTTTCAAGGTTGAACTGCCGGAAATTATGCCTGGTATCATCACAGGTGCAATTATGGCATTTACAATGTCTCTGGATGACTTTGTAATCAGTTACTTCACAAGCGGCAATGGTTTCCAGACACTGCCGATACGCATCTACGGTATGACCAAAAAGACAGTTACACCAAAGATGTACGCACTGGCAACCATTATCTTCTTTGTAACACTCACTCTGCTGCTTATCAACAATATTGTTGACAACGAGGACAGCCAGAAGCTCAAAGAAGCAAAACGTATCCAGAAAGGCGAAAAGCCGGAGGGCGATTACAACCCAAGAAAACGCAATATTGCTCTTGCACTTGCAGGTGTGCTGGTTGTGGCACTTACATTCGGTGCGTTCAGCGGCAGCAGCGGAGCAAAAGAGCTCAATGTTTACAACTGGGGCGAATATATCTCCGACGGCAGCGAGGACAGCTTTGACACCATAAAAGAATTTGAAAAATGGTACGAAGCAAACTACGGCGAAAAAATAACCGTAAACTATGACACCTTTGCATCCAACGAGGATATGTACAACAAAATTTCCAGCGGTGCGGTAAGTTATGATGTTATCATTCCGTCTGACTATATGATTGCTCGTATGGCAAAAGAAGATATGCTGCTTCCGCTTGATTTTGAAAACATCCCTAACTATCAGTATATCGGCGATGATTTCCGCGGTCTTTATTATGACCCTGAAAACCAGTACACAGTGCCATATACCTACGGCGTTGTTGGTGTTATTTACGATGCAAATGCGGTTGATGCAGCAGACATCGGTGGCTGGGACCTGCTGTGGAATGAAAAATATGCAAATAAAATTGTTCAGTTCAACAACTCCCGTGACGCATTCGGCACAGCAATGTTCAAGCTGGGCATCGACGTAAACACAACCGATACAGCTTTGTGGAACAAGGCTCACGAAGAAATGATAAAACAGCGTCCGCTGGTTTACAGCTTTGTAATGGACGAAATCTTCAACATTATGCAGTCGGGCGAGGCATCCATCGGTGCTTACTATGCAGGCGACTACTTTACAATGATGGAGGACCAGGCAGACGATGTTGATCTGCAGTTCTACTATCCTGAACATACAAATATGTTTATCGACGCAATGTGCATCCCATCCTGTGCACAGAATAAGGAACTTGCAGAAATATTCATCAACTATATGCTCAGTGAAGAACCTGCAGTGGCAAACGCAGAATACACATATTATGCATCCCCTAACAGCCTTGTATATGAAAACGAAACATATATCGAGGATATGGGTGAAGAAACTGTGGAAATTCTGTACCCTGAATTTGAGGACTTTGCGGCAGAATACAACAAGTACGCATACCGCACACTCAGCACAGAAATGCTCAGCTACCTCAACGCACTCTGGGAAACTGTAAAGGTTAACTAAATAAAAAGATAAGAGCACAGATTTTAGCTTTAAAATGCATAAAATCTGTGCTCTTTTTATATTTCACTTGTAATTACATGTTCAAAGACTGTATAATTAAAGCAGCAAATATTACGGAGACAATATGACAGCAGGTTTATATATACACATCCCTTTCTGCGTAAAAAAATGCAGCTACTGCGATTTTTACTCAAAGGGCGGAAATACATCGGTATCGGACAGATATGTGGATGCCGTTATAAGAGAGATAAAAAAATATAAGGATATACAGTGGAAAACAGTATACTTCGGAGGCGGCACACCAAGTCTGCTTACACCGCAGCAGGTGCAGCGGATTACAGAAAGTGCGGATATTATGGAAAATGCCGAGATAACTCTTGAAGCAAATCCCGAAACTGTGGATTTTGAAAAGCTTAAAGGTTACAGAGAAGCAGGGGTAAACCGATTGTCCTTTGGCGTACAGACGGCAAATCAGCAAAGTCTCGTTACGCTTGGCAGAATACATTCGCTCCAAAGGGTTACAGAAGCCTTTGAAGATGCAAAAAAAGCAGGCTTTGTCAACATCAGCGGCGATGTTATGATTGGTCTTCCGTCCTATACAAACAAGGAACTGGATGATACAGTTGAACTGCTGGCATCCCTTGGAGCAACACATATTTCATCATATATGCTTAAAATAGAGGAAGGCACGCCTTTTGCGGTAAATACTCCGCAGAATCTGCCGGATGAGGATACAATGTGCGACTTTTACCTGCACGCCTGCGAAAAGATTGAAAGTATGGGGTACAGACAGTACGAAATTTCCAACTTTGCAAAAGCAGGGTACGAGTCTCAGCACAACAATATATACTGGAAGCTTGAGAATTATGTGGGTATAGGCCCGTCAGCACACAGCTGCCTTGGCGGCAGACGTTTTTATTATCCCCGCGATTTGCACGCATTTATGACAGATCCGCATACAGTACAAGACGGGGAAGTGGATATTGACGAGTTTATAATGCTGTCGCTCCGTCTTAAAAAAGGGCTTGACCTTACTGTGCTTAAAGAAAAATGGGGCAAAGAGCTGACCGCACTGCAGTATAAAAAGCTGCAGATGCTCTGCCGGCAGGGATATATAACATTGGAAAATAACACAGTTTCGCTGACACCCAAGGGCTTTCTTATGGAAAATGCCATTGCCTGCGAAATTATGATATAGCTTGACGGGAGGAAATACCATGAACAAATTTTTATACAGAATACTCAGTATAGTAACCTTTATACTGGCAATTGTTTGCTTTGTGGCAATGAACACTGTAAAAGGCGGCGGATTTATCGATTTAAGCAATCTTGCAAGGTATGCACTTGCATCAATGGCGGCAGTTTTTGCAATAATATCTGTAGTTACAGCTATGAAGCTTAAACTTATGAAACGCAATGAAGAAAAAGAAAAGAATAAAGCAGAAAAATAACTTTAAAGGAGAAATATTATGGGAAGAAGAGTGTTTTTGAAACTTACCAACTGGATATCCACAGTTGTGCTGGTTATTTGCTTTATGTTTGCAATTAACGGCGGAAAGGTGATAGAGTTTATTAATCTTGACCTGACGGGAATTCCAAGAGCGGGTTTTATTGCAGCAGGCGTTGTGGCGGCTATAATATGTGTTGCATCGGATTTTTACGGCAAACTTGCAGGTAATAAATAGTGACAGATATACTGTATCAGTATTGTAAATAGTACAGAGCAAAGAGGAATTATAATTATGGTACGTCCGCAGGACAGCGAAAGAATTTCAAAAATTAATACCTATCTCAACTGTGCCGAGGTTTTTGCATACCGCAGCACCTGCATAAAACGCAAATATGGTGCAGTTATTGTAAAGGACGATGCGGTTATATCCACAGGCTACAATGGTGCCCCGAGAGGCATGGATAACTGCTGTGATATCGGAAGATGTCCGCGAATAGAACGTGGACTCCATCAGGGAGACGGCTATGCAATGTGCCGTGCAATCCATGCCGAAGCAAATGCACTGCTCAACTGCTCCCGTGCACAGACTATGGGTGCGGATTTGTACCTTGTGGGGATAAATCCAAAGGACAACTCCATACACAGGGCAAAACCCTGTCCGCTCTGTGCCAGAACAATAATACAGGCAGGTATCCGTTATGTTATTATGCGTACAGGCGATGGGGTGGATGACTATGTGGTTGTCCCCGCTGAAGATCTGGAATGGGTAGTGGAGCCATAAATTACTGCAAAAAACAGGACTGTATCACAGATATTGGTGATACAGTCCATTTTGTTTTTACCGATATATATTTTTTATTTAATCAATTATCTCTTTAACTTTTGCTATAAGTTTTGGCTGAATAAGGGGATATGTCCAGCTGTCAGGCAATTCCTTAAAAAATTCAATCCTCTCTATTTCAAGCTGAGGCAATGGCTCAAAATCGAAGATGTCGGCATAATACAGCATACCAAAGGTGGTTGTGCCGTCAACAGTTACCGAATATGCACATATATCCTTTAAACTGTAATTCACTGCGCCCGTTTCTTCCCAAAGTTCTCTTTTGGCAGTGTCATTGATAGCTTCACCGATTTCTCTGTGCCCGCCTGGACATTCGTAGGTGATGCGGTCTCTGTGCTTGCATAAAACCCATCTGCCGTTGTGGCGTGCAGCAATAACAGCAAATTTAAGCAGGCTGTCATCTGTGCTGTCGTGAAAATTAACCTTTAACATTATAACCTCATATTATTAAAAATGACAGTGGAGTATCCGTACAGATACTCCACATTTTTATGTTATGCTATAAATTATCCGTTACCATTTTGTCTTTGTTTCCACAACTTTACCTGCAATATAAACATTGTTCAGGTCTTCGCCGCTGATAATTTTAGCTTCGTAGTCAGGGTTGAACGGCTGCAGGATAATAGTGTTGCCACGGCGGGAGAATTTTTTAAGTGTACCCTCGTTGTCACCGTAAACGATAACGCCAAGGTCACCATCGTTAAGTGTGGGCTGCTTGTGCACAAGGGCAAGGTCGCCGTCTTTGATACGCGGCTCCATACTGTCGCCTCTTACGATAAGGTAAAAATATTCATCAGGATTTCTCACGTTTGCATATTCATAGCCATAGTCATCGTTATAGGCAAGGGAGTTGTATCCTGCACGGACTGTGCCGATAACGGGGATGCCATAACCCTCGTCCTCGTATTCCACTTCAAAAGGAAAGCTGTTTGCAATAGGAGCAGCAGTTTCTCTGCCAAGGAGAAAATCCACACTTGTCCTGAAAATCTCTGCAAGCTTCTGCAATGTGTCACTGTCAGGGGTGCTTTTGCCTGTTTCCCATTTGCCGATTGCCTGTTGGGTAACCTTAAGCTGCTTTGCAAGCTCTGCCTGACTCATTTTATTCTCTTTACGTAAAGCTTTAATCTGCTGGCTGAACATAAATCCACCACCTGTAGTTGTTATTTTGTATACATTATACAACATAAATTGATGTTTGTAAACAACTAAAAGTAGTAAAAAATGCTGAAAATGTGGAAAAATCTGTTGACAACAACTTTTAGTTGTGATATTATTTAATCAAAGGAACAACCAACGGTTGTAAAGGTTGTTGATGGTGATTATTATGACAAGACAGAACAGAATATATCTCGCAAGTACATTAACAGTTATGGCAGCATTTGCAACACTTTTGTGTCTTTTTGCAATCAACGGTATTACATTTACAACAGTTGTTGCTGTTATGGCAGCAGGATTTTTTGCATATCTCACAGTTTCTTTCTTTAAAGTGGAAAATATGCTCAGAGCAAAAAGAGCTGCCGAAAAAGGACAGAAAATACGCAGAAACAGCCTGCGTGTTGTCAATGGCAAAAATACAGACCATGCTGCTGCATAGTTTAAAGGTGCAGGGTACCTGACAGGTTTTAAGGTAGGCTGCATTATGCATGGATTTGACATATACACTTTCGCAAGCAATTGTTGCAGGTGTTAATAAAACGATAAAGCTCTTATTTTTCATAAATCTTTAAGTATAACAAGGAAAAATCAGACTGATGGTAAAATCAGTCTGATTTTTTCTGTTATTCACAAAAAAATCAGATGATTTTTATGAATTTTGTGATAAATTGTGCTTGATTTTTAGTAGCTTGGAGCGTATACTCTCTATGGTGAAAAAATGATTATTTTATATGTATATAAATATATGGAGGTTTTTTATGAGCAATATTTTGCTTAATGTTTCTATAGCACTGCTTGCAGGTCTGCTTATGACAAGGGTATTTTCCCGTCTCAGGCTTCCTGACGTAACAGCATACCTTGTAGCAGGTGTGCTTATCGGCCCTTATTGCATCGGTGCCTTTGGTATTCAGGGTCTTGGCTTTACATCTATGCATGAAGTCGAGACACTTAACCTTATCTCAAATGTAGCACTTGGCTTTATCGCTTTTTCAATCGGTAACGAATTCCGATTGGAAGACCTTAAAAAAATCGGTAAACAGGCATTTACAATCGGTATTTTTGAGGCCCTCACAGCATCACTCTTTGTTAATATTGCACTTATCGCAATGCATTTTATTATGCCTGACAAGCTTTCTCTGCCACAGGCAATCGTGCTTGGTGCCATAGCAACAGCAACAGCACCTGCTGCAACACTTATGGTTGTAAGGCAGTACAAGGCAAAAGGTCCTGTAACAGATTTGCTTCTGCCTATCGTAGCTTTGGATGACGCTGTATGCCTCATTGTTTTTGCAGTGCTTTTCGGTATAGCAAAAACTCTTATCAGCGGCACAGTGGATTTTGTTTCTATTATTGTCAATCCGATTGTGGAGATTATGTGTTCACTTATCCTTGGTGCGGTTATGGGCTGGATTCTCACACAGATGGAAAAAATGTTCCATTCCAATACAAACCGTCTCAATATGACAATTGCATTTGTATTCCTTACAGTATCCCTCTCAATGATTAAATTTACTGTAGGCCCTGTACACGTTGGTTTTTCATCCTTGCTTGTATGTATGATGCTGGGTACAGTTTTCTGCAACACCTGTCCGCTTTCAGAAGACCTTATGGGTGCAGCAGACAAATGGACATCTCCGCTTTTTGCACTGTTTTTTGTAATCAGCGGCGCCGAACTGGAGCTTGACGTTTTCGGCGACTGGGCAATCGTGCTTATCGGTATTGTATATATTGTTGTCCGCTGTATCGGTAAATACACAGGTGCATATTTCAGTGCAAAAGCAACAAAATGTTCGCCTACAATCCAGAAATATCTTGGTATTACACTCTTTCCACAGGCAGGCGTGGCCCTTGGTATGTGTACAACAGCAGCACAGCTTGGTCAGCAGGGAGACCTTATAAGAAATATTATTCTCTTTGCGGTTCTTATATACGAGATTTTTGGACCACTTATGACAAGAGAAGCCCTTACAGCAGCAGGTGATATCAAACCAAAATCCGCAGATGTTATCAAACGTCGTGCAAACAAACTTAAAGCTGTGGGTGCAACAGCAGAAGCTGCACAGGCAGATGCTGAAGCAGCTGAAAAAATGGAAGAACAGGCAAAAGAATGGGCAGAAATTTCTGCAAGAATGGATAAAAACAATTAATTGAAATATAAAAAATAAAGCAGTACAAAAGCGATGCTTCGCCTGAGTACTGCTTATTTTTATATCGGAGTATGTATCAGTATATAAATACTATAAAAGCCGGACTGCATTCAATATGAGTGCAATCCGGCTTTATATATTTGTTATTAATCTTCAGGATGGTCTGTATCCTTTTTTCTTAAGTGAGCCCATTCCAGCCATTTTACAAGGCGTTCTCTTGGAAGGAAGTAGTTTACAAGCAATGCAACCACAACACCGATGCCTGTGTCAAGAATACGGTTGAGAGAGTAGGAAACGTATGTTTCAACAGGTGTGTTGAAGAAGATGATACTGAGAACAACACTGCCTGGCTGTACTGCACCTGGCCAGAGGTTCTGGCTTACAAGGATAAGCACAACAACACCGATAAAGAACAAAAGAAGCATAAATGGTGTTGTTCTTCCGTCAGGGTAGAAGATTATGTAAATGCGGAACAATGCCATTGCGATAAAACCGCCGAAAGCTGTGCCGAACAGACGGTTGCCGCCGTGCAGCTTGCTGTTGTCCATATTGTAGCCCATTCCGAATACTGCACCGATACAGGCAAATGTAGGGTTGCGGTCAAAAGGCAGGTATAACAGTGCACACAGTGTTGCGGTAAGTGCGGTTTTTACATTTCGCATACCAATGTGCAGATTTGGATGCTGAATAGTTTCTTTGAGTTTATCCATAGCAGTTTTCCTTTATTGTAATATATAGTAATTCCAAAATAATGCAGTAAATATAATACCACTATTCCTGCAACATAACAATGCAACTTTTGCCCAAATTTAATGCACACAAAAACAATCTTTTTGTAAAAATGTATGCCATACAATAAAACGGGATAAATGATACAATATATTATAAAAGCAAATTCTCTTGTTTTTAAATATATAAACAGATATAATATTTATATATTTGAATTTGCGGAGGCAGGTTTATGAAAAAAGATGCGGTCAAAGAGTTTATAATTATCACCATTGCGGATATCATTGTTGGTATAGCAGTATTTTTCTTTCTTGTGCCAAGCAAGCTGTCAATCGGCAGTATTTCAGGTCTTGCAATTGTGTTAAGCAATCTTGTTCCTTTGCAGGTGTCCCAGCTTACAATGATTATGAACGTTGCACTGCTTATAATAAGCTTTTTACTTGTAGGCAAGGATTTTGGCATAAAAACTGTTTACACATCCATACTCCTGCCAATTGTTATCGGCGTGTTTGAGGTTGTGTTCCCTAACAACCAGTCTCTCACAGGTGACCAGGCTCTTGACGGCATCGGCTATTGTCTTGTGGTAAGCATAGGTCTTTCTATGCTGTTTACACGTAACGCATCCTCGGGCGGGCTTGATATAATTGCAAAGCTTATGAATAAGTTTCTCCGTATGGACCTTGGTAAGGCCATGGGACTTTCGGGTATGGCAGTTGCACTTTCATCCGCACTGGTATACGACACCAAAACAGTGGTGCTCAGTGTATTTGGCACATATTTCAGCGGTATAGTGCTGGATCATTTTATCTTTGGCTCAACCCTTAAAAAACGTGTATGTATCATCTCCAAAAAACACGACGAGATACTTGAGTTTATCCTGCACGAATTACACAGCGGTGCAACGCAGTATCATGCTTATGGTACATATACCCAGACAATGCGTTGGGAGATAAATACAATTGTAGATAAAACAGAGTATATGAAGCTTATCAATTTTGTCACAAAAACTGACCCCGATGCATTTATTACAATTTACGCTGTAAACGAAATGATGTACAAGCCAAAGCCCAAAAATTAGCAAGGTATTTATATAACAGAGGTATATCAGAAATATATCTCTGTTTTTTTGGCAAAAGTTTACAAAAAACTGTTTTATTGTATCAGAATAAAGATGTATAATAATATATAAAGAAAAAAGCTAAGGAGATTGTTATGAAAACAGCAGAAAAAATATTCGAGTGGATTGTAATAACTTTTGCCACAGTTCTGGTTGCAGCGGTTGTATATTTCTTTATGGTTCCAAGCAATCTGTCTGTGGGCAGTATCACAGGTCTTGCCATTGTTATAAGCAATCTTGTACCGCTGACGGTGTCACAGATAACAATGATAATGAATGCTTTTTTGCTGGTTATAGGATTTATATTTATCGGCAAGGAATTTGGAGCAAAAACAGTTTATACATCTTTGTTGCTGCCTGTAGTGCTTGGTATTTTTGAAAAAATAGTACCGGATGTTCAGTCCATTACAGGGGACCAGTTTATAGACTGTATTGCTTATTCTGTATTTATCTGTGTTGCTCAGGCTTTGCTGTTTACAAGAAATGCATCTTCAGGCGGTCTTGATATTGTGGGCAAACTGATGAATAAATATTTACGCATGGAGCTTGGCAGTGCAATTTCCATGGCAGGTATGGCAGTGGCTTTATCATCTGTATTGGTTTACGACCTTAAAACTGTAGTAATAAGTGTACTTGGCACATATTTCAGCGGTATTTTTCTCGACCGCTTCCTCTTTGGCTCCACAATTAAAAAACGTGTATGTATTCTTTCAAAGAAAAACGATGAAATCCTGCAGTTTATCCTTCACGAACTGCACAGCGGGGCAACACTGTATCATGCATATGGGGCATATACAGAGGATATGCATAAGGAAATCAATGTTATAGTGGACAAATCAGAGTATCTCAAGCTGATGAATTATATTACAAAAACTGACCCTGATGCATTTATGACTGTTTATACCATAAATGAAGTAATGTACAGACCAAAAGAAATTAAATAAGAATATATGAAAAAATCGCCCAAGGCGTATGCCAAGGGCGATTTTTTTTGCTTTAAAGTTGTTAATTTTTCTGAAAATTCAAATAACAAAAGCGGTCAGGGATAACGTTGTATCCTTATGACCGCTTATTCGTTGTCTTGTGTATATCTGGCAATATCTTCCAGCCTGCAGTCAAGAATTTTACAAAGCTGATTTAAAGTGTAGGTGCTTACATTTCCGTTTTTGCGTAGCCTGTCCAGTTGCCCTGTGCTGATTTTATATTCTTTGATAAGTTTATACTGAGATATTCCTTTGCTTTTCATAGTTTCCCATAAAGGCTCAAAAGTAATCATACAATAACCTCTTGATAATATCTATTTGAATTATTGTACAATCTTGTTCGTTTATTGACACTTGCCCATAAACGGGCTATAATATGTGTATCATTTTTATTAAGTGGAGGAATTTATTATGAAAAACAAAACTACAGCTTTAATCCTTTCCATTTTGCTTGGTGGTCTTGGAGTTGACAGATTTTATCTGGGATACACAGGTATGGGTGTATTAAAACTTCTAACAGCGGGCTGTTTTGGTGTTCTTTACATTCTGGACATCGTCAACATTGCTACAGGCAAACTGGTTCCTGCTGATGGAACAGCCTACGAAGATGATACAAAAGCTGCTGCACAGCCAAAACAGACAATCAATCCATACGAAGAACTGGAAAAACTTGCAAATTTACATAAAGCGGGTGCTTTGACAGATGAAGAATTTGACAAGGCTAAAAAAGAATGTTTGGCAAAGATGAAATAATATCTTGTGATAAGGAGACATTTATAATGGATAGGAAAAATTTAAGATATATTGCCATAGTGCCTTTTGCGATTATGGCGATATTAAACCTGATAGACCTTATAGATTGGTTTTCTGTTCAAGGTGTAATCTCTCTTGCAGGTGTTATACTGGTAATAGCAGGACTTTTGATTGCTAAAACATTTTTGTCTTCAATTGGTTTTGCAATGATGGCAATAGGTGGATTAAGTATAAGTTCTATTAGTTTCTTTTTTGAAGAAATGGTAGGTATAGGCTACACAGTGTATGAACCCCTTGAGGCTTTTGCATTATTGATGACTATTATTTTGCCGGTTATAGGTTATATTCTTTTGGCAATTGCAGGTATTATGCGCAATCGTGCAAAAAATATTGGTTTTATAGCTGCAGGTACAATGACAGTAAGATTTATAACATTCATTGCACTGCATTATTTCGGTTTATGGTTAATCGTATTAAATGTAATAAATGTTGCAGGTGCAGTATTGTTTGCGTTGGATTGTGACAATAATGGCAAAAGCAGTATAGAGCCAGTAAAGAATACGGTAAAAGCTGTTACACAGCCAAAATCAGATGAAAGTAACGCTGAGAAAATTATGAAACTTAAAAATCTTCTCGATATGGGCGTAATTACACAGGAAGAATTTGACGAAAAGAAAAAACAGTGGCTCACTTTGTAATAAATATACTTTAAAGATTGAATACTATAATTAAAAAGAAAGTGATAATATTATGAAAAGAATTATACTTATTATTATGTCATTGTGCCTGATGCTCTCTTTTGTGGGATGCTCGGGTTCTGCAGACAATGTAGGTGCAGGTGTATCAAACGAAAAAAGTGATCCTGAATATTTTGAAGAATGTGACTTTTTGCCAACACCTGACAGCGTGATAAAAGGAGTTGATTCAAAAGGCCATATGAAATCATCCACTAATGGCGTAACTACAAAAATTGAATACAGCTATGGTACATCCGGCGATATTTCAGAAAAATATTCTGAATATTTAGCATATCTTGAGTCCAGTGGGATTACTGTTCAGAACATTTCTGACAGCGAGTGTTCCGTTATCAGTGATTCGATGAAGGTTGCATCAGTTACTATCAGCGGTTCTTCAATGGAAATGAATATCATCCCTGAAGATTTCAGGGTTGCCACTGTTGTGAAAAACCTGGAAACAGGCAGTTCAGAAACTCTGGACTTTGCTCAGTTTACATTTAACACAATAGAAATCAGCAAAGAAATGTATCCAGAGGATGCAAGCGGTGTATGTCTGTATTATTCCGAAACAGAGGGCAGCACATATGTTACATTGCGTGGCAGAGTAAAAAATCTGGCGGCAGATAATCTTGACAGCAGATATATCAATGCTGTGCTGACAATCAACGATAAATATACTTATACAGCAGAAGTTATTTTTGGTGCAAATCCTGCGTCAATCACAGACTATGCTATTACACCATTTGAAGAAAGTCCGCTTTATATTGTTTTCACTGTTCCAAATGATGCAGTATCAGTTATGAATGACGGACTTATCACAGTGCAGTTCAATGAGAATTTCGGACAGGCTGTAGGCGAATACGAATATACATATAACTTTGTTGTTCCATGCTGAGTTTGTAAAATATGCGTTTGAACAGCAATCGATAGGCAAAATAAAGGGCAGGCGAAAGGCCTGCCCTTTATCATTTGGGAGATATTATTAATAGGGGAAACAAATCTTTTTAATCAATCAAGTACAAGACTTGGTGCGGAGTAAACTCTTGCGGCATATTCCTGGTCAAGCAGGTAAAGCCCTTTAGGGTCGCTGCCAAACAGTTTATATCTGCTTATCATCTTGTCTGCGTTGTCTTCTTCTTCCATCTGTTCGTCCACAAACCAGTCAAGGAATTTCATTGCTCTGTAGTCCTTGTCAAGCTGTGCTTCGTGGTAGATGTTGTTGATAAGGTCTGTTACATATCTTTCGTGTTCTGCTGCAATTTCCAGTGGAGCAAGAACACTGTCAAATACCTTATCAGGCTTGTCAATAGCTTTGAGAGACACTTTAAGGCCGTTAATCTGCATATATTTGAGGAACAGCAGAGCGTGGTCACGTTCTTCCTGAGCCTGAATCATATAGTAGTTTGCATAACCGTCAAGGTCCAGTTCGTCATAGTAGTTTGCCATATCAAGATAGAGATATGCACTGTAAAGTTCTTTGTTTATCTGGTCATTAAGCAATTCAGCGATTTTTTTATTCATAGTGTAACCTCCCTGTAATATTGAGCGGTGGGGCAGGGGATAAGACCTGCCCTTGCTCTGTAGATTTTAAAGTAAAGACAAGTATGTCGTTTGTTTTTAAAATTGAGAACCGACGGACATCTCACCCGTCCATTAAAGCACCTATGCGGATTCCTTTATATTACAAAGGGTATGGTATAACATACCCTTTGTATGTATCAATTGATTATTTGAAGTATCTGTTAAGCAAGCCTTCAAATGCTCTGCCGTGTCTTGCTTCGTCTCTTGCCATTTC
>JAFSFT010000005.1 GCA_017435045.1 Oscillospiraceae bacterium
ACTGCACACACCAGATGTTCGGCGAATTCAAGGGCTGGGTGGTTCTGGATGATGGTACAAAGCTGGATGTTGAAAAGGTTTACAGCTTTGCTGAACTTGCAGTAAATAACTGGTAAAAAACGCATCTTTAACCCATCTGCGGCGTTATATTGCCCTGACAGCCGCCAAGGTGGCCAAGATAATCTGCCCTGTGGCTGAATAAAATCTGTGCTCTTAAAGGAAAAAATAACAATAAAAAACTCCGCAGAATTAACTGCGGAGTTTTTTGGTGCGCCTGACAGGAATCGAACCTGCGGCCTTCAGAGTCGGAGTCTGACGCTCTATCCAACTGAGCTACAGACGCACATATAACTATTAAAGTATATCATAATTTTTATCAAAAGTATAGAAGAAAAAAGTAATAAAAGGCCGAATAATCTTGTTTACTTTTTATCTGTCTTATTGTATACTTGAAAAGCTGTTCAAAAAATGGCGATAATATAGTAAAATAAAGAAAAATAAGCAATCAGTCTTAAACATAGATTTATAATCAGAGGTTTTAATGGAAATAAATTTTGAAGTGTCCAACGCCATAAAGCGTGCACTGGACGATATGGGCTTTGAAAGCCTTACAGAAATTCAGCAGAAAGCAATACCGCTTATCCTTGACGGCAAGGACGTAATCGGCAAAAGTCAGACGGGCAGCGGCAAGACAATTGCCTTTGGTGTGCCTGCACTTTCCGCCATTGATAAAGAACTCAACAAAAAGTTTACTCAGGTACTTGTGCTGGTGCCTACAAGAGAGCTTGCCATACAGGCCTGCAGCGAAATCCGCAAGCTGATGAAGTATACCCACGACATTAAAACTGTGGCAGTATACGGCGGTCAGATGCTGTCCAAGCAGATACCGCTTATGCGTCAGGGCTCACAGATTGTGGTGGGCACTCCGGGCAGGGTTATGGACCACATTGACCGCAAAACCTTAAAACTGCAGAATCTTAAGATGATTGTGCTGGACGAGGCGGACGAAATGCTCAATATGGGCTTCCGTGAGGATATAGAAAAAATTCTTAAATCCACCCCTGATGACAGGCAGACTGTTCTGTTTTCTGCCACAATGCCAAAGGAAATTCTTGATATTGTAAACAACTATCAGAAAGAGCCTGTACTTATTGAGGTGGCGAAAAAGCAGATGACTGTGGAAACTGTAAAACAGTTTTCCGTTGAATGTCCAAAGGGTAAAAAGGTGGATGCCCTCTGCCATATTATGGAAAAAGAGGCGGTAAAACTGGGCATTGTGTTCTGCAACACCAAAAAGATGGTGGATATGCTTGTGCCTATGCTGGAGGAAAAAGACATCTTTGCCCGCGGTCTTCACGGGGATATGCGTCAGCGGGACAGAGACAAGGTTATGAAAGAGTTCCGCAAAGGCGGTGTGCAGCTTTTGGTTTCAACCGATGTTGCTGCCCGCGGTATTGACGTAAACAACGTTGATGCGGTTTTTAACTACGATATTCCTACACAGACAGAATATTATGTTCACCGCATCGGCAGAACAGGCAGGGCGGGCAAGGCGGGCGAAAGCTACACCTTTATAGTGGACAAACGTCAGCTTATGCAGATGGGCGATATTATCCGTGCGGTAAAGGCGGAAATTCAGCCCTATGAAATTGAGGGTCTTAAGGCAGAAAAAACTGTAAAATCAAAGCAGGAAAAAACATCTGCCGACAAAAGCAGAAAGCCTGACAAAAAGGAAAATGCTTTCTTTAAAGAAAAAGCAAAGGGAAGAAAAAACAAAAAAGATATAGTTGAAAAAGCAACCGATTTTTACCCTATGCGCCTGTCAATAGGCCGTAAGGGCGGTGTTTCTCCAAAGCAGATACTGGGTGCTGTTGCAGGCGAAAGCGGCATAAAAGGCAGCGAAATCGGTGCTATACACATCGGAGATACCCACACTACAGTGGAAGTGCCTTTTGCGAAAAGGCTGGAAATTATCCGCAACGTAAACGGTACAAAAATCAAGGGCAGAAAAGTTTCGGCCAAATAGCATATAGCCCGATGTCCGCAATGTAAAATTATTCCGGTAAAAATTTTCACATTTTCACAGAATTGTAACTTATAGACCCTATAGTATAAAATATAAAATCAAAAATTATATTGCATTTTAATATTACTATAGATAGAAAGGGTATTGTATATGAAAATTTTAGTTGTTGATGACGAACCTAAAATCCGCGAACTTATCGGACAGTATCTTACAGTAGCAGGCTACGAAACAGAATATGCAAAGGACGGTATCGAGGCACTCAACATCATCTCCAAGGGTGATATTGATATGGTTATCCTTGATGTTATGATGCCTTTTATGGATGGCATTACCTGCCTTAAAGAGATGAGAAGCCGTGGCTTTAAAACACCTGTTATTATCCTTTCTGCAAAAGGCGAGGAATACGATAAGATTACAGGTTTTGAAGCAGGCACAGACGACTATGTTGTAAAGCCGTTCTCACCTAAGGAACTTATGGCAAGGGTAAAGGCTGTTGCAATGCGTGCAAATCCTGAACTTACAGAAAATACCGAAAAATATATCTTTGGAGACCTTGTTATTGACGTGCCAAGCCACAGCATCAAAATCAAGGGTGAATACATCAATGTAACACCAAAAGAGTTTGACCTGCTGGTTTGTCTTGTGCAGAACAAGGGTGTGGCGCTCTCCCGCGAGAGAATCCTGCTTAAGGTATGGAACTACGACTATTTCGGTGAGGACAGAACTGTTGACACACATATCAAAATGCTGCGCAGCCATCTTAAGGAATACCGCGACTGCATCGAAACTGTATGGGGTGTAGGCTATAAGTTTGAACCAAAAGAATAAAAGGAATTTTTTAAGATGAGAAAAAGTATACGCAACAAGCTTGCGGCACTTATCTTCCTTATCAATATGTCCATCATAGGCATCACATGGATTATGGCGGTGTTTATGTTCAAGCCGATGTACTATGCGGTAACTCAGGCTGAACTGTCCAGCACTGCCGGCAAAATTGTCTCTGCAATCGAGACAGAGGGCGGTGTTACCAACAATACTCTGGAGCAGATATCGGGCTTTGTAAATGTGGGCGTATGTGTTGAAATTGCCGATAAGTACGGCAACGGCATGGTGCTGTTTGAAGGTATAGGCGATGCCTGCCAGATACATTCGGGAGGCAATGGATATGACTTCTTTTCGCAGCAGCGAAAAATTGACTCGGCACAGGCGGCAGCACTGCGAAAAGCTGTAAGGGAAAATGCAAGGGATAACTACAACATTCATCTGGAGGACGAGCTTGGCAACCGTCAGGCTGTAAAAGGCATGTTCTATGCAGGGGAATATACAATTATAGTTTCCACCAACCTTTCCCGTACAGAGTCCATTGTTGCCATTGTAAGCAGCCAGCTGCAGACAGCCTCCATCATTGCGGTGTTTCTGTCTCTCGTTGTTGCCACAATTATGTCCACATGGTTTATGGGCCCGCTTATGAAGCTGTCCAACGCAACCAAGGAGATTGCAAAGGGCAACTACAATGTCAAGCTGGATGTTAAATCCAATGACGAAATAGGGCGTCTGGCACACGAGTTTAACCATATGGCAGAGGAGATACAGCACAGCCAGAATATGCAGAAAGAGCTGCTTGCAAGTATATCCCACGACCTTCGCACACCGCTTACCATTATAAAAGGCTATGCGGAAAGTATAAAGGACATTACGGGGGACAACAAGAATATACGTGACCAGCAGCTGACTACAATTATCGATGAAACTGACCGCCTTTCCAATATGGTGGGCTCGGTTATGGAATACACAAAGCTCAGTCAGGGCGCATACAGAATGAATATTGTTCAGTTTGATATTGCGGATATGTGCAAGGACATTGTGTATATATATTCCCACAAGGCCGAGGCGGAAAATAAATCCATTGCATATTCAGGCCCGGAGGATGCATATGTATTTGCCGATGCACAGCTTATGGAAAGGGCAATCCACAACTTTGTTTCCAATGCACTGCTGCACACACCGGAAAATACCCGTGTGGTTGTTGCTGTAAAGGTGCAGGAAAACGGCAAGGTAAAGGTAAGTGTGTTTGATTCCGGCAAGGGAATAAGGGCGGAGGATATACCGCACCTCTTTGACAAATACTACCGTGCAAGAAAGGACGAGGGCAGAAGCGGCTCCGGTCTGGGTCTTGCCATAGTAAAATCCATTATGGAAAACCACAATTTCCGCTACGGTGTGGAAAGCACCGAGGGACTTGGTACAGAGTTCTGGTTTGAAATTTAATAAAACAAAAAAGCTACGGAATATTTACAGTTCCGTAGCTTTTATATTGCCTGTGGTATGGGGTAAAAAATCAGATTTCTACTGTGTGCTTTGCATAAGCGTGGTATTCGCTTTGTCCCACAACAGTTTCGCCGTCAATCTGTATAGGTGTAGGTGCGCTGAACTTAACGCTGAAATCCTTGCCTTTCATAACGGTGATATGTTTTTTGAAGTTGAAATGCTTGCCCATTGGGATGGAAGCAAAAACTATAAGAGCCTTCCATGCAGGCAGATTGTGAGCAATGATAAATGTAAGGGTTTCGTCAGGGTCGTTTCTGTCCTGGGTAGGGGAGATTTTTACGCCGCCGCCAAAATATCTGCCCTTCGTGGTAATTGCCAGCAGAACATTTTTAAAATGATGCTCGCTGCCGTTTTCGTCGGTAACAACAGCATCGCAGAATTTATATTTTGTAAGAATACATTTTACTGCAAGTACAGAGTAGTTTACACTTTTTCTGCCAAGAGATTTAAGTCTGTCAGCTTCCAGACAAACCTGAGCGTCAACACCAATGGAAACACTGTTGAAAAAACGCTGTTCCTTGCCGCCTGCAGCAACAGCAGGGAGATTGGAAATGTGTTTTCTTATCTCAAATGGTTCACAGTGCTTCTTTTTGCCTATATCGCGTGCAAAGTCGTTGCCGCTGCCTGCAGGGAAAAAGTATACATCCTGCGGCACGTGGCAGTAGTCTGTGTCATTGATAAAACGGTTCATGGTACCGTCGCCGCCGGCAACGATAATTTTGTCGTCGGCAGGGATATCGGCAAAAAATTTATGATAATCCTCGATATCTGCCACGTTCCAGTATTTAAGGTTTTCGCCGCTCATAATTTCATCCAGCATATGAGCTTCAAGTTCGCCGGTATTGCTGCGGGAAAGTCTGTTGTAAAGGATATGATATGTACTCATTTTACCTCATCTCTGAAAATTTGTTGAAGTTGTAAAGCAAATTGAAAGGAGAAATTCTCGTAAAATATATCAATTACATACAATATATCATAAAAAATTACATAAGTAAATCAATAAAATAGGCCTCTGCAAAAGTAATTTGCAAAGGCCTTTTGATTATTCTATACCCACAACTTCGTAACCTGCTTTTGTAACAGCATCAGCAAGTTCCTGTGCACTGATTGTGTCAGGGTGGTTAACTTTTGCTTCTTTAGCTTCAAGGTTTACCTCTGCTGCAACGCCAGGGAAAGCATTGAGAGCTTCTTCAACGTGTTTTTTGCACATAGGGCACATCATACCGTTAACTTTAAGTGTTGTCATCTTTATAATCTCCTTTTCTTCTTTTGGTTCTTCATCTGGTTTGATATCTGACAGGTTTTTGGCCTGAAAATATTTAAGTCTCAGTGCGTTTGTAACCACAAACAGGCTGCTGCAGCTCATTGCAGCTGCACCGAACATAGGGTTAAGCTGCCATCCGAAAGCTGTGTAGAAAACACCTGCTGCAAGCGGAATGCCCAGACAGTTATAGAAAAATGCCCAGAACAGATTCTGCTTGATATTTCTTATAACAGCTTTGCTCAGTTTTATTGCGGTTACCACGCTGGAAAGGTCATTGTGCATCAGAATGATATCTGCACTTTCAATTGCCACATCGGTGCCGTTGCCTATGGCAATGCCAACGTCAGCACGCACAAGGGCAGGGGCATCGTTTATGCCGTCTCCAACCATGGCAACAATTTTGCCTTCCTTCTGAAGGTCGGACACGGCTTTTTCCTTGTCCTGCGGCAGAACTTCGGCAATAATGCGGCTTACAGCAAGCTCTTTGCCAATGCCCTTGGCAGTTTTTTCGTTGTCGCCTGTAAGCATTATAACATCAATGCCCATTTCTGTTAAGTCTTTTATAGCTTCCTTGCTGTTGGCTTTGAGTGTGTCAGCCACAGCAATAACGCCAATAACAGTGCTGTTTTTGGCAAAGATAAGCGGTGTCTTGCCGTCCTCTGCAAAGCTGTCTGCAGCATTCTGCACAGATGTTGTGTCTATACTGCTTTCGTTCATCATACGCAGGTTACCTGCAATATATTTATCGCCTGCAATCTCTGCACATATGCCCTTGCCGGACACGGCCTCAAAGTTTTGTGTTTCCAGCTTTGTCACACGGTTTTTGTCCGCGTATTCGCATATTGCAACGGCCAGCGGATGCTCACTTTTGGCCTCAAGGCTTGCGGCAATCTGCAGAAGAAGGCTTTTGTCTGTACCGACAGGATAAATATCTGTAACCTTTGGTTTGCCCTCGGTAATGGTGCCTGTCTTGTCCAGCACAACCGTCTGTACATTGTGTGCAATTTCAAGTGCTTCGCCGCTTTTGATAAGGATGCCGTTTTCAGCACCTTTGCCTGTGCCTACCATAATCGCAACAGGGGTTGCAAGGCCAAGTGCACACGGGCAGCTTATAACCAGCACACTTATTGCGTTGTTCAGTGCAAATTCAAAGCCTGCACCCATAGCCAGCCATACAATTGCGGTGATAAGTGCAATGGTCATAACCACTGGTACAAATACGCCTGCGATTTTGTCTGCCAGCTTTGCGATAGGTGCTTTGGTGGAGGATGCGTTTTCCACAAGGGCGATAATCTGAGAAAATGTGGTATCGCTGCCAACCTTTGTGGCCTTTACCCTTACAAAGCCTTCCTTGTTGATGGTTGCAGCTATTACAGAGGACCCTTTTTCCTTGAATACAGGTATGCTTTCGCCTGTGATGGCAGCCTCGTCAATGTGGGTTTCGCCCTCGATAACAAAACCGTCTGCAGGGATGCTGCTGCCCGGTTTTACCACAAGGATGTCGCCTGCAGCAACCTGTTCCACGGGGATTTCCACAATGTTGCCGTCCTTTTCCACAAGGGCGGTTTTGGGGGCGAGGTCAATCAGCTTGTTCAGTGCCTCGCTGGTTTTGCCCTTGGATTTTGTCTCGAGAAACTTGCCAAGATTGATAAGGCAGAGAATCATTGCAGAGGATTCAAAATAAAGGTTCATATGGTACTGGTGGACAGTTGCCATATCTCCCTGACCAAGTGCGTAACTCATACGGAAGATGGCAAAAATGCCGTAGATAAGCCCCGCAGAGGAGCCCACGGCAATAAGGCTGTCCATATTCGGACTGCGGTGCCACAGCGAGCCAAAGCCCTTGGTAAAATATTTCTGGTTTACAATCAGTACGGGAACACAGAGTATAAACTGTATAAATGCAAAGGAAACCCCGTTTTCAACCCCTGTCAGAAAGAATGGCAGGGGAGCTCCCAGCATACTGCCCATGGACACATACATAAGCGGTATAAGAAATGCAAATGAGATTACAATACGCTTTTTAAAAGCGGCAATCTCCTCCTTGTTTTCGCCTATACGCTTTGGTGCTGTGTATTCAGCAGTATCGCTGCTGTTTTTTGCACCCACGGCAGAGGCGTCGTAGCCTGCTTTCACAACAGTGGCGATAATTTTGCTGTTGCTGGTTATATTTTCGTCAAAATCCACCTGCATACTGTTTGTCAGCAGGTTTACTGTGACCTTGTTTATACCCTCCAGCTTTGATACTTCTCTCTCAACCTTGCTGGAGCAGGCAGAACAGGTCATACCCGTAACGTTGAACTTCTGTTCCATATAATCTCCTTGATAAATGTTATATATATTATGTTTATGTGCTGTCTGTGCGGATACAGTGCATTTGCACAGTGTATCTGTGTGCAGCAGACCTGTATAACGGAAAAATCTGCTTTACAGCACCTTGCTTATGGTTTTTATAAACTCGTCAATCTTGGCATCACGCTGTTCGCCGCTTTCGGCGTTGTTTACACAGTGCTTAAGGTGTGCTGCCAGCACCTCTTTGTTGGTGGTGTTAAGCACGGCCTCGGTAGCCATAAGCTGATGGGATATATCGATGCAGTATCGGTCTTCCTCTACCATTTTTATTATTCCGTCAATCTGACCACGGGCAGTTTTGAGCAGACGCATAACCTTTGCCTTGTCAGCCATCATAAAAATCACTCCTTTATACCTACACCCCCTGGGGGTATCTGACGTAATTATACAACATCCCAACACAGTTTGTCAATGTAAGGCAGGCACATTCCTGATGTATATATTTTGATGTAAATATTATGATGTAAAGCTATCTCAGCCCAACAGTAAAACAAGCTGCGTATTCAGAATAGATTGGACAGAAAAGAATATTATTGACTTGAGTAAACATATCTGTCTGCCTGCGTAAAATGCAAAAAAGGTGTAAAGCTGTCGCAATTTACATTGTAGAAAAAATTTATGTTTTTTTATGCAAAATAACATAAAAAGTGTTGACAAAAGGAGCACTTTCCCCTATAATATTATAGGCTTGTAAAGCATAAAAACTTTACAGAAAGGAGTGGTACGAATGTCAAAGAATCTGAATATGTCCTATCTGCTGGACTTTTACGGCAATGTGCTTACAGAAAAGCAGAGAGATATGATGCAGCAGTATTATCATATGGACCTTTCACTTTCAGAAATTGCTGACAACTTCGGTATCACCCGCCAGGGCGTAAGAGACTCCATCAAACGTGGCGAAAACATCCTCACAGAGCTGGAGGAGCAGGTTGGCTTTGCAGAAAAATACAAGCTCCTTATGGACGGTATAAGCAAAATCAAAACCTATGCTCAGAACATCGCCTTTTACAACTCTGCATCATATACAACCAACGACGATATCCAGAAATCCGCTGCAGATATTATGAGCATTATCGACGGCCTGGCAGAACAGGAGGGCTAAATGGCATTTGAAAGTTTAAGCCAGAAACTTGGCGGCGTATTCAAAAAGCTTAAAAGCAAAGGTAAACTTACAGAGCAGGACATCAAGCTTGCAATGCGAGAGGTCCGCATAGCACTTCTTGAGGCAGACGTTAACATCACGGTTGCAAAAAACTTTATCAGCACAGTAAGCGAGCGTGCAATGGGTGCCGAGGTTATGGGCAGCCTTACACCTGCACAGCAGGTTATCAAAATTGTAAACGAAGAACTTACAGCGCTGATGGGCAGCCAGAACCAGCGTATCAAATTTGCAAACAAAGGCCCTACAGTTATTATGATGTGCGGTCTGCAGGGTGCAGGTAAAACCACACACTGTGCAAAGCTTGCAAAGATGTATCTCAAGCAGGGTCACAGACCTATGATTGCCGCATTGGACATCTATCGTCCTGCAGCTATCGAACAGCTTGAAATTGTGGCTGGTCAGGCAGGAGCACCTGTTTTCCAGATGGGCAAAACAGACCCTGCGGTTATTGCCAAAAAGGCATATAACCACGCAAGAGACTACGGTAACGATATTCTTATCCTGGATACCGCAGGCCGCTTGCATATTGACGAACAGCTTATGGCTGAACTTACCAAAATCAAAAACACCATCGACGTAACCGAAACACTTCTGGTTATTGACGCAATGGCAGGTCAGGACGCGGTAAACGTTGCAAAACAGTTCAACGAGACAATTGGTCTTGACGGTGTAATCGTTACAAAGCTTGACGGTGACACCCGTGGCGGTTCGGCACTCAGTGTAAAGGCTGTAACAGGTAAGCCAATCAAATTTATCGGTACAGGCGAAAAACTTGATGACCTCGAGCTTTTCCACCCTGACCGAATGGCAAGCCGTATCCTTGGTATGGGCGATGTGCTCTCCCTTATCGAAAAGGCAGCCGAGGTAACCGACGAGGAATCCAGCAAGGACCTTGTTGCAAAGATGAAAAGCAATAAGTTCGATATGAACGATATGCTGGAACAGCTCAGACAGGTTAACAAAATGGGTGGCATCAGCAGTATGCTTTCCATGATTCCGGGCGCAGGCAGCCTCAAAACAGAGGATGAAGAACGTGCCGAAAAAGAAATGAAACGCACAGAGGCTATCATCAATTCCATGACAAAAGCCGAGCGTGCAAAACCTTCCATCATCGACCCTAAACGCAAACGCAGAATTGCAGCAGGTTCCGGTACAACAGTTCCGGAAGTGAACAAGCTTCTCAAACAGTTTGAACAGATGCAGAAGATGATGAAGCAGGTTACAAAAAATCCAAAAGCCTTTGCACGTATGATGCGTGGCATGTAACAAAGGTATTTCCTGCCTTTAAGGCAGTTAATATACAACTTATTAAAAAGTAAAAAACATTTATCAATATTTATCTTGGAGGATATTTAAAATGGCTGTTAAAATTAGACTTCGCCGTATGGGCGCAAAAAAAGCTCCTTTCTACAGAGTAGTTGTTGCTGATTCCAGATTCCCACGTGATGGCAGATTTATCGAAGAAATCGGTACTTATGACCCAACTAAAGAACCTGCACTCGTAAACATCGATGCAGAAAAAGCAAAAAAATGGATTGCTACAGGTGCTCAGCCAACAGATACTGTTAAAGTTCTTTTGAAGAAAAACAACATCATCTAATTAGGTGGTGGATGTAATGGAGCAGTTGTTACTCAATATTGCAAGAGGCCTTGTTGAAAATAAAGAGGCTGTATCCGTTACAGGCGGCGACAAAAACGAAGAAGGCGCGATCGTGTTCCATCTTTCCGTTGCTTCTGAGGATATGGGCAGAGTTATCGGCAAACAGGGTAGAATTGCAAAGGCTATCCGTACAGTTATGAGAGCTGCAGCTACACGCAGTGGCGATAAAGTAATTGTAGAAATAGACTAAACCACAAAAAGTCCTGCAGGTTTTCTGCAGGACTTTTATTTGTGCAAAAAATCCACAACGTATATCAATACGCTGTGGATTTAATTTTTTATATGCTTTTGTCAGAATTATGCATTCTGTTCTTCAGCTTCCAGCTTATCAACATCTTCAAGTGTAAGATTTTCAATCTTGATGCCTTTTATATTTGCAATTACAAGGTATACAGCAATCAGAACAACTGCACAGATAACTGTAACAACAGGTGTGTTGAAGAATGCGGCAACGATATAACCAATAAGTGATACACCTGCAACCAGCATTGCATAAGGCAGCTGTGTCCATGTATGGTTCATCAGTTCACATTCTGCACCGATGGAGGAAAGGATTGTTGTGTCGGAAACAGGTGAGCAGTGGTCGCCAAAAAGACCGCCGGAAAGTACAGCACCGATTGTAACAATCATATCAACGCCAAGGTGGTGTGCCATTGGAACAGCTATAGGAAGAACAATTGCGTATGTACCCCAGGATGTACCTGTTGCAAAGGACATAATTGCAGCAATGATAAATATGATGGCAGGAACACTCCATACAGGGATTGTATCTCTTGCAATCTGTACGATAAATTCGCTTGTACCGAGAACACCGTCAACTGTACTGAGACCCCATGCAAGCACAAGCAGCATAATGCAGTCGAACAGCTTGTTGCAGCCTTTGATATATGTTTTGATACCTTCGCTGATATCCATTACTTTATAAATCTTCATCAGGATAATCATTGTAACAGCAGCCAGCAGGTATGAGGAGATAAGGGCAATACGCATTTTTCCGCCAGGCACTGCACTTGTAGGGAAACCCAGAGGAACAAGCAGTGCAAAGAAAACAGAAAGCATAACGATAAGAGGGATAATAACAACCAGAGGGGATACAGTTTTATTTACTGTAACAGGTGCAAATTTTTCTTCGCCTGCAGCAGGTGAGAAGATGCCTTTGCGTGCGTTCTGTTCAGCCTTTGCCATTGCACTGAATTCTCTGCCGCTGAAAGCAACAAGAGGAACCATAATAAGGCAGAGGATAGGATAAATCTGGTAAGGAATAGCCTGACAGAATGCACTCCAGTCGGTAAGATTTGTAATACCAAGTGCTTCAAATTCAACAGCAAGAATACCCATTACTGTTGCACCCCAGCCAAAGAAAGGCAGCAGTACACATACAGGAGAGGATGTTGTGTCCAGAATCCAGGCCATTTTTTCTTTGGAGATACGCATTTTTCTGAAGGATGGGTTGAAGATAGGGCCAACAATCATTGGTGTGCCAAGTTCAGAGAAAAAGATGATAATACCGCCAAGCCAGGCAGCAAGTTGTGTTTTGCAGCGTGTATTTACAAATTTTGCAACAGCTGCGGCAAATGCGTGCGCACCGCCGCTTTTTTCAAGCAGGGTAACAAAGCCGCCGATAAATACAAGCAAAACCATAATGCCTGCGTTGTAGCTGTCAAGCAGTCTTGGAATAATATAATCACCGATGGTGGACTGCAGGGCATCTATAGGGGAATAGCCGCACACGATAAATGCACCTGAAAATACACCTGTGAAAAGTGAGAGGATAACGTTTTTGGTCCAGAGAACCATGCCTATTGTAACTATAATAGGCACAATTGATAAAATGCCATAGTATACAGTTTGTTCCATAAAATTAACTCCATTCTTTTTCTACATTTTCAATCCATGCTGTGCCGTTTTCAATCTGACGCTGCACCTCTCTTGGTGCTGTGCCGCCAAATGTACTGCGGTTTTCAACACAGGCTTTTATACTTATGTCGCCAAGTGTTGCTTTGCTGATATCAGGGTTTACACTCTTTATATCTTCATCTGTCAGGGCTTCAAGGCTGCAGCCCTTGTTTTCGCAAAGTTTTACAAGTCTGCCTGTAATGTGGTGTGCCTGTCGGAAAGGAATGCCTGCCATAACAAGATTTTCGGCCACGTCTGTTGCATTGAGGAAACCTTTTTCCAGCTGCGGTGCAATCATATCCATGCGGTATTCGGTTTTTTCCAGCATTTTTGCAAATATTGCCACCGAAGTTTTCCAGGTGTCAATGGCATCAAACAGATATTCCTTGTCTTCCTGAAAATCCTTATTATATGTAAGCGGTGTGCCTTTCATAACTGTAAGCATACCCATCAGGTCTCCGTAAACCCTGCCGCATCTGCCACGCAGAAGTTCTGCAATGTCAGGGTTTTTCTTCTGCGGCATCATGCTGCTGCCTGTGCAGAAGCTGTCATCTATAGCTATATATGAAAATTCGGTGCTGTTCCACCATGTAAATTCCTCTGCCCAGCGGGAAATATGCATCATACTGATGGATGCGGCACTCAAAAATTCCAGAATATAGTCGCGGTCACTTACTGTGTCCATAGCATTTTCTGTAGGGCCGGCAAAGCCAAGCAGTTCGGCTGTCATAAATCGGTCCAGCGGAATTGTTGTGCCGCACAGTGCACAGGTGCCCAGAGGACACCAGTTTATTCTTTCATAAGCATCGGCAAGACGCTGGATGTCTCGTTTGAACATCTGGAAGTATGCCATAAACATAAAACCAAGTGTTATAGGCTGTGCGTGCTGTATATGGGTAAAGCCAACGGTAATGCTGTCTTTGTACTGTTCTGCTTTTTTGAGTATAACCTTTTCCATTTCTATAAGGTTTTTTATAATCTCTTTAAGCTCAAAGCATAAGAACTGCTTTACGTCAACGGCACTCTGGTCATTTCTTGCACGTCCTGTATGCACCTTTTTGCCAACATCGCCTACCAGTTGGATAAGGCGGGATTCTATTGCCATGTGGATATCTTCATCCTCATAGGAAAAAACAATTTCGCCGCTTGCAATGCCTGCACGGATTTGTTCAAGTCCGCCAATAATAATGTCTTTTTCCTCATCAGTGATAATGTTCTGTGCGGCAAGCATGGTAACATGTGCAATGCTGCCGTTTATATCATAATTGTAAAGCCGCTGGTCGAAGCCGATGGAAGCATTGTACTGCTTTACAATCAGGTCCATATCCTTTTCAAACCGTCCGCTCCAGAGAGCCATTTTTACTACCTCCGTTTAAATAGTGTAATATGATTTTATATTCAAAATAATTGTTTAAATATTCAATGAAGATATTATATTTCCTATTGGAAGTATTGTCAATACTTAATTGTGTACAATTTGTTTTTTTATAAAATTATTATTTAAATAGCTATGAAATAGTAACAATAAAAACAGCTTCTGAACACAGTACAGGTCAGAAGCTGTCGTTTTTAAAGCATAATTAACAAATTTATTTTTATGCATTTTTATATGTCATATGCATTCATGGCATACGGTGGTGCAGTCGGGTATGTTGTACAGCCGCATAGTGCTGTTTTCATCTCCTTCAAAAATTATAAAATACTGCCTGTCGGATTTTATACGGCAATAAAACCCTTTGCCGGTGTATCCGTTCAGTCTGAAAATTTCCCTGCCGCTGATTTTTTCCTTTATGTATACAGACCACTTACGGCAGCCTTTGCGGCAGAACACCTCTCCCGATATATATTGATGAGGGTACAGAAAAGGTATGGTTACACTGTTGCTGTACAGTGTACGGATTATTTCGCCGTCCAGATATTCAATTTTTGCAGTATTTATAAAATTTTTCATATTGCACCTTTTAGTTGGTTCAGTCCATATTTACCCTTGCGGAGAATTTAACGGTTGCATCGCCGCCTGCGGCCAGTGTGCCTATGTATATGCCGTCGGCGGGGTCAGCATCAATGGCAGGGTTGTTGCCTATAACGGTGGAGTTTTCCACATATCCCATACCGGTTGGAAGTCTGTCGCTTACAACAAGGTCGTGCAGCACCCGTGCCGAGCTGTTGTGTACCCTTATTGTAAATACTACAGTTTCATCACGGGAGGTAATGTAGCTTTTATCGGCTGTTTTGGTAACCGTAATGCCCTGATTTTCCAGTGGCAGGGTAAGGCTGGTTATATGGGTGGAGGCTATCTGTTCCGTGCCGTCTGAACCTCGGAAAGAAAAGTCCGCAAAAGCACGGTTTACCACATCTTCCGTTACATCATCGGTAATCACAGCGGTATATGTAAGGGTTCTTTCGCTGTTTGCAGGCACTCTGCCAAGGGTTATTCCCTTTTCAAGGCTTTCGCCCGGACGCGGTGCAGGCATAATTGTGGTTGCAATTGGGTTGAGATATGGCGATAAATTGTCGGTAATCTTTACGTTGTACATCTCTCTGTCTGACATATTGCGGAAGGTTATGGTGTAACGCACTCTGTCGCCTGCAGTTATGCTGTCGCGGTCGGCAGTTTTTATAATGTCTGCAAATATACAGTTAAGTGTTACCGAGTCCTCTCCGCTTACCATTGTGGGATTTCCCGTGCCTGTTGCTTCAAGGTAGCCCTGTGCAGTGGCAGTGTTGGTGAAAGAGCACTCTGTGCCGCCGTTGCTGCCGTTTCCATTGCCGCTGTTTCCGTTACCGCCGTTGTATCCGCCGTTTGTGTAGTTTAAATTTTCTGCTGTGTAAAACCTGTTCAATTCGATCGTCTCCTTTAAACTGATAAAATTAAAGCCTTGGGCAAAGCCTGCAGCGGCTTTACCTTTATATTATGATTTTCAATTCTTTCGGGTGAAAAATTTGCAAAAGGTATACCGCAGATGGTATAATATTATAGTTAATATATTTTTATTGAGGTATATTGTATGAACTATATTCAGACTGGCGAAATTGTGGCACTTCACGGTGTAAAAGGCGAGGTTAAGGTTTATCCATGGGCAGATTATCCTGAGTTTCTCGAGGAGTTTGACTGCTTTTTTATTCAGGCAAACAGAATGCACTACAAAGCAATGTATGCCGAGGATGTGCGCTGCCACAAAAATATGGTGCTTATAAAATTTGAGGGCATCGATACTGTTGAACAGGCAAGGGAGCTTATCGGTAAAATAATTTATCTTGACCGTGACGAAATCGAGCTGGAGGAAGGTACCTATTTTATCGAGGACCTTATCGGATGCAGAGTTATCAACTGTGAAACAGAGGAAGAAATGGGCACTGTACAGGCAGTTGACAATTTTGGTGCAAGCGATGTCTACACAATATTAAATGCACAGGGCAAGGAATTTATGTTCCCTGCAGTGGACGAATTTCTTGTGTCTACAGATATCGACAAAAAAGAAATCAGAATAAAAGTTATAGAGGGTATGTTCAGTGAAGATTAACATAGCAACCTTATTTCCCGAAATGTGCGAGGCTGTGGTTAACACCAGCATTATAGGCCGTGCAAAGGCTGCGGGTAAAATTGAAGTAGAGGTATTTAACATAAGAGACTACACCCTGAATAAACATAAAAATGTGGACGATACTCCATACGGCGGCGGCCACGGTATGGTTATGCAGACACAGCCTATATACGACTGCTGCAAGGCAATCGAGGAAAAATCTTCTTCAAAGCCGTTTGTAATTTTTACCACAGCGGCAGGCAAGGTGTTCAATCAGGAGCTGGCAATAGAGCTTAGCAAAAAGGAAAATATTACCATCGTATGCGGTCACTACGAGGGAATAGACGAGCGTGTTATCGAGGAAATTGCAGATATGGAAATTTCCATAGGCGACTTTGTGCTTACAGGGGGCGAGCTGCCTGCTCTTGTCATTACCGATGCAGTAAGCCGTATGTGCGAGGGCGTGCTTAAAAGCAGCGAGGGCTTTATGGAAGAAAGCCATTACAACGGCCTGCTGGAACACGCACAGTACACAAGACCATACGAGTGGATGGGCAGAAAGGTACCTGATGTACTGCTAAGCGGACACGAAAAGAACATAAAGGATTACCGCTTTGAGGACTCTCTGGCACGCACAAAGGCCAAACGCCCTGATATGTATCAAAAATACATTGAGCAAAATCCTTTGCCTGTTAAAAAGAAAGGTAAAAATAGTTAGATAACTTTAACAAGCAAGTTGAAAAGTATTGGTAAAATTGCACAATTTTTTGTTTTAAACTTGAATAAAACTATGTGAATAACATAAATTTTGAAGCGATTTTGTTGACTAATGCATATAAATATTATAAGATATACACATATTCAATTTAGCTGTAAAAAGCATTCATTTATGAGGAGATATAACAATGTTTTATAAAGATGTAACAGTTGAAAATCAGGTTGGTTTGCACGCACGTCCAGCAACATTCTTCATTCAGAAAGCTAACGAATTCAAATCTTCCATCTGGGTAGAAAAAGAAGAAAGAAGAGTTAACGCAAAATCCCTTCTCGGTGTTTTGTCCCTTGGTATCGTAGGCGGTACAACAATCCGCGTTATCGCTGATGGTCAGGACGAAGAAGCTGCTGTAGAAGCATTGGTAAAACTTGTAAATTCCGGTTTTGCTGACTAATTTTTGACGCATACACCGCCTTGAATATAAGGCGGTGTTTTTTTAATTCAGGAGAAATATGACAAAACAAGAGCTTTTCCGCAAGGCAAAAAGTCTGCCAAAACTTCCGGGTGTATACATTATACGCAACGGGAAGGACGAAATTATATATATCGGCAAAGCCAAGCGGCTGACCAACCGTGTAAGCCAGTACTTCAAGCCCGGTGCTGTTCACGAAACAAAGGTTGCAAAGATGGTGGAAAACGCCTTCTCCTTTGACGTTATTGTGACCAACAGCGAGTTTGAAGCACTTACCCTTGAGTGCAGCCTGATAAAGCAGCATTCTCCTAAGTACAATATTCTTTTGAAAGATGACAAGGGTTATAACTTTGTAAAGATTTCAAAGGAAGAATATCCACGCATTACTGCTGCGTTCCAGCAGGACGACAGCGGAAAGTTCCTCGGCCCGTATATGTCATCTTTTGCAGTAAGAGAAATGGTCAACACCACACAGCAGATTTTCCGTCTGCCAACCTGCACAAGACAGTTCCCCCGCGATTTTGGCAGGGAACGCCCCTGTCTTAACTATCACATCAAAAAGTGTATGGGGCTGTGCACAGGTAAAATCAGCAAAGAGGACTATGCCGAAATTATTGCAAATGCCACAAGATTTATCAGCCAGGATACCGATAAAATAGTCGACAGCCTGACAAAAAGTATGGAGCAGTGCAGCGAAAATCTGGATTTTGAAAAAGCGGCGGTTATCCGTGACCAGATAATAGCAATCAACAAGCTGGCACAGGGGCAGAATGTGGTCAATAAAAATCTCTCAAACCACGATTTTATTGCCGTCGCCTGCGGCGGCAGCAACAGCGTTGTCAGTGTTCTGCGCTACCGCAGAGGCCGCCTTGTGGATAAAAAAGAGCACGTTTTCTTTGGCGAAACCAATGCAGACGAGGTAAGAAGCAGCTTTCTTGTACAGTTTTATTCAAGGGAAAATCCTCCAAAGAACATCTATCTGGACGAGTATCCTGAGGACGGGGCAATCCTTGAATATATCGAAAAACAGACCGAGGTAAAGATAAATATAACCGTTCCGCAGAAGGGCGAAAATACAAAAATCATCAAAATGGCATACACCAATGCAGTGGAACGCCTTGCCCGCGAAAGCGGCAGACTCAACAAATCCGAGCGTTTTGTGGACGAGCTGGGTGCATTGCTTGGTATGGATGCACCGCCCAAAATCATAGAAAGCTACGACATTTCCAACTGGGGCGACGGCACCAGCGTGGCAGGTATGGTGGTGTTCAGCGACGGCAAGCCATACAAGGCGGGATACCGCAGATTTAAGATAAACTCTGTGGCAGGCACCGACGACTACGCCTCTATGCAGGAGGTTATATCCCGCCGTATAAACCGCTATGATATGGGCGAAAAAGGTCAGTTCGGCACCAAGCCCGACCTTATTCTGCTGGATGGCGGCAAAGGACATTTATCCTCTGTCACAGAGATTATAGCAGGCACCAGCTTCAGCGATGTACCTGTGTTTGGTATGGTAAAGGATTCAAAGCACCGCACCCGTGCACTGGTTGGTCCCGAGGGCGAAATTGCCATTGCAATGCATAAGGGCATATTTAAATTTATTACAGAAATTCAGGACGAGGTTCACCGTTTTGCCATAGAATATATGCGTAAAAACCAAAAGACAAAGTCCTATGCGGTAACGCTTACAAAAATAAAGGGTATAGGGGAGAAAAAGGCAGAAAATCTTATGAAAGCTTTTAAGACCCTTTCCAACATAAAAACTTTGTCAGCAGAAGAACTTATGCAGGCAGAGGGCATCAGCGAAAGGGATGCAAATAGTATTTACGAATTTTTTCACACATAGAGGATAAGATATATGAGAGTAATCAGCGGTGCAGCACGCAACAAGCCACTTCTGTCGGTAGAGGGTATGGACACACGCCCTACAATTGACAGGGTAAAGGAGGGGGTATATTCCTCTATTCAGTTTATTGTTCCCGGAGCAAGGGTGCTTGACCTTTTCAGCGGCACAGGCCAGATGGGCATAGAAGCTTTAAGCCGTGGTGCAAGTTTTGGCGTGTTTGTGGACCAGGCACCAAAGGCTGTTGATGTAACCACCAGAAACCTTAAAAGCTGCGGCCTTTTTGACAAGGCAAGGGTTGTAAATATGGTTTCTCAGGACTTTCTGCGTACCACAAAGGAAAAATTTGACATTGTTTTTCTTGACCCGCCATACAGCCTGGGAATTTTGGATGAAATACTGCCAAAAGTTTGCGAAATACTGTCAGATGATGGTATAATAATTGCAGAAAGCGAGCTTGGCTGGAAACCACAGGATATTGAAGGCTTAAAGCTCAAAAAACAGTACAAATACGGCAAGGTGCTCGTAAGCAAATTTCAAAAGGAGTCCCAGCAATGAAAATAGCAATCTGTCCGGGCAGTTTTGACCCTGTAACCAAGGGCCATGTGGACATTCTCGAACGCTCCAGCAAGCTTTTTGACAAGGTTATTGCTGTAGTGCTTGTAAACCCTGCAAAAACACCTACCTTTACCACAGAGGAAAGGGTAGAGCTTATCAAACGTGTTACAAAGCATATCCCAAATGTTGAGGTGGACAGCTACACAGGTCTGGTTGCAGACTATGCACAGCTTAAAAATGCACACACACTTATCAAGGGCCTGCGTGCGGTAACCGACTTTGAATACGAATTTCAGCAGGCACTTATCAACAAAAAACTTAACCCTGAACTGGAAACACTGTTTATGGTTACAAATCAGGAATATATGTATCTGTCCTCCACACTGGTGCGTCAGATTGCAGAGTTTGGCGGCGATATAGATATGTTTGTGCCTGAAGAAATCAAAGAAATACTTAAAGAGAAAATGGTAAAGGAGAAATAGCTTATGGCAGTTTCCATAGAAGCAATGCTGGAAGCATTGGAAGAATTGCTGGAAGAAGGCATGAGTGTGCCGCTTTCAGGCGGTAAGCGTGTTGTTGACATTGAGGAAGCACGCGACATCATTGACGATATCCGCATCAATATGCCACAGGAAATCCTGCAGGCAAAGGCCATTGTAAAGGACAAGGCACAGATTATGGCAAAGGCTGCAAAAGAAGCAGAGGAGGTTGTGCGCAAGGCAGAGGAAAGAGCAGCTCACCTTGTGGACAACGAGGAAATTGTGCTTAAAGCAACTGCAAAGGCAAAGGAAATTGAGCAGACAGCACAGGCACAGGCAACACAGCTTAAAGCCACAGTTACACAGTACTGCGACAATCTGCTTACACAGACACAGGAACAGCTTAAAAAGAGCTTTGACGAGGTTAAACTGGTTAAGGACAACCTTAAAAAATAAATCTGTACAGTGTTTTTGCGTACAGCTTATTTGATGTACGGCTGCGGCAGATGCAATTTGTCAATAACCTTTTAAAAAACTATCGTTTTTGATGCATATGCAGTTTTATGCAGTGTCAGCTGCTGCAGATTTTTCATACAATAAACCAAGGAGTTGATTGTATGAAGGTTGTTGTGGTAAGAAGTCCAAGGTTTTTAAAGGGCTTTTTAAAGGCGATTTTTAAAATATAGAGCAAAAAATATAAGGTATCGGGCCAAAAAGGCTTGATACCTTTTTGTTTTAAGAGTATAATATCAAAATAGGGTTATTGTGTAACCCTTTATTGTGTACTGAAATCACACGGTCTAAAACTGGGTGGATTTTGATATGTAAACAAAATTACTTATATATAAAGTGAGGTTTTTTTATGGAAACAATGGGTAATTTGAGAAGAACCCACTACTCCGTTGCTTTAAGCGAAGCCAATGTTGGCGAAGAAGTAACAGTAGCAGGTTATGTTGCAAAGGTAAGAGACCTTGGTGCTGTTGTGTTCTGCGACGTGCGTGACACAAAGGGCGTTGTACAGTTGAACTTCGGCGATGACTGTGCTGCAGAAACTCTGGAAAAAGCAAAAATGCTCCGTACAGAATTTGTAGTTATGGCAAAGGGCGAAGTTGTACTGCGTGAAAAGGCAAACCCAAACATCCCTACAGGCAAAATTGAAATTAAAGTTGGCGAGCTTAAAATCCTCTCCAAAGCA